>CAXUDN010000014.1:1428-52504 GCA_964249715.1 uncultured Acidobacteriaceae bacterium
CCTCGGTACCGCGTATTTCAAAATGGGCCGTATTGACCCGGCCGTAGCAGAACTAACCCGCGCGGCCACGCTCGACCCATCCAACCCGCAAACGCAAAACACACTCGGTCAAGCGCTCATGCTGGCAAAGGCTCCGTGCAAGGCCGCCAACGCATTCAGGGCCGCGCTCCAGGAACCCAAGGCTGATAACGACACGGCGTACAACACAGCGCTGGCGCTCTACGACTGCGGTAAATACGACGAAGCAGCTTCCGCCCTGAGTACGATGCCTGCTCTCAACCAAACTGCCTCAGCACAGTCTTTGTTCGGTGACATCGAAGAGAAGAGTAATCATTTCAAGGAAGCCGCCGATCATTATCTGCTTGCCACACAGCTTGCGCCAAGCGAACCAAATCTCTATGTGCTTGGCGTGGATCTATTGCGGCATTGGTCCTTCGATCCCGCCAGCAGAACCTTCGAAACAGGTGTCAAGCATTACCCGGAGAGCCGGCGGATGTTCTCCGGTCTGGGTATCTCCTATTACGGCGCCGCGCGCTACACGGAAGCGATTGCCGTATTTTCCAAGCTGCTCGAAGCGGAGCCGAATAATCCTATGTTTGCGGAAATCTTTGGGCGGTCCTGCACGGTGCTGACCAACAGCGACGACCGAGCATGTCTTGGCCTGACCGGATTTGCGGAACAGCACAAGGGCAACGCGAACCTGTGTCTTTATGCCGCGGTCGCCATCCTTCATAAGCCCGCCGATCCCCCGGCCCTGCAAACTGCGCATCAATTGCTAGACGATGCAATCAAAGCCGACCCACGCATGGCGATGGCTCACTATGAACTCGGTCTTTTACTGCAGCAACAAGAAAAATGGCCGGAGAGTATCCCGCAATTAGAAACAGCACTGGAACTTGATCCGAAACTCGCCCGCGCTCACTACAGGCTCGGACTCGCCTACCGCCGTACCGGCCGCAAGGACGATGCACAACACGAGATGGCGATCGACCGGGAAGAGGATCAGGAGCAGCGCAACGACCTCAACGCGCGCATGCAACAGATCACAACGCTTCTAGTGAAGATGCCTTAGGCAAGCTGCGGTTCGCAGGATCATGCCACCCATGCAAGAATCTTTCCCATGTCGCAAGCCTGCGTGGAAACGACGTTTTTGGGCATTCCCGGCGCAATCACCACAGCCTCTGTTCCTTCCTCAAACCACGCGATGAAGGTGATGCGCTCAGCAGACGACAGTCGGGACACATTCAACCACGTGTAGAAGGCGCCCAAATCGGCATCGGCGAGAGAGCCTTCCGGATCTTCTTGGGGCGGCGTTGCCTTTGCCGACAATAAGTCATCCATGGGGCGATCAATCTGTCTGGGCGCATACCGCAGCAGTAAGGTATGAGGCTGCGCACGCCGTAAGATCTCCCGACCGGCCCACTGAACAAAAGTGGTGCTGAAGATCTGCGTACCGGATCCCTCGGTCAACAATCGAAGCTGAAAGCGGCGTAACACCGGATCACTGCCCAGTCCCATCGTATCCAGCTGCCTCTCCTGCCACCCTGCCAGTGCGCTCCGAAGCTGCTCCGGCCCAACCCCCGGCGTTGCGCGTTGTTCGTTCATCTTGCGAAGGAGCGCGGAACGCACGGGTGCTAGTGCGTCATAGGACAAACCGACGCATGAACTCTGCCCGAGTCCCAACTCATTCACAGCGCCATCGACATACCAATGCCCATACATCGCGGGCTTCGCAAGCGCACGCGCCTGCACCGTCCCAAGTAAGGCATTCAAACCATCCTTCGCACTCACCTGAGTAAACAACGTGCCGTGAGGACGGAGTTTACTGAACACTTCTCGGCGACTGCCGCGCGCACCTCGCCCGATCACAACCGCACACCACCGCGCCGGTTCGTCCGCAGCAAGCGGACGAACCCGATCCAACTGCGTCCCGTAGGCCACAGCCGCAGCGTGGAATGCATCGATGGCATGGATCGTCCAGAGATACGCTGTCATTTTTTCGACAAATTCACCCGGCTCCGCAGCCCACGGCTGCTGAATCAACTCAGGCGACAGCGGGACCGCGCTGAAGCTCGCCATCGTCTTCGCGAGTTCCGCTTCGCTCATCATGCCTAGCATGCGAAGTTGAAGGTCCATCTCCGCGCGTTCAGCCGGAAACTGCCAGTCGTATCCACTCAGCTCGCGAAGCAGTACCGCAGCGAACGGGATCGGCAGATGCTGAAGTAGACCGATGTGAGACTCAGCAAGGTGCTTTGCCAGAGGCGGATATTGCGCAAAATCCTTCGTGGTGAGATACGACGCGGTCATGCGTGAACGAGCTCCTCCAACACATGACCGGACGCATAACGTGCGTCACAACCGAGTAATCGGGCCAACGTGGGTACTAAGTCAACGGACTCCACCGGCCGGTCCACGGTGGTGTTCTCCCGGATGCCGGGTCCCAGCGCCATGAGCCAGGTCGTGCGCGAGAGTGCATCCCCCGTACGGTGGTGCTGGAATCCGTTGCCACCCGCGTCCGTGTCGGAGTCCCGCCCAAAATCCGGCAGAATAAACAGGTTGGTTTTCCCGCGATACTCCGGATCCGTCTGTATGGTCTTCCAAAGCTCAGCGCAAATGCCATCGGATCGGACAATGGCTTCGGTGTACAGCGAAAATGCTCCTGAATGCGCTACGTCGATATCGTGCAGCGTAACCCAGATCAGGCTTGGTGCCAGTTCACGCATGATGTGCTGAGCAAGAAACAACGAAAGCTCATCGGGACTGGCCACTGTGCGCGCGTGCGCCATGAAGTCCGCGAGCGAAAGCCGCATGAGACTCGCGATCTCGGCAACGCTCTGGCCTGAGTCTGGACCGGCTGGGATGGCAAGCGGCGACTCGTAGTTATCTCGCAACAGGCGCTCGTAATCGGACGCCGGTGCTGTCCCTGAGGCATGTCCAAGCAGCAGCTTCGGCAGTACCACCATTGCGCCCAAACCGCTGCCGTAGGCACTGTGATTGCTTTGTCCTATGCGATTGAAGCCGTTGCTGGGCGCAATTACCCAAGCGTCGCGGGCAGGCGCGCGACGGTCACGGCGGTAATACTCAAAGATAGTTGGATTGCGCGGACTTACCGGTGCGAAGTTGTTGAAGCTCTCGTAATTTCCGGTCGCCAGGCTGGCAGTTGCAACGTAGTGACCCAAAATTCCCCGGTTCACCACCTGCGTGAAAAATGTAGCCTGCGGAATCAGTTCATTTAAGATCCGCGGAATGTATTGCTGCCCCTCCGGCGCAAAGGTTTCCTGATCGCGAGCGCCGCCTCCGAAAGTAACGACGACTGCCTTAGGCGCAGGTGGGAGCGCAGCAGCGCGGAGTGGCACGGCACCGAATAGCGTCGTTGCGGCAGCGGTGCCGGCGACAGCGCGCAGGAACTCTCTACGACTTACCGATTGCTCGTGGGCGAATCCGCGAAGTGTCGCATCGATGTGGACCGGATCGAAGATAACCAAGCCTTTCTGGAGCTTCAAGCTCAGTTACAGCAAATCGAGCGAAACTACACCCTTTCAGGCTCGCTCGCATGCATCGTGAACTCCACGGTCTTGCTTCCAAGACGCGGATGGGTTGCCGTAAGACGGACGATTCCGGGCTGCTGTCCGGCACGAACCCACACAGCCCCTGTGCCGCCAATCAAGGCAAAGGGATTGTCACCGATCAACTCCGCCGGCCCTTCCACCTGAAACTGTACGGGATCGTTGGCATAGGTGCGCACTGCACCGAACTCGTCCGTAACGCGCAGAACGACGCGTGTTGTATCTGCGCCATCGGCAAGCAGCGAAATGTCATCGGGCAGCAACACAAACTCACGGTCAACTCCCGAACCTGAGATCGACTTGGAGATGACTTTCTTTCCGCGAAGGTAGCCATCGACCCGCAGATCGCCCCAGCCCGGCATCTGGCCTCGCGGTACCTTTTCAAAATCCAAAACAAAGGGCGGATACTTAAGATACTGAAACTCAGTCCGGTCCGGCTCCAGCTCAGTGAACGGTTGCCAGCCCTCCCCTATACCTTTCCCGAGGGTCGACCTGGCGAAGACCTTCAGGTGGTCACAATTTGAACAAAAAACCGCCTTCGTAAATCCAATGGATTCATCACCCCGAGCCCAATGGAACGCAGGCTCAAGCACCACCTCTTCTTCCGGATCGCATTGCGATTTATAGAAGCCCGCGGCGGGCTTGGGCTCGCGGAAGATATCGGAAACTCCGTGGTAGCAGATACGGTCGCCGCTGCCGAAGTTGGCATGCGTGTTGTAGTCAAAGGCACACCAGCCAATACCTCCGGCATACTGCGGATCGGAGGCAAGCTGATTGTGAATCCGAGCATGACGCAGGGTGTGCTCGCGTTGGCGTTCGTTGTCATCGGTGGTCTTGGTCGGATAGGTGTGCCCGACAAACTCCGTGTTCAGATAACGCGGGTGATTCGGCTTCCGGAGAGGAAAGCCGAAGTCGTTCATCGTCATCACATCTTCTAATAGCTCGGTGTCGTAAAGATAGCGAATGCCGCCAGTCTGTCGGGAGGGATCCAGGGCATGCGCCAGAGCATTTGTCCGCGTGTAGAAGCTGTGGTCGTCTTGCGATTCATTGATCCGCACGCCCCAAAGCACAACCGAGGGATGATTCCAGTCGCGACGAATCATGCGGCCCACGTTATCGATGGAGATCTGCTTCCATGGCTCCGGACCTATGTGCTGCCATCCCGGGATCTCTTCCAACACCAGTAAGCCAAGCTCATCGCACGCATCGAGAAAGTGTCTCGATTGCGGGTAGTGCGATGTACGGACGATGTTGCAGTGAAGTTCCTTGCGGAGGATGAACGCGTCTCTGCGTTGCACCCGCGCAGGCATGGCTTGTCCCACGAACGGGAACGTCTGGTGACGGTCCAGCCCGCGCAATTTCACAATGCGGCCGTTCAACGAGAACCCATGGTCCGTAAACGAAGCTTCACGGAAGCCTATGCGTCTGCTGTCCTCATCCAGGACCTGCCCTTTGTGCAGCAATCGCACCCGCACCGTATACAACTTCGGCGATTGAAGATCCCAAAGCTTGATGCCCTCGATCTTTTGAAGGCGCACCGTCGTCATGCCCGGATCCGTGCGCGTCTCCGTGCTGGCGTAGGCGGCCGCTGGCATCGCGGGGTCGTCTCCGGCCTGCGGATCCGCTGTTCCGGAAAAGTGCGTCGCCTGTTCTCCTCGTGCAAGCACACGGCTGCCGTCCAGCAACTCCACCGCAAGCGAAAGCGACTCGCCCATCGCAGGCGTCCCGGCGAGGAAGCAGTCCACATCCAGCGAGGGCCGCCCACTCAGGACATCGCTCGGGTGCGCGAAGATGTTGTCCAGGTAAATTTGCGGCACAATGCGCAGAGAGACCTCACGGTACAAGCCGCCGAAGGTCATGTAGTCGATCTCATACCCGAACGGAGGAATGTCGTCGCGTTCGGTGGAGTCGACCTCCGCTACGAGAACGTTGTTTCCGCCGCGTACCAGATGCGGTGTGAGCTCAAAGGCAAACGGAGTAAACCCGCCGCGATACTCCCCTAAGTCCACGCCGTTGATCCACACACGGCTGGCCGTCATGACCCCTTCGAAGTCCACAAAGACGCGCTTGCCTTCGGCGATCCCCTCAGGAAGGCGAAAGCTTCGGCGGTAGGTGCTCACAAACTCATAGGTCTTGTCATCGAAGTTGTGCCAGGGCAGTCGAACGTTGGTGTGCGGAACGACTACCGTCTTAAAACCGGCATCATCGAACTGTGGTGAACTCGCGCCCTCGGCCTTGCCCGGACGGAAGCGCCAGTTGCGATTCATGCCTATTACGATACGGCCAGCAGGGAGGCCGGCTTGCGCCTGCGCGAACCCTTCTGAAAGGGCCGTTGCAGCAAGCACACCGGAGGTCGTTTTGAGGAAGTCGCGGCGGTTCATTTGTCCTCGTGGAGCTTGCGTTCCACTCACGGTTTGGATCTGCGCGATTCCATCCAGCCCGCAGCCCTCGTAAGGTTTCCGCACAACTCTACACGCCTGGGAAGAGCGCACGCAATCGTTTACATCGACCAGTCAAACCACTCCCTTCTCCACTGCAGAACCTGCGCCAGTTACACGGACAGCATCGCCTTTATCTGCGCCAGCACCTTGCTCCATGCCCGGTTTTCGGGATCCACCACGTCGAAGTGATCAGCACCGGGAAGGATGAGGACGGCGGCTTCGGAGCCACGTGACTTCGCCTTTTCCGCAAAGCGGGCGGGGAGAGTGGGTGGTATCTGGTCGTCCTCTGTGCCCTGAATGATCACTTGTCGCCCTTCAAGGGGCAGCAGAAGGCCCGGATCGCCTGCAGCATAGCGAGCCGGCAGCTCCGCGGGGCGACCACCCATCAGGGCAAAAACTTCGTCACGATCATGAGCAAAATGACCGTTTCCGGAAAGCTCAATGAGGAGGCCAAGATCAACCGCGCCCGCAAGGGCAATTGCTCCGCGTAGTGGGAAGCGCGGGGGCGGTAGCACCATGTCGCTTGTAGGAGCAATGTGGTGGCGGCCGGCAGTCCAAAATGCCAGGTGACCACCTGCGGAGTGGCCTACGGAGACAACACGCGTGAGATCGAGCGGGAATTTGCCGGCGAGCGTGCCGAGATAATCGAAGCCGTTCGCGGCATCCTGAAACGTGGCCGGCCAGCCGCCACCGGTATGCCCGACCCTTCGGTATTCCACCGACCACGTTGCGATGCCGGCACGCTTCAGCGCTGCACAGAGATAGCCTGCATAGCCCAGGTCATAGGCGGACTTCCACCAACCGCCGTGAAAGAAGACGACCAGAGGACAGCGCTTTCCAGCGCGTGTCGACGGCAGCCAAAGATCACCAAATTGGCTGGGGTCTGCGCCGTAAGGTATACGTTCATCGGCCGTCAGCACGGGCCGCGATAGGATGTCCATCGTTAAAAAGGGTACATTGACGCCATGGAGACTTCTACGGCTCCCGAGTTCGAGCGGATATCCGAGCGGGAGCAGGGCCTGCGCCGAAGTCTCTCCTCAGGGCAGCTCTCAATGATTGCCATCGGCGGGGCAATCGGCACGGGACTGTTCCTCGGCTCGGGATTTGCCATAGGACTTGCAGGTCCTGCGGTGTTGGTGAGCTATGGTATCGGCGCGCTCATCACAATGCTGCTGATGGGCTGCATGGCAGAAATGACGGTAGCGCACCCAACCGCGGGATCCTTCGGCGCATGGGCAGAGTTCTACCTGTCGCCACTCGCAGGTTTTCTGGTACGCATTACCTACTGGGCTGGTGTCGTGCTGGCGCTGGGAACGGAAGTTTCCGCTGTGGCGGTCTATATGCGGTACTGGTTCGCCGGCGTGCCGGGCTGGGTCTGGATCCTCGGCTTCTCTACGGTGCTGGTGCTGGTGAATGCCTTCAATGTGAAGCACTTCGGTCTTGTGGAGTACGGGCTGAGCACGCTGAAGGTGAGCGCTATCCTGGCGTTCTTATGCCTCGGCAGCTATTTAGTGCTGCACTCCTGGCGAGGTGCTTCGTTCGACGGCGGACAACCCATCGGATTTGGCAACTACACGGCTTTTGGCGGCTTCTTGCCAAAAGGCATCTGGGGCATGTGGGTTGCGGTGTTGGTTTCTCTGTTCAGCTACTTCTCCATCGAGATGATTGCGGTCGCAGCGGGCGAAGCCAAAGACCCACAGCGCGCCATTCGTCAGGCCTTTCATGCCACCATGCTTCGTCTCTTTCTCTTCTACGTCTTGTCGCTGGCGTTGATGCTCGCCATTGTGCCCTGGACGGCAGCGGCCTCCGGGGCCTCACAGTCACCCTTTGTCACAGTCATGCTGCGGACCGGCATCCCACATGCGGCCGGTGTAGTGAATTGCGTTATCCTTGTCGCCGCGCTTTCGGCGATGAACAGTCAGCTCTACATCACCGCGCGGATGCTGTTTTCGCTCTCCAGAAGCGGCTTTGCCCCGCGCCTGCTCGGCAGGCTCACGAGCAATGGTGTACCCGTGCCGGCTTTGCTCGCCTCCACGTTGGGCATCGGGCTCGCTGCAGTTGCCAGCATCAGATACAAAGAGAGATCGTTCCTGCTTATGCTCGCGCTCTCGCTTTTCGGACCGCTGTTTACATGGTTCATGATCTTTGTCACTCACCTCGCTTTTCGCAGACGCAACCGGCACGCGATCCTGGCCTTTCGTATGTGGGGCTACCCATACACGAGCCTCTTGGGCGCTGGCCTGATGGCTGCCGCGCTGGTGACCACCTACTTCTCCCCAGCCTTCAGGCCCACGCTCCTGTATGGTGTGCCCTGTCTTCTCCTTCTGAGCGGTTTCTATCTAGTAAGACGGTCGAGCGAAGCAGCCAAGACCCGCAACCCTGTCGAGGAGGTCGTAAACCTATGAGCACACTGACTATTCCGTCTGCCAAAGCGTCTGAGACCAGCGATGATCCGCTCCTGGCATGGCGTCGCGAGTTCCCCATTCTCGAGCATACGACCTACATGATCAGCCACTCGCTAGGGCCCATGCCGCGACGCGCCGTAACGGCCCTTCAGGAGTACACCGATATATGGGCCACACGTGGCATCCGCGCCTGGGCGGAGGGCTGGTGGGAGATGCCGCTCACCTGCGGCGACCTGATCGGATCCATTATCGGCGCGCCGCGCGGTCGCGTGGCCATGCACCAAAATGTATCGATCTGTCAGACTATCGTCACGTCCTGCTTCGACTGGAGCGGGTCGCGCAACAAGCTGGTCACCGATGGGCTGAACTTCCCTTCCAACGACTACGTCTATCACGGCCTTGCAAAGCAGGGAGCGCGGATTGTGTCTGTCCCCTCCGAAGACGGCATGACGATTCCGCTTGAGAAACTTCTGAATGCGATCGATCACGAGACCCAACTCGTCAGCATCTCGCATGTCGCCTTTCGGAGTTCGTACCTGCAGGATCTTCACTTGCTTACAGAACGCGCGCATGAGGTCGGCGCCTACATCGTCGCTGATCTATACCAGTCAGCAGGTATCGTGCCGCTTGACGTTACAAACCTCAACGTTGACTTTGCCACGGGCGGCTCCGTCAAGTGGCTCCTGGGTGGTCCCGGTGCAGGATACCTTTATGTTCGCCCTGATCTCGATTCGCATTTGCGACCAGCTGCAACCGGATGGGCAGCCCATGCCCACCCCTTCGAATTTCGGGATGGACCCATAGCGTACGCGCCGGACATGCACCGTTTTTTGAACGGCACACCCAACGTACCTGCAATGTATTCGGCCCGCTCCGGCTACGAGATCGTAAATGAGATTGGTGTGGATGCCATCCGCACCAAATCACGCCGACAGACACAACTCTTGATTGCGTTAGCCGACGAGGCGGGGCTTACGGTACGTAGCCCGCGCGATCCTGAACGCCGGGGTGGCACGATCATCCTCGATGTTCCAAACGGTCGTGAAGTCACTGCAGAGTTAGAGCGCCGCGAAATCCTGGTGGACTACCGGCCCGGCGCCGGTATTCGTATTGCGCCTCACTTCTACACGGCCGATAGTGAAATCGGTCATACCATTCAGGAACTCGCGAGTATCGTATCCGGCCAGCAGCATTCCCGTTCCACGACGGTCCGTGCGGCGCCCTGACTAGATTGGGAGGTCTGAAAATCGAGAATCAGTTTCGACCGGCTCCATGTCCACTTCAACTTTGAGACTATGGCCGCCACCACCAAGGATCAGCCCCCGCAATGGGCTTACGTCACCATAGTCGCGCCCCCACGCGACAGTGACATGCCCGTCCGTGGGAGCCACATCATTGGTCGGGTCTACGTCGATCCAACCGATGCCTCGACAATAGGCGGAGACCCAGGCGTGGGAGGCATCGCAGCCAATAAGCCGGGGTCGTCCCGGTGGCGGATAGGTGCGCAGGTACCCGCTGACGTACCGCGCCGCAAGATTGATAGATCGCAAGCAGGCAATCTGGACGTGAGCAAAGTCCTGGCACACCCCACGACGCTTTTCAAATGCCTCTTCCACGGGAGTGCGTACAGTGGTGGCTTTTGAATCAAAACGGAAGTCCCTGTGAATGCGCGTCGTCAGTTCCAGAAGAGCTTCGCGCATCGGTCTCCCGGGCGTGAACGATTCAACTGCGTACGCCGCGAAGGCAGGCTTCAGCCGGATACGCGGCGACTCAAACTGGAATTGGTACGCATCCAGACCCTCCATCGTGTGATCTGACGCAAGTGGTCGCGCAGATAGTTCCCAAGGTGAGACCGAAGTTGCGTCAAAGCCGCCGGAACTCACGTTCACCTCGCTCTTCGACTCGACGATCAATTCCTTGTGTGGCTCGTGAATGGTGAAGAAGGCCTGGAGATTCCCGAAATAGTCCGTCCGCTCTGTGAGGTTAGCTGGAGCCGGGTGGATGTGCAGACTGTTCTGCCGAAGCTGGTGGTGCGAGAAGGAGCGCGGTCTCAGGCAGGCCACGTGGTCCCCCACCGATACAGGATGGGCATACTTATACGTTGTGCGATGGCTGATTCTATAGAGCATCTGGCCTTCACTCCATGCTGATGGACAAGGGACGCGCGTGACTGAAGTAGCGGTCCGATAGATCGTTGGACCACAAAGGAAAGAGCTGATCCAGCTCCGCCAGAAAGCGATCGATGGGAAGCAAGGAATTCCGTTCGCGCGCGCCCCTCGTGACCCCGGAGTACATCGCGGTTTGCAGATCGATTCCGCGTAAGCGGTTCAGAGCATCACCGATCGCGCGGAGATCCGCGGAAGAAGAGCCGGGCAGCTTTCCATACAGCTCCGCAAGATGCTCCAACTGAAAGTCGAGGGAGCGGGGGTTGGTCTCATCCGCCATAAGAACGTCAAGCACGGCGACTGGCTGTAACGTAGTAAAGTAGCGCGCCCGGTACGTCATGGTGCTGTCTGCCACTTCCAGCAAGCATTCAAGATAGGACCAGTTCTCCGGTGCGAGCGGCTTTGTAATCTCACGCATTTCCCTGGTTAGATACACAGCCCGCTCCAGCCGGCGGCCTATGCTCATAAACAACCACCCGGATCCACGATTGATATTTTCGCGTTCCATGCCAGAGAAAGCGGATAACAGCTCCAGGCAGGAAGTCAGCTTCGCGGATAGATCCCAGAGTTGACCTCCGGGCTCGCTTTGCATGGCGTCGCGCAGTTGGTTGATCAACAGCATCATGTCGGCTGAAAGGCGCTCGCGCACGTTGCCGCCCACCCTTGCTATCTGTCGCAGTGTGGCGGGTAAGCTGTCCCAGCGTTTGTGGTCTGTGAGGAGTGAAAACAGGTCCTTCTCCAACTCCGCGAATGTTGGTTGTTTGCGCTTGGGGAGCTTGCCGTTTCGTGAGGCCAGGCAGGCATGCAGGCGAAGGAGGCTTCCAAGATGATCCGGTTCGGCCATGCGCACGCGCGGCAGCATCGAGCGCAAGATCCGCGCCATATTCTCCGCACGCTCGACGTAGCGGCCCAGCCAGAACGTGTTGTCGGCTACCCGGCTCGGAACGACGCGGGGAACACGACGCAGCTCCACAGGTTCGTCGCGCCGGCGCAGCATGCTGAATTTCTCCACCGGACTATCCCACAGAACCCAGGCATCTTTGCTGTGGCCACCGCGCTGCATCGAGACTACCGATCCGTTGGCTTCGGCTACGCGGACCAGACCTCCCGGAAAAACTGTCCATCCGTCGCCCGTATTCACCACATAGGTGCGCAGTACGACACTGCGCGACTGCAGTGAGCCATGCTCCCACACCGGAGCAGTTGAAAGAGCGACTTGCTTTTGCGCTACATACTCATGCGGGTGGGCCTGCAGGCGGCTCAAAAACTTGTCCAGTTCGGCTTTCGGAAGCTCCGACCCAAAGACAGGCTCTCTGGCAAAGTTGGGGAAAGCCGGCTTGATTACTACGGAATCCAAATGGTTCAGCACCCAATCGAGCGCATGAGGCTGCCCACACCACCACGTTGCCACGGAGGGCAGCTTCAGTGACTCGCCGAGGAGATGACGCGAGAGCCCTGGCAAGAATGGCATGATCGCAGCTGACTCAATCAGGCCGCTGCCAAGCGCATTCGCTACTTTCACGTTGCCGGCGACGATGGAGTCAACGAGTCCCGAGACACCCAGCAGAGAATCACTGCGCAGTTCGAGCGGATCGCAGAAGTCACCGTCGACGCGACGCAAAATGACGTCGACTCTCTCAAGGCCCGCAATCGTCTTCAGGTAAACACAGCGATCCCGCACGGTCAGATCTGCGCCTTCAACCAGAGTGAACCCAAGATACTTTGCCAGATAGGAATGCTCGAAATAGGTTTCATTGAGTGGCCCAGGGGTAAGCAGCACGATGCGTGCATCCTCTCGGCCCGCGAGGCTGGTCAACGCTTCGCGTTGAGCACGGAAAAAAGGGGCAAGCCGAAGAACATCGCAAGTTCGGAAGAGCTCCGGAAGAAGGTCAGAAACAATAAGCCGGTTCTCGAGTGCATAGCCGCTGCCGGAGGGCGCTTGCGTTCGGTCCGCCAGCACCCACCATCGCCCGTCCGCGGAGCGCGCCAGATCCACGGCCAGCATGTGCAGATAGCTGTGTGCGGGTACCTTCACATTCACCATCGGCCGAAGAAAAGCCGGGTTCGCGTAAAGCAGAGCCGCCGGAAAATGACCCTGCCTCAGCAGATTCTGCGGGCCATACAGGTCTTGCAAAAGCATGCTCAGCAACTGAGCGCGTTGCACCACGCCCGCTTCGATAGCACGCCATTCCTCTGCAGGAACCAGCAACGGAACGAGATCGATCTTCCAAGGACGGTTAGCCCCGAGTGGATCGCTATAAATGTTGTACGTAACGCCGTTCTCGCGGATGCGGCGCTCGGCGCGAGCCCAACGATTTCCCAGCTCGTCCGGACCGATGGAGCGAAGCGACTCCATCAAATGAGCCCAGTGAGGACGCGGAGTCACACCATCTGCCGAGGACTCCTCATACGTCGCACCGTAGTGCAGCGGAGACTGGTAGAGATCTCCGGTCAAGTGACTCATTCGCCTCCGGAGAGAACCACATCGGGCCCCCCCGTGTCCGCCGGGGCTGGCCAGCGCAGATCGAGGGTCATCGGAAACACCGCATTCTCATAAGGCTCGGGTACCAGGCTCGCCTCATCGAAGTTCTCCACTCTCTGAAAGCGTTGCCTGCGGCGTTCACGGGCCTCGATAGCGTTCGCGGGTCGCGTTGTGTGCACGGTCCCATCCGGCGGTCCCGCATGGTAAAGACATCGCCCAATGCAGCGGCCCTTCCATGTGTCAATCAAGTCGAAAGTAAGCGGCGTGTGAACCGGTATCGTTGGATGCAACGCCGCGGAAAGCCGGCGTGCACGGTAGCGAATACCGGCTATGGCCTCACCGGGTTCATCGGCGGGATGAAGCGGAACTCTACGCCCGTTACAGGAGACAACATATCGAGAATTTACGGTAAGTCCCGTGAGCTTCACCTGCATACGCTCCAGAGACGAGTCGACGCTGCGTCCCGTGCCGCTGGATGTGGTCTCTTCTGCGAGAACGTTCCAGGGCTCAAGCGCCTGACGAAGTTCAAGCTCCACCCCTTGCGCCGTCAGTGTTCCTATGCGAGGAAAGCGGAACTCGAAATGGGGCGTGAACCATTCATCCTCAAAAGCAAACCCGTTGCTGCGCAGAATACCGAGAACCTCGCAAAAATCTCGCCATACAAAATGCGGCAGCATAAATCGATCATGAAGCGCCGTACCCCAGCGCAGCAGAGTTCCCTCGAACGGCTGTCGCCAAAACAGACTTACCAGGGCTCGAACGAGCAGTGGCTGCAGCAATCCCATGCGATGGTGAGGAGCCATCTCAAAGGCGCGCAGTTCCAACAGCCCCAAACGAAGTCCACTCCCTTCAGGAGGGTAAAGCTTGTCAATGCAGAATTCGGCGCGGTGCGTATTCCCTGTCACATCGACAAGCAGGTTACGAAACAAGCCGTCAAGAATGTAAGGTGGGCAATGATCCGGCGGCAAATGGCTGAACGCCAACTCCAGCTCATATAGAGCATCGACACGTGCCTCATCCACACGCGGATACTGACTGGTAGGACCCACATACATGCCCGAAAACAGGTACGAAAGCGAGGGATGATTTTGCCAGAAACCGATCATGCTGCGCAGCAAATCAGGCCGTCGCAGCAAGGGGCTATCCCACAGAGTGGCGCCACCCAGAACGATGTGATTGCCGCCGCCGGTTGCCTGATGCGTTCCATCGTAGCCAAACTTACCCTCAATCAGCCGGAGCCTGTTTGCCTCTTCAGCAAGAATGGCATTCACCTCCTCCAGCTCATCCCAGGTAGCGGTAGGAGGCAGATTAACCTCGAGCACCCCGGGGTCGGGTGTCAGACCGAAGGAACGAACGCGTGCGTCCACCGGCGGTGGATAGCCTTCGATCCACACCGGCACGCCTTGGTGCCGGCACGTATCTTCCACCGCCGCAACCAGGTCGAAGTAGTCCGCGAGCACAGGCACAAACGGCAGAAACACATGCATACGGCCATCGCATACCTGCACGCAAAGGGATGGCCGAATCAGCAGGGTAGCGGCTTCGGCATTTCCGGGAACGGCCGGCAAGGGATCCACTGGAGGCTCGCTTGCGAAAAGCTCCGAGCGGTACCCAGGGTGAGAAGGCAGCTTGACCTGTCCCGAAGAGGCATCCCCGCTTGACCCGTCTTCGTACTCATAAACGAGCGTATCGGGAGCCACCCAGGGCATCACTTCCACCGGAATGCGATAGCCGACAGGTGAGTCTCCAGGCGTAAGCACAAGCCGCTCCGGATGCGCGAACCACAGCTGACTCGACCAGGCAAAGCGGCCCCCCGGTTGGCGGCGACGCAACGGAAGGGTATAACCGGCCGGACCGCTTGACTCGTCTCCCGGATCGAAGACGGGAAGGATGTTCTCAGCTCGTGTTCCAAGTCGGCGCGTGAGCGCTTTAAGAAAAGCGAGCGCGTCTGCGTCACTGTAGCCGTATTGCTCCGTCTCCCGGGCAAACAATTCAGGATTCTGCCAAACAGGAATACCGTCCACGCGCGAGATGCAGAAGAAAGCCCAGCGCGGAAGTGGCTCCCCCGGGTACCACTTGCCCTGTCCGAGATGCAGCAAGCCGCCTGGAGCCGTTCGCTCCCGTAATGCACGAATCAACTCCAGGCCCCGCGTTCGCTTCAACGGGCCGTGCGCGTGAAAATTCCACTGCAGAGTTTCAGGCTCGTCCATCCCCACAAACGTCGGCTCACCACCCATCGTCAACCGCACATCGTGAGCCTGCAGATCACGGTCGATCCGGTGCGCCACCTCCCGTACCCTGTTCCATTCCTGCTCCGTGTAGGGCTTCGAAAGGCTAGGCTCCTCGTTCACCCTACGGACCGAAAAGCTGAAGCTGAAATCAACATCCGCCGGCTCGACCGTGCCTCCAATCGGGGCTGCCTGCAAAGGTGTCGGTGTACAGGCCAGCGGGATGTGACCTTCCGCTGCAAGCAATCCTGATGTCGCATCGAAGCCGATCCAACCCGCGCCCGGCAGGAACACCTCTGCCCACGCATGCAGATCTGCGGAATCGACTTTCGGCCCCCGCGACCCCTCTTTCGAAGGGTCGTCGTCCGCCAACTGGATGAGGTAGCCGGAAACAAATCGCGCGGCCATCCCCAGGTTCCGGCAGATTTGCACCAGAAGCCAGGCCGAATCCCGGCATGACCCGGACCGCTGCGCAAGCGTCTCTTCGCAACTCTGTACGCCGTGCTCCATCCGCAGGTTGTAAGCAATCTCATCGCGCACCCGCTGATTCAAGTCCACCAGGAAGCCCACGGCAGAGGGCTGCTGCTTCGGCAGGCTCGCCACCCACTCAAGCAACAACGGTCCGGCCAGCTCCCCCGCGAGAAAAGGCGCAAGATCCTGCTTCAATTCATTGGAATAAACGAAAGGATAGGCCCCGTACTCCGCCTCCACGACGAAGTCGAAGGGGTTCCAGGGCGTCAGGTCAACAAGCAGATGAACATCCGTGATAAATTCCGCGGTCTTTCCGGAAAAAAGGACGCGGGCCACGTGGTTCGAAAGGGCGTCAAAATGCCACTTCAGCGAGTGCTCACCCGGCGTGACCTCCAGCGAGTAGCTAAGGATCTTGGTCCGGCAATGGGGAGCAGGCCGCAACTGGATGGTTTGCGGACCAAGGGCTACAGCTTTTGCATAGCGGTACTCCGTCCGATGATGCAGCGCGACCGGGATTCCCATTCACCCTCGAAGGATCTGTCGGCCCGTTCGGCTCGAAGCGGAAAACCACGATGAACTTTTCAGGCTTGTACCCTATCCTACCCAAGTTGCTGAGCTACCACAGCATTCACGGCAGGTCCTGCTGTCGTTTCCGCAGTTCCAACCCTCCAGATCGAGATGCTCAGCGCAAAACACAATCTCGTGTGCGCTAAACTAAACCCTCCTTCAGCACCACCGCAGTGAAATTCAACCCTTGGAACCGCATGCTCATCTTCTCTGAGTTCGATATCCAGTTCCTTCTTCCCTTCCGCACGCCCATGATCACCGTGCTGCATTTGCATCCCTCGCTGGAGAGTTGTCTCCGGTCAGGCAACGAGCTCACAATCGAGCAACTCGTCAACGCCAACCCGGCGGATAACGTCCTCATACCGTCAACCGAGTACTTCGATGTCTTCGGCAACCGGTGCGCCCGTTTCATCGCGCCACCCGGCCATCTCCGCTTGTCGGGGTTCAACACCATCAACGCAGACGAACACCCGGATCCGGTCTACGCTGACGCGCAACAAGCCAAGATAGAAGACCTCCCGTCAGACACCCTGCAATTCTTGCTCCCCAGCCGCTATTGCGAGGTAGACCGCTTCGGCCCCATCGCCCAGGACCTCTTCGGCGGCTTCTCCGAAGGCTGGTCCCGCGCCACCGCCATTCGCGACTGGGTACATGACAAAGTCACTTTCAACTACAACGCCGCGCGTCCCACCAAAACGGCGATGGATGTCTTCATCGAGCGCATCGGGGTTTGCCGCGACTTCCAGCACCTCGCGATCTCACTTTCGCGCTGCATGAACATTCCCGCCCGTTACGTCACCGGCTACATCGGCGACATCCGCATGCCGTATAGCGGTCCTGGCGACTTCAGCGCCTGGTATCAGGTCTTCCTCGACGGTAAATGGATGGACCTGGATGCCCGTCATAACTACCCCCGGCTCGGTCGCGTACTCATGGCCACGGGACGCGATGCGGCCGATGTTGCCATCACCACCAGCTTCGGTTCCACCCCGCTCACTTACTTTTATGTGGAATCAAACGAAGTCGACGAGGCCGGGAACAAGCTCGCGCGGCCCATGGACCGCGAACAAACGCCCGCATCCGGCACCGCTCCCGCCGCGGCAAATACCCCAACGCAAACAATCAGCAGCCAATCCAGCCCCACTCAAACCCAATCCGCAACGACCTAGGGCCTTTACTGAAAGTCATGATTGCCCCGGAAGGACGACAGCCCGCCGTTGTGCCGTTGCATCCGTCCTGCTCCACGCCTCCGATCGCTGCTGTACGGCCGCGGCCCGTCAAGGCGTCTCTTGCCTGGAGCGCGGTAAAAAACTACCTGATGTACGCCGGCATTTGCATTTGGCTCTGCTCGATAGCAGAACCACTTGGGGCGCAGACGCTACCCACCATCGTCGAGCACGGCACTTACAACATCCATCTCCTGCTACATGCCATCGGCGCGGAAGAATACACCCTCACCCAAGCCGGTCCGGACCGCCTCGCCCTTACCGTGCAGGCGACCGCAGTCGATCGCGGCAGAAAGCGAAGCAGCTCCTCCATCCTGGAGATGGACGACACCTACACGCCTCTTCGCTTCGAGCAGCACAGCCTCCCCGCACGCGCAGGTAAAGCTCTGTCCGCGCAGATAACCGGCACCACAGCCGTGGTGCACGAAGGAGATACTTCCCGCTCCTTCGTGCGTCCCGCCACAAGCTTCATCAGCTCCGCTTCCATGCCGGCCTCAGTAGAAATGATGATGATGCGGTACTGGGAGCGACATGGAAGGCCAGCCCGCCTCCCAGTCCTGCGAGCGAGCGAACAGGCTCTTCCAATTGAGATCAAACTCGTAGGTCACGAGGCCTTGCAATCCAAAGGACGCATCGTGCGTCTCACCCGTTACACGGTCGCGAACCTCGTCTTTGGTCGCGAAATCCTCTGGTTGAACGACAGTCATCGCATCGCTGCAGTGATGACCTTCGCGGGAGGACTTCCGCAAGAGCTCGTTCTCGATGAGTACGAACCCGTGCTCGGCCAACTTGTGCACAGCGCCGTGGAGCAGGAGATGCTCGACCTCGCAACTCTCACCAGGGCAGTACCGCCTGAAATGCAAGGCACCTACGCAATCGTCGGTGCACGCCTGATCGACGGAACCGGAGCTCCGCCCCTGGAAAATGCAACGGTCGTCATCCGCAATGGACGCATCGCCGCCGCCGGTCTTCAACCCGCTCCTGCAGGCATGCGTGTCATACACGCTGAAGGTGAATCGTTGCTCCCAGGTTTATGGGAGATGCACACGCACTACTCCGGTGTAGAGTTCGGACCCGCTCTGCTTGCCGCGGGCATCACCACGGCACGCGACTGCGGCGGAGAATTCGAGTTTCTCACCACCGTGCGCAGAAAGATCAATGGGGACCACGAGCTAGGGCCACGCCTCCTGCTTGCGGGACTAATCGACAGCGGTGGCCCTCTGGCTTTCGGCCTGGTCAACGCGAACTCGCCTGCGGAGGGCGTAGCCGCCGTGGACGTCTACGCCGAGGCGCACTTCAACCAGATCAAGGTCTACACCCAACTGCAGCCCGACGTTCTCAAAGCAGTCGCCTCCGAAGCGCACCGCCATGGCATGACTGTTACCGGCCACGTACCCGCAGCCATGGACGCCTTCGAGGGCGTTGCCGACGGCATGGATCAGATCAACCATCTGCAGTTTGTGACACAGGCAATGCTCCCGCCCGGCGGCAAAGAACCCGTCGACCTCAACTCCCAACGGGCAAAGGACCTCATCGCACTTCTCAAGCAACGCGAGATCGTTGTAGACCCCACGGAAGGTTGGGGTGAGATGGCCGGCCATCCCGTCAACACGGAAGTGTCCTCCTTCGAGCCCGGCATCAATTCCGCTCCGTACACATTGTCCGCCAAATACAAGGCCATGGGAGTTCCGGCGTCAGACCAGGCCGCCTTCCAGGAAGAAATGCAGACAGACGCGAAAGTGATTCACGCACTCTATGCAGCCGGCGTTCCCATCGTCGCCGGCAGCGATACCGGGCTGATCGGCTATGGACTCGACCGGGAACTTGAGCTCTACGTTCAGGCAGGCATGACACCCATGGCCGCCTTGCAAACGGCGACCCTCTCCGCGGCGAGAGCAATGAAAATGGATGCCGAATCCGGAACGGTCGAGGTCGGCAAACGGGCCGATCTGACGCTCGTGAGGGGCAACCCGGTTGAAAATATCAGCGACCTCCGTCATGTTGTTTCCGTCGTCACCGAAGGGCGTATGTACGACAGTAAGCGCCTTGCGCAAACGGTGGGCTTTACGCGGTAGAGCTGCACACCTCCCAGCAACCACTTTTTGCGCGAAGCACCCCACCCTGCTAACCTAACGTTTGACGATGCGTTCCCTCCGCCAAACCCGCTGTTGTTGTCCAGTCCTGGCATAAAAGGTAGAGCGCACCCGTTTACCCCCAAAAAATCAGATTCCTTACGAAGCCCTTCCGCCTTCGCTTGTAACAACCCATCCCGGAGCCCCATGTCCACCCTGGCCCCTGCACCACCCGTACCAAGCACTACCCGCCTCGCCCATCTCCGCCTGCTCGAGGCCGAATCGATCCACATTCTCCGCGAGGTAGCCGCCGAGTTCGAGCGTCCTGTCATGCTCTACTCCATCGGCAAAGACTCCTCCGTCATGCTGCGCCTCGCGCAGAAGGCCTTCTTTCCCGGCCCCATTCCGTTCCCTCTTCTTCATATCGATACCGGCTACAAGTTTCGCGAAATGCTCGAATTCCGCGATGCCATGGCCCGCTCCATCGGCGCGGAACTCCTCGTCTGGCGCAACGAGCTCGCCCTCGCGAACGGCACCAATCCCATAGCACTCGACACCAAGCGCTGTTGCGGCCTGCTTAAAACCCAGGCCCTGCTTGACGCGCTCAATCATTACGGCTTCACGGCGGCATTCGGCGGGGCTCGCCGCGATGAGGAAAAATCCCGCGCCAAGGAGCGCATCTACAGCTTCCGCGATCGCGCCGGCCAATGGGACCCAAAAAACCAGCGCCCCGAGCTTTGGAACCTCTACAACGCCCGTATCCATCCAGGCGAGTCCATCCGCGTCTTTCCGCTCTCCAATTGGACCGAGATGGACGTCTGGCAATACATCCACGAGGAAAACATCCCCGTCGTCGATCTCTACTTCGCCCGCGAGCGCCCCATGTACCTCCGCGGCGACGCCCTTCTTCCCACCGAGCAGGCCTTCGTATCCCGTCCCGGAGAGCAGCCCGTTATGGTCAAGAGCCGCCTTCGCTCCCTGGGCTGTTCGCCCTGCACAGGTGCCATTCGCTCTGACGCAGACACCATCCCCAAAATCATCGAAGAGATCCTCGGCTTCCGTTCCTCAGAGCGCGCCAACCGCGTCATCGACCACGACCAGGAAGGCTCCATGGAGCTCAAGAAGCGAGAGGGCTACTTCTAACCCATGAGCTCAAAATTCAACAACGGCCTGGTCGAATTCGATCTCACGGTATCCGCCCCCACGCGGGACGACATCGCCGCAAACCACGCCCCAGCCCGCGAACCCGAGGTATGGGACGAGCGCATCTCCGACTTTAATCCCCTGCGCTCCCGCACCCCGGAAGCCGAGCCTGTACAACTCTCCCCCGCCTTCCTGGTAGAAGACTTCTCGGTTGAAACCTACCTCGCCGAAGAGCGCGCGAAAGACCTGCTCCGCTTCTCCACTGCCGGCAGCGTCGACGACGGCAAGTCTACCCTCATCGGCCGCCTGCTCTACGACACCGCCAGCGTCTACGACGACCAACTCCGCTCCATCGAGGGCAAAGGCACCACAGCCCCCGGTGTCCTCGATCTCGCTCTGCTCACCGACGGCCTCCGCGCTGAACGCGAACAGGGCATCACCATCGATGTCGCTTACCGCTACTTCGCCACGACCCGCCGCAAGTTCATCATCGCGGACACCCCCGGCCACGAGCAATACACCCGCAACATGGCCACCGGAGCCTCCACCGCTGACCTCGCCATTGTGCTCGTCGACGCCCGCAAAGGCGTGCTCCCCCAATCCCGCCGCCACGCCGCCATCACCACACTCCTTGGCGTTCGCCACATCATCATCGCCATAAACAAGATGGACCTCGTCGACTACGACGAAGCCACCTTCCGCACCATCGAACAGGACTTCCGTGACTTCCTCCACCAATTGGCCGACAACGGCATCGGCGCGACAGATCAAGCAAGAGTTCACTTCGTCCCGGTCAGCGCCCTCACCGGCGAGAATGTCGTTCACCGCGCCGAGTCTATGCCCTGGTACACCGGCGGCTCCCTGCTGGAACTTCTTGAGTCTCTACCCTCCACCGAGTACGCCACAGAAGCGCCCTTCCGCCTGCCTGTCCAGCGCGTTGTCCGCCCAGATCTGGATTTCCGCGGCTTCGCGGGACAGATCGCCTCCGGCACGATCCGCCCTGGCGATCCCATCCTCGTTCAACCCTCAGGACGCCGCTCCCATGTCGCCCGCATCGTCACCTTTGACGGCGACCTGAACGAAGCCTCCGCCCCGCTCTCCGTCACACTCACCCTCGCCGACGAAATCGACGTCTCCCGCGGTGACCTGCTCTCCTCCATCGATCTGCAAGCCATCATCGCCACCCGCTTCTCCGCCTCCGTCGTCTGGATGTCAGAGACCCCGCTTGTCCTCAACACCCGCCTCCTCCTCAAGCACACCAGCCGCACCGTGCAGGCCGAGATCCACGCCGTCGAGGGTATCGTCGATCTCACCTCCGCCGCCGTCCTCACTCCCACATCCTCCAACACGCTCGACCTCAATGGCATAGGCCTGGTCACCCTGGAGACTCGTCTTCCTCTCACGCTCGATCTCTACACGCAAAATCGGCACACCGGCTCCTTCGTCCTTATCGATCCGCAGACCAACAGCACCGTAGCCGCAGGCATGATTCGCTCCGTGGATCATCCAGCCGCTCAGATTCATGGCGGCTCTGGCGGCTCCGTCACAACAGGTCGCCTCCTTCCCGCTGAGCGCGCCACCCGCTTCGGCCACAACGCCGCACACGTCATCGTGAAAGGCCCCGTCACGCTCGCCGAGTCCATCGAACGCCTCCTCTTCACGCAAGGGGCCAATGTCGTCCTGCTCGATGACTCATCCGACCTCCACATCGCCTCCCTACTTCAGGTCGGCCTCATCGTTCTCATCCACCAACTCGCGGACGACTCCACCGTCGCCCTGGCCGGCTTCGATCCCGAGCCCATCCATTCACCCGAAGACGCCGTCGCCAGTCTGAAGCGCCACAACATCCTGCACCGAGAGGAGATTGCATGACCACCCTTATCCCCACCATCGCCCCGGCCAGCCTCCTCAACACCCAACCGCAGTTCACCGGCGACAAACCCGATCTACGCCCCGAACTTCTAGCTCAACTCGACCACGTCCGCAACCTTCTCGGGCGAGAGTTCGCCGAAGCCCCATTCCTGTTTCAAGGCGCCGATCGCCAGGACGCCTGCGTCACCTGCTCCTTTCAGGCAGAAGATGTCCTCCTCCTGAAGCTCGTTCTAGAACTCCGCCCAGATATTCCCGTCCTCTTCCTTGAGACTGGTTACCACTTCGCCGCCACCCTCAAATATCGAGACCAAATCGAGCGCGACTGGCGCCTCAACCTCACCAACCTGGAAAGCACCCGCACCGTCGCCGAACAAGAAGCGGAGTACGGCCTCCTCTACCAGACCGCCCCCGACCGCTGTTGCGGCATGCGCAAAGTCGAGCCCCTCTTCCGCGCTGTCGCCGGCTACAAACTCTGGCTTACCGGGCTCCGTCGCGAGCAGGCCCGCTCTCGCACCGCGCTCGAGGAGATTGCCGACTTCACCCTTCCCGGCGGCACGGTAGTCCGCAAGCTCAGCCCATTTGCGGACTGGTCCACCCGTGACGTCTGGCAGCTGGCCGCGCACTTCGACATCCCCCTGCTTCCGCTTTATGAGCAGGGCTATACCTCCATCGGCTGCGAGCCCTGTACCTCGATTCCAACCGATCCCAACGATCCACGCTCCGGCCGCTGGGCGGGCAAAAAAGTCGAGTGTGGCATTCACATCGAGGCCGCCGCAGAATCCGATCCAGCAAAATAATTCACGCTGAACACCCGCTTCGAATCGACGAAAGGCCAGCGTTGCAATACCTCATCGGCTTCATCATCGCCGTCTTTATCGCCCTCACCGGCGTCGGTGCAGGCACCATAACCACGCCGCTCCTCATCCTCTTCCTCGGCGTCCCCGCCACCATCGCCGTCTCCGTCGGCCTCATGTTTTCAGCCGCCGTCAAGCTCGTTCTCGTCCCCTCTCAGGTCGCCCGCAAACAGGTCAACTGGCGCGTCCTGGGCCGCATGCTCCTCGGCGGCATACCAGGCGTCCTCATCGGCTCGCTTGTACTCAATCACCTCGCCGGTGCCGGTTCCAAACACACCATGAACGGTCTGCTCGGCGCTATCCTTCTCCTCACCGCCCTTTACCAGATCGCCTATTCCTTCCGTCGTGTACCCGAAAACCTAGCCCCCAAACGCGATCGCTCCGCCCTCATGCCCTTCCTCATGCTTCCCGTAGGCGCGGAGGTCGGCTTCTCCTCCGCCGGTGCCGGGGCTCTCGGCACCGCCGCCCTCCTTTCTCTCACAGACCTCGACCCCACCCAGGTCGTCGGCACCGACATCCTCTTTGGCTTCCTCGTCTCCCTTATCGGCAGCGGCGCCCACTGGTTTTCACACGCCAGCAACGTGCCCCTGCTCACCCACCTCATCGCTGGCGGCTTTCTTGGCGTCGTGGTCGGCACTGTCGCCGCGCCTTACATCCCCAAGCGCCCGCTGCGCTTCGCCCTGTGGGTCTGGCTTCTCATCATCGGCACGCAACTTCTCTACACCAACGGCTGGCTGAATCTTCGCCATAAGCCGCGGCACATGGCTAAAGATTCCGCTTCCCCATCTCCTCCGCAAGATGCTCTGAAGCCCGCATGGACAGCGCAGAAATAGTCATCGTCGGATTCTGCCATCCAGCACTCACAAAGCCCGCACCATCTACCACAAACAGATTCTTGTGATCATGGCTCTGACTCCAGCGGTTCAGCACGCTCCGCTTAGGATCATTGCCCATCCGGCAGGTACCCACTTCGTGAATGCTATAACCCGGTGGGTTCGGCGCCACGTTCTGCGATAGCACCTCAAACCCCGCAGCGCGCGCCACCTCGGAGCCAACCTCCACCGCGTCTTTGGCCATGTTGTATTCGTTGTCCGTGTACTGCGTCTCAATGTGCAGCACAGGAATCCCCCATGCGTCGACCGTGCTCTCGTCAATCTGCACATGGTTCTCGTATCGCCCCAGCACCTCGCCCATAACCGTCATGTAAAACGCGGATCCATGGTATTCGTCGAGCTTTCTTTCCAGTTCGGCACCGTACGCAGCAAAATTCCGAGGCTCCATCGCTCCGATCCGGCTCGTCACATTCAGAGCATAGCCACGAAGGAATTCATTATGTTTGCTGCTGATATTGCGGAACCGCGGAACGATAGCGCTCCCGCCCATCAATTTATCGGTGGCCTTGCCATGACGCGCCTCAGGAACCGAACACGTAATCCCCGCCCCATAGATCTGGTCCATCAAATAGCGCCCAACCAGCCCGGAGGAGTTTGCAAGCTTCGAATTCAACAACAGCCGTGTGCTCTCCAGAGTGCCCGCCGCGAGCACCACAACACGCGCATTCACATGCATCTCGCGGCGCGAAAGCCGGTCGACAAAGTGACATCCGTTCGGCAGTCCAGTGTTCTTGTCTGTTGTAATCTCGCGCACCACCGCATTCGAGATCGACGTTAGCTTTCCGGTCCGCTCCGCATCGGGGATCAGCAGATTCACCGAACTCGCAAGCCCATCCCGTCCCAACGCTCTCCGCTGCTTGCATACCGTCAAGCCCAGCGGCTTACCCGCGGCAATAAAGCGCTGCATGGAACCGGACCACGGCGCATTGTCCGGAACGAAATTCCCATTGGGCATCTGCGGCAACCCGTCCATCGCACCCGCCACCTGAAAGATGCCTTCAACCCGCGAGTAGAACGGCGCAAGTTCGGCATAGTCCAGCGGCCAGTCTTCGCCGAATCCGTCATGCGACTTTCCCTTGAATTCGTAGTCACTCAGCCGAAAGGATTGCCGCGACCAAAACAGCGACCGCCCTCCAAACAAACGAACGCGGACCCAGTTATACGGATGGTCTGGATTGAACGTATAAGGTACTTCCTCTTCATCCACCCAGACGTTCGCGTTATAGCCGCTGGATTGGTACACATGCTCAAGCCGACCCGGTGGCTTGAAGCCGCGAAACGGAAGCTCATACGCCGGCTTGCGATGCACATCCCGGGCTACATCGGCCACGGGACCTGCATTCAGCATCAGGCACGAGATTCCCTTCTCCGTAAGAACCTTCGCGGCCATCCCGCCTGCGTGCCCCGATCCGATGATAAGCACGTCAAAGGGTTCGTTCATCGTCTACCTCGCTGTACGTCTGCATGTCCTTCAACGCGGATACGACGGCGCCATGTGCGTCGAAGCGGGCGAATCCGGCACAGGCGACGGCCGCAGGTGCAACCCACGAAAGCTCTCCGCATACACGTCAGGATCGATCGGCGACCAGTAAAGCCCGTTCGTTACCCAGTCCTGATCGGCCTGTCCCAACGCAGCGATCCACGCCTTGGAGTTCATTGTCGCCGTTCGTATGTCCGCATGCGCAACGTTGATGAAACCTGCATGCGGTTCCGTCGGCGGGTGATCCGTCATCCACGTGCGCAGCCACGGCTTGATCAGCCCATCCGCCTGCGCTGCCTCCGTCTGCGCGAAGCTTACGCCATGGTTCTTCCTCGCCTGCTCATTCAACCAGTCGAGTCCGCCCGCGTACAGTTGCTTTCTCGAAGACGACGAACTGCCAACAAGAAAGTCCAGAAAAGCCGGTGTGTCCGCCAACAAAGCACCGGGCTTCTCCCCAATCGACGGCATCAAGATGTCACTCAGACGCGTCAACGCATTCATCTGCTCAGGGGAAAAGAAGGTCGCATCACTCGCTGCAATCGTATCCGCAATCTGCGTATGTGGCTGGGGCGTCTTGGCATTCAAACCCAGCGTCCACGGAACTGGCGCAGGCGGCGGCGGTGCCGGATTGGCTATCCCCTGCCCAGAAAGTCTCGGCGCCAGTCCAAGCGCGATCATGGCTCGAACGAAATCCCGTCGCTGCATCACCCTTCTCCTCCCTTCGACTAAACGAGCTTCATCGCCTCAGGGTCCCAATGCACCACATTGTCACGCTGCACACTCAAATTGCTCAGCAGCGCTGCTCCTGCTGCACGAAACCCAAAGCTGGCATCCTCCACAACCGGCTTCCGGCTGCGAACAGACTCAAAGAAGTTCCTGAAGTGGTCGTAGCTGTCCGAATAGCCATTCGGCGCAGTAAAGCTCTGAACGTCCTGCAATGCCGGCCCACTAGGATGGGCAACCGGATACTTCTCGCGATACTGCTCCACAAACTCCTTCTGCATCGCATCCGGGAACGTACTCACCGTATATCCAGGCTCTTTTGCCGGAGCTACCCGCGTGACAGTCACCGTGTTGGTCCGGCCCACAATTTCCATCTGTCCCTCAGAGCCAGTGAAGAGAAAACCCTCACTCTCCTCTCCTCCGTCCACAAAGTTCACGCGCAGGCTCAGATTAAATCCCTCTGGATAGTCGAAGAGCGCCAACAACACGTCATCCGCATCCCGGCCATCTCTCCAATAACGCAGCCCACCCGTAGCCATGGCGCGCGTAGGTCCATGCGCGCCCGTAATGAAATGCGTTCCGCTGAACAGATGAACGAACAGGTCGCCCGCCACACCTGACCCATAATCCTTCCACTTGCGCCACTGAAAGAAACGATCCGCGGAAAAGGGCATCTTCGGCGCCGTACCTTCAAATCGGGGCCAGTCGCATGTCTGCGGAGACGCATCCAGCGGAATCGAATAATTCCATGCACCCATGGACGAGTTGCGATCCCATCGCGCGCTGATCATATTCAGCTTGCCGATCACACCAGAGGCCAGCAACTCCTTCGCCTTCGCATACACAATCGAGCTCACCCGCTGGCTGCCCACCTGCAGAATGCGATTCGTCGAGCGAGTCGCCGCAATGATCTCCGGCCCATCCGGATAGATGTGGATCATCGGCTTCTCCAGGTACACATCCTTGCCCGCGTGCATGGCATCCACCGCAGCCTGCTTATGCCAGTGGTCCGGCGTAGCAATCAGCACCGCATCCACATCAGGTCTCGCCAGAATCTCGCGATAATCCCGGGTCGTGAACAGATCCGCCCCCCAGAGCTCCTTCGCATGCGTAAGCCGGCCGTCGTAACAATCCGCCACTGCCACCAGCTTCACGCCAGGCACCTGCAGCGCGAACCGCGTGTCGCTCTGTCCCTGGATGCCTGCCCCAATCAAAGCAAGCTGGATCTGATCATTCGCTGATCGCGGCGCGGGCTGAGCACCCTGAGCAAATAGAGGCTGAATACGGGTCGCCGCAGCCGTCAAAGCAGCTGTTTTCAGGAAAGATCTGCGATCGAAGCCTTGAATGGAACTCTCCTTCTTGCGCATCATGAACCGTGCGCGGAGTACGGTTGGACATTAAGGCAGCGGACGGAACGCTGTCCAGTCCCAAGCGCCCCGCTCAACGTTCACGCGCTGTCATGGAGGGCGGCGCAGACTCCGGCCGGCTCCCCCAACTCTTGTTAGGCGCAGGTCCCATCGTCAGAACAAGCGTCCCACCCTCGGCGATATCCGCGTGGCTGAACCACGGCTTGTCCCACGTTTTGCCATTCATCGTCGCCGACTGAATATACATGTTCTGTGCGGAGTTATTGCGCGCGACGATTTTGAAGTCCCGTCCGTTGCCCATGTGAACCGTAGCTTCGTCAAAAAGCGGACTGCCCAGGATGTAATCAGGGCTCGACGGATCGACCGGATAGAAACCCAACGCACTCATCACGTACCACGAGGATGTAGAACCCTGGTCATCCATCCCGGGAAAGGCCAGTCCATACCGGTCGCTGCCATACATTTCGCTCAGGATCTTGCGCGTCAACTCCTGCGTCTTCCAGGGCTGACCTGCCCAATCGTAAAAGTATGCGGCCTGCTGATCGGGCTGGTTCCCCTGCACATACTGGCCGATCACACCGGTGCAATCGCGACAGATCCCCTTCGCCGTATAAGGCGTAGAGAAGAACTCATCCAGCTTCGCCGCGAACTTCTCACGCCCGCCCAGCAGATCACTCAGCCCCTGCACATCCTCCGGCACCAGCCAGAGCGTAGACCACCCCGAGGCTTCTTTCATCATGAAATTGTAGTAAGGCTCACGCGGATCGAACGGGGAGATGAACTTTCCATCTTCCGTTCTGCCGCGTATAAACCCAACACTCGGATCAAAGACATTCCGGTAATTATGCGCTCGCTGCAGAAACATAGCTGCGTCATCAGCCTTGCCAAGCTTCTTCGCATATAGCGACATCGCATAGTCATCCCAGCTGTATTCCAGCGTCGTCGCCGCACCGGCTCTGCCGCCCGCGTATGGTGGGCTCGGATTGCCCTTCGGGATAAAGTCGGAGATCCATCCCTGCTTCATGTATTCGGCCAGATACCCCCGTGGGCCGTTAGGGTCCATCGCATTCTTGCGCAGGTATTCATAAGCGCCGGGCCAATCGAACTTCAGCCCCCGCTCCCAATCCCCCAGGTACATGAACACCGCATTGTCACCATGGAACGAGGTCTCCATGTAACCATGCTCGCGCGCGTCATCCAGTTCGGAGCGCAGAATATTTACCTTCGTGTCTGGCTCAAGCAGCGTCAGCAGCACAATCTGATTGCGTCCCGTATCCCACAGCGGCACGGGACCGTAATGGTCATACGCGGCGGTTTGCACCTCGCCCTTGCGTGACACGAACTGTTCGCCCTGACGGGCACGAAGCTGTGGACTATAGAAGGAGTGGAACAGGCAGGAGTAGAACAGCATGCGCTCTTTTTCCGTGCCGCCTTTGACCTCAATCGCATTCAACTTCGGCGCCCATGCCTGCTCAGCATCCCGATGAACCTTATCGAAATCCCACCCGGGTTCCTCTTGCTGTAGCCGCGCCTGTGCGACATCGTAGCTGGTGCCGGAAGCTACCTTCACCAGGACCTGCTCGGCTTCGGTCGTGTTCGCGAAATGCAAATAGGCTCCGGCAAAATTCCCGGTCACCTGATTCACTCCTGGCATCACGTCATCGAAGCCGATCAGAGGATCACGAGGATCACGCGGCGGATTCTGCTTGAAGCCGCCGTAATCCTGAAAAGGCCGCGAAAACTCGGCAACAAAATATTCCCGTCCATTATGTGAGGTGCCACGAACGGTATGGTCATTCACCACCTCGACGCTCCCGCCGTCACGGCCGAGATCAAGCAACACATTGGCCTTCTCCGATTTGGGAAACGTGATCCGGAACAACCCCGTCCACGTCGTTGCCGTCATCTCCACGCTCGTCTGAAAGTCGTCAAGGTACACGCTGTAATACCCCGCCGAAGACTTCTCCCGCGCCTTGTTATACACAGAGCCCGTGCGTTCCGGCGGCACAGTCCAGTCACCCACCACCGGCATAAGCGTCGGGCTGTCTCCCGCTCCGGTGGAGAATCCATACATGGTACGGTTCAGGTAGAAATACGGCGCCCGCACACCGGCAGGATAGTTCACATCGAGATTGGCGTTGATCGGCCCGATCTCCGTAGCACTGTGCGGCAGTCTTGCCGACGGGGAGGTGAAGCCTGAGTACAGTTGCTCACCCGGCGGCGGCGCATTGCCGATCAACTCTTGCTGGTCCAAAGGCGCAGTGCCCACCAGCCCGTTCACATAATCAAGCGGTTTCTTGTCCTGACCCTGGATCGTCAGTGGGTGCAGGAACACCGCCGTGAAAAGCAGCCCGCCTGCGTAACGGATCGTCTTATCGATAGTCTTCATGAAACTTGCAGTCCCCCTGTATTTTTCTGCGCTCTCTCACTTGCCTGACGGCACCAGCGTCATCGCGAAGACCACCACATTGCGATTACTCGGCAGCGTGATGCTCTTCACCTCCTTTGCTGGGTCCACAGCAAACGTGTACGCCCAAAGATGAAAAGGGTTCCCATCCACAGAGCCATCGCCCGTCACGCGATACGGCACGGCCACCGCTTCCGTTTCGCCCTTAAACCTGGCCGCGCCGGCCCAGTCGCTCAGGCTCTGGTTGACCGCCGACGAAGTCCCATCGGCATAGTTCACTGAGAAGGTCTGGCGCGCCTGATCGCCCTCAATCGCCGTCGCAAGCACCCGCAAACTTGCATACCTGCCCGCCGGCAAATCAACAGTCTTGCTCGTCACGGCATCAGGCACACCCACAGGCCCCAGATGGAAGACAACCTCATCCCCCACCGGATCCCGCTCCAATCCCTCCTCCGCCGGAAAGGCAAAGCCACCGCCATCCAGACTGGCGTCTGCGCCAAACGTCGCACCCTTGTTGTAGATCCCCGTCACATTGAATGCAGAAGACATGTTTACCGGGACGGTCCCGCTAAGAATTGGCGTCACGTCCACAGGGATCACTGCCGTATGCGTCACGCCCCGGGCAACCCCGGTGATCGTCACAACGTTTTTCCCCGCCGCGGCGTTGTTGCTCGCCGTAAGCGTCATGGTGCTCGTGCCCGTCGTTGCAGCGGGAGTGAACGAAGCAGTGACACCCGCGGGCAGACCGGTCGCGCTTAACTTCACAGGACCATCGAAAGCTCCGCGAGGAAGCACGAACACTTTCGCACTTGCCTTCCGGCCTTCAGAGACTTGCGCTGCCGCCGGTGCAAACAGCGCAAAATCAGGCGCGCCTGAAGCCGTTGCCGGAAGCACATCGTAGAGGGGCTGAGCCGGCTTGGCTACAGCGCCTTCATTGGCCATAGAGACCGCAAGCACGCGCACGTTGGGATTATTCGGCAGCCGCAACGTCTTCGCGCCGGCGGGCAGATCGATAGGGTAAGCGAACAGATACGAGTAGCGGTACGCCACATTCTTACCCGACCGATCGTGGTAGTGATCGCTATACCAGGCAATGTCCGCGCGCTTGATGAAGCCGGGCTTCAGCCCAACCATCTCCCCATAATTATCGTTCGCATCGCTGGACGAACTCCACACGCGATCATCCCACTGCCCAACAAATCCTTCCCAGTTCTGAATGTTCAGCTCCGCTCGCTGATCGCCGACCTGAAACGCTGCTCGCTGATCGCCCTGGCTCGCCGCAGCCAGCAGGTACACGCGGGTGTAGTCGCCCGCAGGCAAAGTAATCAGCTGACCCTTCGCTGTAACCGCATTCGGTCCACCTGCCGGCGCAAGATGAAATGTGACACCGTTGAAATGCACCTCATCGGGCAGCATCTCGCCGGGATACGCATCACCTTTGCCATCCATACCGCCGGCCACGTGCCCATCATGAACAGTCGCGGTCGCGGCATCGTAGTTCAGCGTCACAGGCGCGGACTGCACGCTCGCCACAGTTGTCGGCGCAGCTCCCAGCTTCAACGCAAACGCCCGCGGCTGGTAGGCACTGAAGGAGGTCACCAGTTCGCCGCCGCTGACCGCAGCCTCACCCAACGGCTGCTCCTGCCCGTTCACCTCGCGCGCACTGGTTACGGGCGCGGCAAAATGTACATGAACATCCTCCTGCGGCTTGCCATCCAGTTCCACCAGCCGCACGATCACCTCATCGCCGTCCTCCGCCTTCTTCAAACCCAGAACACGGATCCGCGGGTTGCTCACCTTCATCAACGAAAAGCTCTTGCCCAGCGCTCCCCCATGCTTTGGCGCTTGGAATGCCAATAGAGGAGCATTCAGCTGCTGCCCCTGCCAGTCTGTCCCCGCCTGACGCCAGCCGTCAGCGTGCCCCGCAAAACCGTAAACAAACTCGTGATGTCCAAGGTCCTGCGTAGCCTGATCCGAATATCCACCCGCTACACCAGGCGTACGAATCAGCGTCAACCGAATCGTGTGGTCATCCGGCTTGTCCGATCCATTCTTGGCATCGGTAAGAATCGTCGCGCCGAACTCGCCGCTTGCATCGGTCAGATCGATCCATTGATGCGAGGGCACCTCAAATTTCTTGGGCTCCGCCGTCGGCCGCTCAATCGTCCCAATATCCCAGTTGTACGTCGCCATCTCGTTGGAAGCCGTCAACGGAAACACTGCCTTTAGATTGCGCTCCCGCGTCGCCCAGTCCACGGCATTGCTGAACTCCACGCGCTTGCCCGCCTCACCCGCGGCCAGCCGGATCGTCTGCACGAAGCGTGATCCACCCGTCTCGCGGCTAACCTCCACCGCCACCCGCGCCGGACCGCTCTCCACGACGCGAATCTTCGCCGGCCCCCCAACATATTCCTTCGGTGCCGCCTGCTCTTGCACCCAATCCATATTCCACGCAGGCCACTGCTGCGGGTTGTCATACGACAACGCCAACCGCGCAGGCGCCCTCAGCATCTCGCGATTTGCTTTCTTGTCGAAGATGCTCGCCACATCCCCATCCGCGTTCAAACGCAACCGGTAATACTCGTTCTCAAGCTCATTCTCCGTCACCCGCAACGAAGATCTCGCAGCCGCCGCCTCGCCAGGCTCCACGTCATAGACCGCATACCCCACCGAAGGCACCTTGGCCGCAAAGATCACCTTGCCATTGCTGATTTGGGCCGGCACCTCGGAACCATCCGGCGCCGTAACACGCACACTCCGCGGAGCCTTGCCACCTTCAGGCGCAACACTCGCCTCCACAAAATCCTCACGCGGGATATTCAGCTGGTTAAACACAACCAACGAGATACCCTTCCCGTTCGTATCCAGCGCCGCCGACACACCATCCGTCGCACTCTTCAGCACACCCGCAAACTGGTTCATCGCGATCGTGTCGTCATTCCAGGCAAACTCATACGCCCGCGGCGTCGCCGTACCCGCTGCAAGATCATGGAAGTGCGCCGCCATCGCCAGCGTCCATGCATCGTTCAGCCGCTCCTGCGGGTACGTGCGCGCTCCCAGCCACTGCGCCGCAATCGACGACTTTTCCGCCGCATCCGCCAGCAACTCTTCCTTCCGGATCCACCGCTTCTGGTAAGCCTGCGAGGTCAACGACCCCGCAGAGTGATTCGTCAGCTCCAACTCGCCGGTATAGCGCGGCAACGCGGCTTCCTCTATCGGCGTAATCTCCTTAAACATCTGATCTGCCTTCGCCGAAACCACATGAACCGGCCCATTGCCCACCGGCACCACCGGCCACGCCGGGTGCTGCGCGCCACGCGCATACCCGCTATCTTCCGGCGGCAAATCCACCGTGCCCTTCGTGATAATAGCCTCCAACCGTTTCACCGACTCCTCACTCGGCGCCCCGCCAATATCGCCCGTGCCGTAGTAGTGATAGTCCGCGAACAACCCCGTCACTTTGCCGTTGTTCTCCACCCGGTCAGCCCAGTCTCCCTGATAGCGCGCCAACTCACGCTCATCCTGCCCGCGCAGGAGCGCCGCCTGCTCAGCACGCAGCGCAAAGTATTCCCGCATCGCACTCGGGTCCGGCGCACTGCCCTTCGGGGTCGCCTGCAGATTCTGTTGCGCGGCCGCCATCCGCTTCTCCACATCCGCCATCGCGGGGCTCGGCTGCAACGCCGGCAACGGCGCACTCAGGTCCGTGGTGATACTCCCGCTATACGCCCCAGGGTTCAACGCCGACAACACCGTCGACCCATCCGGCCCCACCCACACGCCCACATTGAACGGCGTACCCTCCGGCGTCCGTTCCAGCGAATCCGCCCCGCCCACATCCGCCGATGATCCCCACGAAAGCTTCTGCGTCGAAAAACCCTTCACCCCGGAGTGCGCCAGGATGCTTGGCAAGGACGACGGAAACCCAAAGCAATCCGGCAGCATATACTCCTCGCTCGCCACCCCAAACTCATGCCGGAACCAACGGTTGCCATACAGGATCTGCCGAATCACCGCCTCGGCATTGGGCGCATTCACATCGCCCTCTTCCATCGACGACCCGGCCGGGTACCACCTTCCCTGCGCCACATACTGCTTTACCCGCGCAAACTCCTCGGGGAAATACTCCTTCATCATGCGGTACCGATTCGCTCCGCTGAAGTTGAAGACATAATGCGGATACTTATCGATCAGCCGAAAGTTATCCACCATCGTCCGCCGCAGATACTCATCGATCACCTGCGGGTACTCCCACCGCCACTCCGTATCCAGGTGCGCATACCCTACGGCATACAACGTCGGCTGCTTGGTCAGGTCGGGCTGACCCGCCGATTGCCCACTCACGCCTGTAACGGCTACAGCAGAAAAAAGAAAGACAGAAAAGGCGCGTGATCGCAAGAAAGACATCCCACTCTCCGGATTGAAACAATACATAGTGAGGAAAGCGGAGAACCTTTTGGGCTCTCCGCCGTGTTGCAGCTTCGCTACTGTGATGGTGTCTGGCTAAAAGATAATCTTGCCCATGAGTTGCAAAATACGTGGAGGGTTCTGCTGCTGGAAGCCCACCGTGCCAAAGCCGCTCCAACCGGATACTGAATTGAAGCTTGCAGGGCCCGCGCCCGGGTTGTTATTGGGTGCGCCAAACAGCACGGAGTTGGTCGCGTTGAAGGCATCAAGCCGTAGATCCAGCCTGAGCCGCTCAAAAAGTTGTGTGGTCTTCTGCAGCGACACATCCAGATCAGGAATGGTCGGATTACGTACCTGGGCTGTGTCATTGTTGATCGGCGACAGCCCATACGCCGGAACCTGCGTCCAGCACTGGTCGGGGTTTGGGCCCGCCGTCGAGAACCAATGCCCCAGCGTGGACCCTCCTGCAGGTTTCAAGTTCTGCGGGCAATTGTCATACCAACTCGTGGTGATCTGGACCGGCGTTCCACTCTGCGCATTGAAGATGCCGCTCAGGGTCCATCCGGAAATAAGCCGGTCGACGAAAGCGGGCTCCTGATTCAACAGCTGTCTGCCCTTGCCGAACGGCAGGTCGTACACGCTGGTCACGGACAGCACATGCGTCCGGTCGAAGGAGTTCAACTGGTGCGTACGATCCACATCCTGGTATGGCCAGCCGTTGCGGTACCCGTCCTCGTCGATGTTCTTGGAGTAGGTATACGCAATCCGGTACGTAAAGCCCTTCCCGCCGGAACCGAAGACCCGCTTCGTCACCTGCGTCTCCAGGCCGTTCCAGAAGTTCCCCCCGATGGGCGCGTTATACTCGCCCACCAGGCCAACACCGCCCGGCGAGCAGTATTGCGGCAACGGAAGCAGCAGCGACACAGCCTCCACGGTCGTCGACGTGCCGCACTGCCCGGGACCGGAGATACCGGGCACGTTGTAGTACGGGTTCGGTACCTGCTGGTTGAAGTACTGCGGGTTGGCCTCCGCCTGCTGCTGCTGCGCCAGTGTTGCCGTGCCGTTGACCCAAAGAAACGTACGCAAGCGGTTCGTGAAGTTGCCCGCATACGAAACATCGAGCACCATGTGACCCGGCAGCTCCCGTTGAAAGCCGATGGACGAGATCTGTTCGATCGGGATCTTGCGACCCGGAAAATCGACCGAAACACCGCCGTTGCCCACGTCTGTCAACAGCCCGAGGCTGTTGCCCGTAGGCTGCAGCAGCCCCGAAGGATAAGGGTTGCCAGTCTGGAAGGAGTTTGTGGGTGTGTTGCCGCCATCCGTGGAGTTGGTATAAATTGTGCTTTGCGCCTCGCCAACGTTCGAGCCCCCCTCCAGACCGTAGGAATACATGATTCCATAACCGCCGCGGATCACAGTATTGCGGTCGATCTGGTACGCGAAGCTGAACCGCGGACCCACGCCCGACCAGTCGGTGTTATACGCATCACGACTTTGACCACCGACTCCCGCGAACTGGATGCCCCCGAGCACCTGCGTTAGCGAAGAAGCGTTGATGCCGGCCGCCTGCCACGCCGAGGTGTTCGCGGCATTGGCTACGTTCGCCTGATACGTTGCATTGGTGGTGAGTGGGTTCACACAGGTAAGGCAAAGGCCCCGGTTCAAGGCATTGTTCCGCTCACGCAGGCCGCGCTGAACGTCATAGCGAATGCCAAAGGTCATCGTCAGCTTGGGGGTCGTACGCCAGGCGTCCTGAAAGTAGCCCCCGACCACTGGATACCCCTCCATCTCGGAGGTAAACCAGTCGACTCCCCCGCTGGCCGGCTGACCGACATAGAAGGACGCGAGTGACGAGCCATTCGGCTGCGGCGACTGGCCCGAGGCTCCATTGCAGCCATTGGACGTCGTGCCCGCCGGGGTCACAGGCCAGCAGCTCGAGTTATGTGGGTTGTACTGCGTCCAACCCGAGTTGAAGGCGAAGGATCCATTGGGGTGGCCGCCACTGCTCGGGAAACCTCCATATTGGTACTCGTCAAGCTCTGCGCCGAACTCCATCGTGTGCGCGCCGTGTGTCTTGGTGAAGTCGAGATTGATCCCGAAATTGTTTGTTACATCCGGGTCCGACTGGTTGCCAAATAATGTGGAACCCCCTAGCACCCCTGTTCCCCAGCCGTCGCTAATGGAGAACTCAGGCAGCAGGGAGGTCTTGGTGGTCCCTGGCAGCGGCATCGCCAGCCCGATGCTGTTCGCGGTCGGCAACGCGGAAACCGCACCATCCGGACTGTTCTCAAAGAAACGCGTAAAGGACAAGCGAAAATCGCCGGTGAATGTGGGTGAGAACACATGCGTGAAGTCCTGCACCGCCACGTAGGTCTGATGGGTCCAGTTGATGTTGCCGTTCTCCGCCACGCCGGACAGGCCGTTCGTGCTGCGGTTCTGGTTGCCTTTCCAATAGAGAAAATAGCTGTAAAGCTTTGTCTTGTCTGTCAGGTTGTAGTCCACGCGAATGGACGGCTGGTTGTAGTTGATGGTGCCGGGCGTGCTCGCAAAATAATTGTTGCCGCGCACAAGGTTGGCATTCCCGGCAATGTTCGGCAGCGGAACGTAGGCGAGCACCGCGGCAGCCGTCGGGTTAATGGCCGAACCGGGAATGGTGTCGTTCGGGTAAAGCTGTTGCGCAACGTGGTTGCTGTTGCAGGCCGTTGCCGGTCCGCCATCCAGGCAGATTGCTGTCCCGGGCTGGAAAACTGGAAGGCCGTTCGGAAACTCCTGCGCGTCCAACGACTGCACCAGCCCGAAGTTCACCCCAGGATTGCCCTGATAGCCGGGCCTCAGGAATGCCGGGGGCACGTTGTAAAAGGTCGAGAGCGGCAGTTTCTGGTAGAAGCCTTCCCACCCAAAAAAGAAGAACAGCTTGTCCTTGATCACGGGACCGCCCGCGGTCAGCCAGTACTGGTTCTGGAGAACTCCGTTACGCGGCTCGCCGGCCGCATTATTTTGGAACGTATTCGCATTCAGAAAGGTGTTCTCGTAGCCATAGCGCGCAGTCCCGTGAAACTGGTTGCTGCCGCTCTTGGTGACCGTGTTCACCGTACCGCCGCTGGTTCTGCCGTAACGGGTGTCGTAGGTGTTGATCTGTACATTCACCTCCTGCACCGTGTCGGCATTCGGAGACGCGGACCACTCGCCCGGTGAGTGATTGTCATAGCCGAACTGGCTGGTGATATTGGCTCCATTTAGGGTGAATTGGTTGTTGCCAGCAATGCCGCCACCCAGGCTGTACGAACTATTAACATCCCATCCGCTGGTAGCGTAGTTATTCCCGGTGATCTGGCTGCCGACCGTTGTCCCGATCAGCGAATACACCTGGCCGCCGTTGATCGGCACATTTTCTACCTCGGTGCCGCTGATAATCGTGCCGCCCGAACCCGTCGAGGTCTCCAGTTGCGGCGGTTCCGTCGAGACAACCACCGTCTCCTGTGTGCCGCCCGCGTCCAGCTTGAAATTTTGATTGAAGGTTTCCGCCGCAAAGGTTGTAACTTTATCCTGCCGCACGGTCTTGAAGCCCGCGGCCTCTGCGGTGATGGTGTAACTCCCCGGTATCACGTAATTGATGTAATACACGCCCTTGGAGGAGGAAACACTGGTGTACACCGTGCCCGAATCCACATTGGTGGCTGTTACTTTTGCTCCCCGAATCAAAGCTCCCGAGGAGTCGCTCACTTCTCCCGTGAGCGTCGCGCGAGACTCCTGCGCCTGACAGGTGACGGCAGCCACTGCCAGCGCAGCGGGTACCCACGCACCCCGTTTCCACAATCTTGAAGTAGACGACATGGCGATCCTCCGTAACGGCTTTTCAGGTGGTACTTCCGCTTCCTGCTCCGCAAAACGACCCTGGCCCCAACGCATGGTATGGTTTCCATGGCCGATGGTAGCGTTTCCATTTCTTTGTCGAGAATTGTTGCTCCAGCCTGCGGGCTCTGTCAACATTTGTTGCGAAAAAGATCAGCAAGCGTATGCCAGGCAACATTCACGAGATGCTGAATCGCTTCAGGCGTCCGGGTGGCAGCCACAGGAGCTGCGAGGAATGAACGTGGTCTTCAGAAGGACGTGGCGTGGCTCCGCACCCCCGCCGTCCTTTGCCGCCAGCAGCCTCTCAAACAGGAGTTCTGCCGCAAGATGCCCCATCTCGGCAATGGGCTGCTGGATCACGCTGATCGAGGGCCTAACCGTCCCCGCCAGCTGAAAGTCGTCGTACCCCAGCAGCGCCACCTTCTTCGGAACGGAAATCTTTTGCTTCTGCAATATCTCGAAGGTATCGATGGTCGTGCTGTTTTTCAGCGTAAAAATGGCGTGGGGAGGCTTTTTGCGCTGAAATAGCTTCTTCAGCGCCCGCTCTGCGGTCCTGTGATCCACAACCGAGGCATCGATCACGCACTCCATTCCCGCCGCCGTCATGGTCTCGCAATAGCCTCGAAGCCGCTCCCGAATGGTGTAAAGCTCCGGCTCACCCGTAAAACAAGCAATGCGTTTACACCCATGGCCAATCAGGTGCCTGATCGCTACCTGCGCACCATGGAAACTGTCCGCCAGCACGGAAGAGACTTCCGTCCCCAGAATTGGCCGGTCCAACGCCACAACCGGCACGGGGCTGCGCCGCACCAACTCGCGGAGCTCCGTACTGTCAGGGCTCGACGGCGCGATCACAAAGCCGTCCACACGGTGCCGCATCAGCACATGCACAGCCTCGAGCTCGGTCCTGACTTCATTCTGCGTGGTGAGCACAATCAGCAGCGAATCGTTCTTGCGCGCAATGGCCTGCGCCGCTTCCGCGCAACTCGCAAAGAAAGGATCCGCGATGCTGGGAATGACAAAACCTATGGTCCGCGTGCGATCGCCTTTCAGAATGCGCGCCGCCTGGTTGGGCATATAGCCCAGGGTGCGAATCGCCGTTTGCACCCGCTCGAGGGTTCTGGGATCGACCCCGAGCCCACCGTTGATCACGCGGGACACGGTCGTCGTGCCGACGCCGGCCTCCCTCGCCACCTCGCTCAGCGTTGAATGTTTGCGTTGTTTCGTCATGTCAAATGGGCGCGACGCCTGGGCTCTTGCTTTGTTGTTCTGCCTTGCGAATCTTACCAAGCGCCTCCGATTTCGAAAAATCCCGGAGCGATTCCCGGAATTGCCTACCCTCGCAGCAGCTGCGGGTACCGCACTGCCACTTGGCCCATCAACTCACCAAACAGCGTGTTCGCCCAAGCAAACCATGCGCGCGTAAACTGGCGCGCATCGTCCTTACGGTAACTTTCATGCATAAAGCCGGTACCGGCAGAGCCAGCCTTCAAAAGGTCCAGCATGCGCCCAACCTCCGTCTGCGAATCGCTCGTCAACGCGTAAATAATCTGCGACATCGGCCAGATACTGTCACGTCCAATGTGCGGACCGCCGATGCCCTCACCCGCTGACCCCTGAAAAAACCAGGGATCCTGCCTGCTCCAGACAAATCTCCGTGTCCGGGCATACATCGCCGGATCCGGTGAGGCGTTAAGATACGGCAGCCCTAATAGGCTCGGCACGTTGGCATCATCCATGAGCACGCGGCCCCCATAGCCATCCACCTCATACGCCCAAATCGTCCCCCCCGCGGTCTCTGCCGTCCCGTACCGTTGCAGCGCAGTGGCCACCTCTTTAGCCAGCGCAGCCGCATCCGCCGCCAGGGGCTCATCGTGCAGCAGGGTTTGCGCCATCTCCGCCAAATTACGCAACGAAGCCACCGCAAACAGGTTTGCCGGGACAAAAAAGGGCAGTACGCAGGCATCATCCGACGGCCGGAAACACGAGGCAATCAGCCCTACCGGCTTGGCCGGATAGCCGATGCCGTTCACCAGGCTATCCGTTGGGTTCGCCGCCTCGCGCTGAAACCGGTACGGCCCCTCGCCGTCCTTCCGTTGCTGCACCCGCATCGTCACCACCACCGCCCGCATCGCCGCGCGCCAGTGGTCATCAAACGGCGACTCATCCCCCGTCGCCTTCCAGTAGCCATGCGCCAGCCGGATCGGATAGCACAGCGAGTCCAACTCATACTTACGCTCGGCCACGCCGGGTTTCATCTCGGTTTTGTCATGCCGGCTCCATTCCAGCGGCGATGCCGAAAGGTCAGCCATGAACGCATTCGCATACGTATCGATCAGCAGGCACCTCGTTTGCCGGCGAATTACGCCCTCCAGCAACCGCCGCAACGGCTCATCCTGCCTGGCAAACCGCAGATAGGGCCACACCTGCGCAGAGGAATCGCGCATCCACATCGCGGGAATATCACCGGTAATCACTGCCGTGTCTGGCCTGCCGTCGAAGTCGCCAGGCTCCACCGTCGTGTCCAACGTATTGGGCAAGCAATTCGTAAACAGCTTGCGCAACACGGGATCGCCGATACGCGCGGCGGTCGTCGTAAGATACGCTTCAACCGCTTCGCTGCGGAAGCGACGTTGCGCCTGGGGCGGGCGCTCCCCTGTACTGGCGTCCCAGCGGCTTTGCCCAGGCAAAGGCGTCGACCACGCCGCAGCAGACGTCAGGCCTAAACATAAGCCCTTACCGACAAAGGCACGACGACTCGTTGCGCTCAAATGAGCCTCTCCACACTGGGTAGCCATAAGCGGGTATCCAGTGATAACGCTACACCGGGAACAAGCAGCTATGGTAACGTTTCCAAAATCCGTTAAAAATCACCACAGACTATAGGAGACTGCGCACCTTGCCGAATCAGCGCCGACACCGGGTCCTCCTCGGGTTTCTTGCCGCCTTATCTGCTGTATCCCTCAGCGCACAAGCCCCCGCAACCGAAACCACCCCCGCTGCCGTTCGCGTAAAAGCCGCCGCGGAAGCACTGAAGTCCACCTACAACCCCGCCACGGGCCTCTTCAACGGCACGGGCTGGTGGAACTCCGCCAACGGCATCACCGCGCTTACCGGCGTCAGCCGTGATCTGCACACCCATGACTACGACAGCCTGTTCGACAACACCTACCGGACTGCACCGACACGCTTCGCCCATTTCCTGAATGAGTTCTACGACGATGAAGGCTGGTGGGCCCTCGCCTGGCTCGATGTCTACGAACTGAGCAAAGACCCACGCTATCTCGCGACCTCGGAAGCGATCTTCGACGACATGGCAGGCGGCTGGTCCGATACATGCGGCGGCGGCATCTGGTGGAAGAAAAATGAGCACTACAAAAACGCCATCGCGAATGAGCTCTTTCTGTCCGCTGCATCGCGCCTTGCGCTGCTGCATACCGGCCAGAGCCGGCTCAGGTATCTTGGCTGGGCTCAAAGGGAAGAGCGCTGGTTCCTCAGCTCGGGCATGATCAACGCGCAATCTCTGGTCAACGATGGCCTTGACGCCACGTGCCACAACAACGGGAAGACGACCTGGACGTATAACCAGGGCGTCATTCTCACGGGTCTGCTCGACTACAACAAACTCACCCGGGATCCTGTCGCGCTCTCCACTGCCAACCGCATCGCCTCCGCCGCGGCCGGGAGCCTCACCGATGCAAACGGTATCCTTCACGACCCCTGTGAACCCAACTGCGGCGATGACGGCCCTCAATTCAAAGGCATCTTTCTACGCAACCTAACTACCCTGGTGCAGTCAGGGCCTGCGAGCAAGCTACAGTCGCTCATTGAACGCAATGCGAACAGCGTCTGGGTGAATGCGAAAACAGACGACAATCACTTCTCCGTGAACTGGGCCGGTCCCCCGAAAGACAGCGGTACATCGAGCCTTATCTCCGCGCTGGACGCTCTCTCAGCAGAACTGCTCTCGTCGCCGTAGCCAAGGCCTGAATCGCACTCCCAACTTCCCTTCGGCGCGGGTTACTCTCGTGGAGGTGACTTTTGGGATCGAGGGTCACTCGGACGAAGCATCGGACCGATCTGTTACGAGAGCATCATGGCGTACGCTTATATCAGTCCGACTCGCTATGCAATCGCGTCACCCAAAGCGGTTGCTGAAACTCGCTTGACTCGTCAGGGCAAACCATTCCCTTCCCCGGTCGTCCTTATCATCCTCGCCTTGTCCATGCTGCTCTGGCATGTGCCAGCCGCTGGACTCGACCTTCGCTACTATCACCAGCAAGCCTGGTCGACCGATCAAGGGCTTCCTCAGGACACCGTTCGTCAAATTCTGCAAACGGCAGACGGCTTCATCTGGATAGGCACAGAGGACGGACTGGCCCGGTACGATGGTGCAAATTTTACAACCTTCAACCACCTGAACGAAAGCGCCTTCCCCAGTGACGATATCTGCTGTCTTGCGCAGGACAAGGCAGGCGATCTATGGATCGGTACGAGCGACGGCCTCGTCAGATGGCGCGCTGGTCATTTCGAAGCCGCGGAGGATGCAAAGGCCTCCATTCAGGGCCTTGCACTCACTTCGCAAGGCTCGCTGGTAGTCCTCACCACGCAGGGTTTGCTGGAGCACAAAGATGATAAGTTCCAGCCAGTTCCGAAAGCCCCGCCGGGGATAGAAGCGCTTGAGACCCGTAGCGATGGTGGACTCTGGCTCTTAGCTGATGGTCACGTTTTCTCGATGCAGGCCGGCGTCGTCACTCCCCTCGTAATCGATGAAGCTCCGCCGGCACGAATCAAGGGTGTAAGAGAAGGCTCCAACCGGAGCTATTGGACCTACACCAACACCGCGGTCCACTTCCAACAGGGCAATCTCTCGCGCGATTGGACGATCGGTCGAGACCTGCCCGGCAGCCGCGTGGCGTCCCTCTTCGTGGACCGCAATGGGCTTGGGTGGGTAGGAACCAACGACGGGGTTACGGTGCTCGACTACCGAAGCAAACAAGCGATTCGCACCGGGTTTCTGCACGGGGATACGGTTCTGCAAACCATCCAGGACGTGGAAGGCAGCTACTGGATCGGTACTGAAAACTCGGGTCTCCATCTGCTGCGAAGCTTGAAGTTTCGCGCGCTCCTGAACAACGTGGCTGTTCGTGCGCTGGTTCAGGCAAGTGACGGCGCCGTGTGGGTAGGTACGCGGGAGGACGGTGTTCGTCGCGTCGACCCCGCAGAAAACGTGAGCGAACCGGTGCCACCCGTGCGATCAACAAGTCCTGTCATCCTGTCTCTCGCGGCAGGGATAAAAGGAAGCGTCTGGGTAGGAACACCTGACGGTTTGAACCACGTTTCCCCTGAGGGCAAGGTGCAAAAAATCACCTCGGGGGAAGGTCTGCCCGATGACTATGTTCAAGCCCTGGCCGGCGGCACCGACGGCAGTGCCTGGATAGGAACCCGGCATGGCCTCGTCCATCTACAGGGAGACAAGCTCGATGTCTTCAGCAAGGCCGAAGGCCTCGCCGGCGACCTCATCGGCACTCTGCTGCTGACACGAAGCGGTGAGCTCTGGATGGGCACATCCGGCGGGCTTACCCGGCGTTTGCTCAATGGCAAATTTGTAAACTACGGAACACACCAGGGTTTGGGGCGAGGCCTGGTTTCAGCACTCGCCGAAGACAAGGACGGCTCAGTGTGGATCATGACCACAAGCGGCGGTCTAAGTCGCTTTGCGTCAGGCATCCTGCAACCTGTCCGCGGGAATGTCTTCCGGGGCCAGGTTCAGGGTTTGGCCGCCGATGGGGAGGGAAATCTCTGGTCCCGCGATCTTCGTGGCATCGAGCGGGTGCCCATCTCCGAACTGGTTCACTGCACTGCGGTAAACGAATACTGCACCCCGCACACCAGCACCTATGGACAGGGGGAAGGAGTCCCAAGTGATGAAATGGTGTCAGGCGGGTCTCCTTCCATCGTTCCCTTGGCCAACGGAGAGGTCTGGTCCGTAACCCGGCGTGGCATTGCAATCACGGATCCTGGGCACATGCCCTTCAACAAGCTTCCGCCCCCGGTTGCCATTGAGTCGTTTCGCGTGGACGACATAACTGCGGACACCGCTGGCGATCTCACCCGCGTTCGGTACGGTCATACCCGATACACCTTCGACTTTGCAGCCCTCAGCTTCGTGGTGCCTTCGGCAGTGCACTACCGCCTGAAGCTGGAGGGCCTCGATTCCAAGTGGATCGACGCAGAAGGTCGCCGATCGGCAACCTATACCAATTTGCCTCCGCGCAGGTATCGCTTTCGCGTGCAGGCGGGGAACAACGATGGCATTTGGAACGACGTCGGAGCCACGCTGCCCTTTGAAGTCATCCCGCCCTTCTATAGAAGATTGTGGTTTCTTGCACTCACGATCTTCCTCTCTGCCATTTTGGTTACAGCTCTTTACCGGTTGCGCCTTCGTGTGTTGCGCAGGCAGTTCGACCTGGTCTTGACGGAGCGAAATCGCCTCGCACGGGAAATCCACGACACCCTGGCGCAAGACTTCGTCGGCATCTCGCTGCAGTTGGATATCGTGTCTCAACTGCTAGGCGGCCAGAAGGTAGAGGCGGCCGCAACACAGGTCCAACAGACCCGTCGCCTCGTGACAGACGGTCTCGCCGAAGCACGCCAAAGTATCTGGGAGCTCCGCGCCAACACCACGCAGGACAGCTTGCCAGGTCGCTTGCGAAAGATTGTGCAGCGCTACGCGAGTGACGCGGTCCCAGTGCACACAAAAATCGGCGGCGCCTATCGTGCCCTGGACGGCTCGCTCGAAGGTGAAGTCCTCCGCATCGCGCAGGAAGCGCTTTCGAACGTACATCGTCATTCCGGCGCCACGATGGCCTCTGTTGATCTCCACTACGGAAGCGATATGCTTGTCCTTACCATTACCGACAACGGCCAGGGTTTTGTCCCCGAAGTGGCCGCCGCCGCCGAGGGACACTTCGGGCTAAGTGGCATGCAGGAACGCGCCGGTTTGTTGGGAGCCGCTCTGGACATCATCAGCAGGACCGGCGAAGGGACAACGATCAGGCTGACAATGAAGATCGATAACGGAAAGAGCAAAACAACGTGGAAGCCCGAATCAAAGTGATGGTTGTAGAGGATCATCAGGTGGTCCGTCAGGGGCTGGTCGCACTTTTATCCTCGGTAGACAACATCGAGGTCGTCGCCTCCGTAGGCGATGGCGTAGAAGCGGTCGAACGAGCCCAGAGCACTTGCCCCGACGTCACGTTGATGGACCTGCAGTTGCCCAGGCTGGGTGGTGTCGAGGCCATCAAGCAGCTCAGGATCCTCTGCCCCACAACACGGGTCGTGGTGCTCACCACCTACGACGGCGACGAAGACATCTTCCGCGCCCTGCAGGCAGGCGCTCGCGGCTATCTGCTCAAAGGCATGCCGTTCGATGAGCTCTTGAAGACCATCTACGCGGTCTACGAGGGAAAATCGCGAATCACTTCACCCATCGCCGAAAAACTCGCGGAGCGTGTCGGCGGCCAGGCGCTTACCGCGCGCGAGCTGAGCGTTTTGGAACGCATCGTTGCCGGCCGCGCGAACAAGGAGATCGCCGCTGACCTGTTCATCTCGGAAGCCACGGTGAAAACGCACGTGAACAGCCTCTTGAGCAAGCTCGGCGTCGCGGATCGTACGCAAGCCGCTACCATTGCCCTGCAGCGTGGCTTCGTTCATTTCGGTGATCGCCTTGCGTAAGTTGCGTGCCTGGAGCTGCTTGCTGGTCTTTCTCTGCCTCCTCCTTCCCGGAGCCAATGCCCAGTCGCGCGATACCTGGCGTGCTGCCACCCCGGCCGAACTGGAAGCATCCCTCCCGGCACGGGCCCCCGTAGAGAAGGAACATATCGAAACGGAGATGCGGACGGCCACCGGTATCGTGAATGACCGCGGAAAAATGGTCGCCGCCGTTGTGCTCATCACCGCCGGCTATGCAGCCGAAGGGAAGTACTCCCATTACCTGCTTTCGCAGGTGCCGTTTCGGATCGGGGGTACGGTCCGGCTGGAAGCTGGTACATATGTCCTGGGCTGGAGCCGGACTCCGGATGGCCTGTTGCTCCGTATCTTTGACGCAAGCACGGGCGTGGAACGGGCAAATGCCACGGCGCGCCTGAAGAAAGAGAACAGCCGCGTCGAACCGTTTAGAATCTGGCCTCCCGCAGAGCGAAGCGAGATCCAGATAGGGCGGTTTTTCGTTCCGTACAGCCTGGAGTAGGCGCAAAGAGTTGGCGCAAAAAAGACGCCCCTTCGCAGGGGCGTTGGAGATAGTGTGAGAGCGCCGGATGTTGTTCCTGCTCAAGTACAAAGTTAAGTCTCCCCGGCCTTTCTGTCGTCCACCCGCAGATCGATTGTGTATCCACCTAAAGGTTGACCCACTGCTCTGGCAGCCGTCCCGTCACAGTGAGCTGAATCAGAAGCGAAACGTGGATTTCGCTGTGGCAGCACCCTCGCGTACGTCAGAAGGGAACAATTCGATCCGTACAGAATCGCGCATCCTAGCGCAGAGACTGCGAAGGAGGGGGCTGTTGATCTTTCATAGAGATTTTGTCTGGAATCGGCGTGACCTAATGAAGCGGGGGTTGATCGTATCCGCAGGCGTGGGTCTTGCACGCCCCGCGTCTGTCTTTGCAGAGACCTCGCGTGTTCTAAATGTCGCCTCCGCAGGATCCATTCGCGCCATGCTGGAAGGCCCCTTGAAAGACGCGGCTGCCCAGCAGTTGCGCCTAAGCCTGAGCGTTCATGCCGGGGGTTCGGATGCAACAGCGCGTTCCGTTATTGACGGCACGGTGCCCGCGGACGTGTTCATCCCGATTACCGCCGGCCCGATGCTGATCCTGATGGGCGCGGGCAAAGCAAAGGTCGCGTATCCCATCGCAAGCACCGAGATGGTAATTCTTTACAGTCCCAAGAGCCGTTTCGCGCCGCACTTTGCCGAGGCTTCTCAAGGCAAGCGGCACTGGTGGGAGGTGTTGCAGGAGCCGGGCCTGAGGTTCGCGCGATCCAACCCTGCCGACGACCCGGGAGGCCGCAACATCATCTTCACTGTCATGCTGGCCGGCAAAATCTATCAGCGGCCTGACCTGGTGCAGCAGGTGCTGGGAACGCCCCTGAACCCGGGGCAGGTACAAGCTGGCGTGGATGTACGCAAAGGTTTGGAGGATGGCAGCATTGACGCAGCGGGCAGCTACAGGATCGCGACACGGCTCGGCCAGATCCCTTACCTGTCTCTTCCCCCGGAGATCAACCTGAGCGACACTCACATCCGCGAGAAGTATCCTGACATCTCCCTGACGGTCAACGAGAAGACCTTCTATCCTGAGCCACTCTTTTTCTACGCCGCTTCGTTGGAGGGCGCGAAAAACCCTGGGGGCGCTCAGGCTTTTGTGAACTGGTTGAGGGGAAAGCAGGCCGCGGCACTCTTCATGGCGAACGGCTTCTCTCTCCCGGATCCATCCGCGGCAGTCCTCCGCTAACATCAAAGCTGGCTTGCTGGGCGCCGCTCCCATCGTGAACCAGCCCTGTAGGATCACGGTGCTTCCAGCCCAGCATCTCACCAACCCGCAAGTAACGGATCTTCGTGATACCCTCAAGTCCTTTCCGCTTGTGCAGTTCACTGAACAGCAAAATTCGCCGATACCTTCGTCCAGCGACCCGGCCTGCGGGGCGTCATTGCGCAGAACAACTTGTGATCTCGACGGTGGATTCGGGCAACGATTCCATTCAGGGGAAGCAGCATTTTTGAAATGCATCACTGCGCTTCTGCTCAGCACAACTCTCTTGACAGGCGTGGCTGTGGCGCAAAGCAGCTCAGCCAGACTGACCGGCACAGTGCTCGATCCGTCGGGTCTGCCCGTCGCTGGGGCGCGAGTAGAAGCCGACTCTACTGACGGCAAACATCTTGTCGCAATTGCAGGGAAAGACGGGCGGTTCTCCCTCGCTTTGCCCGCATCTGGGAAATACTCCGTGCATGTCATAGCGAACGGGTTCGCGCCCATCACGCGCAACCTGCGCCTGGGTACAGACACACCGGATCTGCCTCTGCGGTTACAGAATGTCTCGGGGTTGAACCAGGAGATCGTCGTCAACGCCGACGTCAGTCAGGTCGACATCACGTCGCCCGACCCGTCCCAGAAGGTTCTCGTCCGCGAAGAACTGCTGGATGCCAATCCCGGACGGCCAGGAGCTCCGGTTTCGATCCCGGGACTCCCCATCGAAACGGCCTCGGGCGGGATCAAGGCGCCGCAGTATTTCGCTCCCGGTGTGGCCGGAGATCACGGCGAACCGATAGCTCAGTACATCGCGGTCGGCGGATACCTTGTTCCGAATAACCTATCCGCAAATGCGCATGGAAACGGCTATGCCGATCCGAACATCTTTGTCTCCGGCGCACTGGACAGCGTGGAGACCGACGGTGGGGCGTACAACGTGCTTGAGGGCAATCACGCGCTCAATCTCGCCGCCACGTATGGTCTGCGACCGCAGCTGAGCCGCTTCCTGACTCTGACAGGAGACTACCGGGATGTGGACCTCACGCTTGGGCTTGCGCCCTCAGATCCGGCGAAGAAGGAATGGCTCGCGCTTGAGGCCAACTACGGCAACGGCCTGCTGTTACGACTGGAACACCGCCAGCAGTACAAGTGGAACGGCTTCCGCGTCTTTGAGCCGGGCAAGCACGCGATCACACTGTTCACTGACGGGTACTACGGCATGTCGCATGAGGGAAATCTCGTGCCTATCGGCTCCGGCGTACGGGTTGGTGACACCGTAGATCCCCGGCAGATGGACCAGACCCACACCTTCATCCTGGCGGCCAACGACCAGTGGAAAGCAACCAGCAGAGACGAAGTGGCCATCTCCGGCTTCTTCAGAACCTACAACCTGGCTCTATTCTCAGACTTCGGTGAAGGCCTGATTCGTCAAAGTGAGTTCCGCACGGTGGAGGGCGCAGAAGCCCGGGAAACGCATACCTTCACCAAGTGGCTGGAGGGTATGGCGGGTCTTCTTTACAACGAAGACGGCATCCATAACGACAACCTGGACCACTACCCGTCCGATCTCCCAACCGTCTATGGCCCGTTCGTCAAGGTGCTCTCGAACGACGTCACGATTCGTGAGCTTGCGCCCTACTTTGCCGCGCATGCGGATTTGGGCAAGCACCTCCGGCTCTATGCCGGGCTCCGCAACGACAACATCCAGTTCATCAATACAGACAAGATCACGCTCAGCGATTCCTTCAACGAGTGGCGGACTTTCGAGAACCCCAAAGCCACTCTCACGTGGGCGCCGGGCGATGGTCCCACGCGCTGGCTCCCTTCCGCTTCCTTCAGCATCGGGCAGGCTTTCTTTACACAGGATCCGCGCATCCATCTCGCGCCCTCCGCAACAGGATTGAATGGATCCCCTTTCACAAGTCCCTTCGAGCGCTCCCATGCCGAGCAGCTCGTCATCGAGAAGGTAGTGCACGGCACCGACGCGCGCCTGACCCTCAGCCGAACATCAACGACCGCAACGCTCGCAAAAATAGACCCCGACAACGGCTCCGCAGAAGACCTGGGGCCAAGCACCATCAAGTTCCTGACCTTCAACCTGCGCCATCAATTCAGCTTTGGCACCCTGCAGGGCGTCGTCTCGAAAGCGGATGCCCGCCTGGCCACCTTCAACGGAGTTCCCGGCACGGTTGTACCTGAAGCCCCACGCACCATCTTCGACGTGCTCACGGCACTGGATAGAATGCCCTTCGGCCTACATGGACGCGCCGAGTATGAGTACGTCGGTCACAAATTGCTCGACATCGGCAATCCCGGCCATCCCACGCACTACGAAGCCATACCCGTTGGCGAGACACGCATTGCGTTGGTGCGCCCTTTTCTGGACGGCCGACTCGAACTCGGCGTCGACGGCCTGATCGCCCGCGGCTACACCGGTCAGACGACAGAGACCTTCAATCCGGCCTGGAGCACCGCCACCAGCACCACCAACCTGCCATACTGCGCTCCTGGTTCCGGTCCCAGCGGTCTGCCGAATGATTTTGATTGCGGTACGGTGGAGCGTGCTGTTGGCATCCGCATGGTGTCATGGGTAGGCGGATCCATCTCGTATCGTTTCAACACCACAAAGTAAAGCTGCTGAGAACAAACTCAGCACCTACCGCGAATGAAGATGACGCCAGTACCTGGAAGAGTAGGGCTGGTCGACAGATCTCACCGGCAGCACAAAATTGCCGTGCGGGCGTACAGGCAATCTCGTGACGAGGTTCTTGACTTGCCGGCAGCTGTAGCGACCTGTCGAGGTCTACACCAGCGAGAGAGCGCTGAAGGCAAATGACTTGGCGGAGGGAGAGGGATTCGAACCCCCGTAGCCCGTTAAGGCTAAGCGGTTTTCAAGACCGCCTGTTTCAACCACTCACACATCCCTCCGCG
>CAXUDN010000015.1:0-44050 GCA_964249715.1 uncultured Acidobacteriaceae bacterium
GGGCTGCCGCAAGTGCAAACACTCCGGCTGGATCGAACTCCTGGGCTGCGGCATGGTCGATCCCAACGTCTTCGACGCCGTCAACCAACACCGCCTCACCCTCGGCCGCCACCCCGTCTACGACCCCCGCAGCATCAGCGGCTTCGCCTTCGGCATGGGCGTCGACCGCATCGCCATGATGAAATACGGCATCTCCGACATCGGCCTCCTCTACAACGGCGACACCCGCTTCCTCGAACAGTTCGCCTGATACGAAGCCCGTCCGGCAGGCTCCACGCCTGCCACACACCTTGTCATCTCGACCGGAGGGGACAGCTTCGCCGTTTGCGCAGCGGAGATCCTGCGTGTCAGCAGGCTTCAACGGGCGAAAAGTGCGATCGCTGTTTGGTGGCTTTAGCCGCGGGGTCAGGTTTTTCTCCGAAGCCCATCTTCAGTGGTTTCCTAAAAGCGGCCTAGAACAATACGCACGGCCTTTGGATTCTGCTTGTAGGGTGGTGTTGCCGGATCACCCCCCGCTTGCGGAGGACCACTGACGTTGGAGGGACGTGCACTCGGATCGGGAAACTGAATCCCGCGGTCCGTCTCATCCCCGTTCAGGATCCGAAGGGTGTGCCACTCTTCCAGACCGCCCGGAGTTGCCGACGGGGTATAGAAACCTTCTTCCGCCGTTAAAATCTGCATGCGAATGCCTGGCAGATAGCCCGGACGGTGAAAAAACACAGCGACGCCGATACCCGTAAGCAGGTACTCGTCCGGCCCCAGTTGCGCCACCAGCACACGCCCCTCCCCATTCGCGGACCCTGGCGCCGGCTCCCCATCCCGTTGCGGAAAACCGAAACGCACCTCCGCAACCCAATCTCCCTGGGCGTCCGCCGCCCGCGTCGCCGCCGTGCCTGCTTCGGTAAGCGGCACCGTCGCGTTTGCGAGCGCAGAAGGACCAGGGAGCACATCACTCGAACCCGCCCCGCCGCTCGGCCTCGCGGCACCTGGTGCATCGTCGTTCGGTTTCGGCGTAAACAGCATCTGCTGATCCGCACCGCCCGCCACTTCGATCGCCGTCTTGATCCTGCCTTCAAAATTCAGCTTGGCCAGCGTCCGATCCATGGAGCCTACAAGGGCAAAGTTGGCCGCGTGCGCTCGCGGTACAGACCCCACCGGCAGCCCCCCGGTCCAGTCCACCCCGAAAGGGGAAAACCCCAGAGCACCCTTGCCCAGCGCAGCAAAGAAGTAAGGGGCAAAAGCGTCGCCCCTTCCCGTCTCGGGTATCCAAAGCGGATTGTCCGGCCGGGCATACTGGTCCAGCACTCCCAGGTAGAACGACGGGTCGCTCGCGTATACATCAGGACCGATGAGATCGATAGCAGGCGCCGCAAACTTCCAGAGCGGCAGCATCAGCTGGTTCGGACCACCGGAAGGATATCCGATACCCGCCGTCACGATGTCGCGTTCAGGCAATTCCTTGGGTGGGTACGATAGCCACACATTGCAGTAGTAAGGAATGTTGAACTCGCGTTTGCCCGCCTCCGCGATCGCATTCACATAGCGCGCCTGATGCCACGCCTGGAACGACTCATCCGCAGTTCCCGGAAAGACCTCGCTCCAGCTACCGGGCCGTTTACCCAGTGCCTTCACCAAAGCGGCCGGCACCGGGCCTGCAAACTCCCGGTCCGAGGCCGGGGAGTAATCCCGCGCCGCGCCCACACCCCCGGATTCATTCTCCACCTGGATCATCAGCACGGTATGTTCCGTGCTGTCTCGCTCTGCAAGATGATGCATCAACGCCGTGAAGGCCTTGCGGTCCGCATCGAGGTTCGCCTGTGAATTGGCGGACAGGTCGTCGATCGGAAAGCCCGCCCGGTTGAGCATGCGCGGAAACCGGGACGGATCGCGCTTCACCCACTGTGGAACATAGTGGTCATTGCCGTTCTTCCACGTCCCAAACCACAGCAGGATCAAATGAAGGTGGTGCTTTCGCGCCCCCTCCAACAGCGCATCGACATTGGTCCAGTCGAACTGGCCTTCCCTGGCCTCGATCTGTTCCCAATAAACGGGCGCCTCCGCTGTATTGGCATGCATCGCCTCCAGCGCAGGCCAGACCTTCTCCTCCAGCAGGGCGGGCCATGCACTCGAGTTACCAATCTGCGCACCAAGCACCAGGTACGGCGATCCGTTCTCAAGCAATGCATGGTGGCCTGCAGAGAACGCGAGCTTGGGTGCTGGTTGAGCCTCCTGGGCACAGAGAAGGAGACCCTGGCACGCCAGCGCCAGCAATGCAATCGAACGAAAAAGGGGAAGGGAACGCATAGGTGCTCCTGAAAGGGTGCTCGATGAGTCTTTGTCTCGTCAGAACCCGGCATGCAAAGAATGCTGTACAGGGAGAGATAAGAGCAATCCTGCATTCGCACCACGGTATGGGCGACCTCAGGAAATGGTCAAGCGCCGATCCCATACCAACCTGGCCTCCAGCCAACAAGTTCGCCAATCCCGGAGAAATCGTCTCCTCTTGCGCACAATTCACCCCTGACCCGCTATGCTCAGATCAGCCGGCACCAAAAACCCTCCCAGTACCCCGACGGGCAGCCACGGTTGACCTTTAAGTCGTTTAAACGACGTACTTTACCCGTAAGTCTTTTATTCGGCGTACTTTGCGGAATTTGGATTTGCATCCTGAACAAAATACGTACCTTAGCGCAAAGTACCCCAGGGGGAGGGTACCCACCGACCGCCCCCTGCTCACCCGCAGGTACGCCGCACTCGCCGTCAGCCGCAACTGCAGCTTGCCATCCGACAAGCGCCCTCGAGACCCTGAACCCCAACACGCAACAACCGTTACTATCGTGAGCAATGCGCCCCATTCTCACCCTGTTCTGCCTCACCGCAGCCCTCCTCAGCGCCTCCGCGAACGCTCAACAGCACCCCCGAGATGCCGAGATCCACGACGCCGACACCCGCTCCTGGTGGCACACCACCGAAGCCCTCTCGAATGACAGCATGGAAGGCCGAGACACAGGCACAGCCGCCTATCAACGCGCCGCCGACTACGTCGCCAAACGCTTCGCCGCCGCAGGCCTCAAACCCGCAGGCGACAACAACACCTACTTCCAAACCGTCCCCATGCACGAGGTCGACGTCGTCCCCGAAGGCACCACCTTCACCGTTCACCGTCCAAACGCACCCGATCTCCCCTTCACCTTCCTCCAGGACATCACCCCAACCGCAGCCAGCCTTATCCTCACAGCTCCCCTCGTCTTCCGTGGCTACTGCGGCGCAGACGCCATGATCGACGTCAAGGGCAAGATCGTCCTCTGCTTCGGCACCCAACGCAGCGGTCTGACAACCGCCTCCGAACGCACCCAGAACGCCCTCCACGCAGGAGCCGCTGCCCTCGTCACCGTCGACGACCCCTACTTCACCATAGAACCCCCACGCTGGCCCTACGCCTACGCCCGCTCCGTCACCCTCGCCACCCAACACACGCCCTCAACCTCGCTCCCATCCATGCGCCTCAGCGCTGCAGCCTTCACCAAACTCCTCGTCAACACAAGCCACAACGCCGAATCCATCCTCAAGACCGGCGGAACCAAACAGCCTCTGGAGAGCTTCGACCTCCCAGGCTTCACCCTCGAAGCCCACATCCAAACCGCTGCCAAGGACATCACCTCCCCCAACGTCCTCGCCCTCCTCCCCGGCTCCGACCCCACCCTCCGCGACCAGATCGTCGTCGTCGCCGCCCACCTCGACGGCTACGGCTTCGGCACACCCGTACAAGGCGACAACCTCTACAACGGCACCCTCGACGACGCCGCTTACGTCGCCCTCCTCATCCAGATGGCCGACAACCTCCGCGACGGCCGCGAACGCGCCGCTGTCGAACACGTCGGCATCAACACCGGCCACTACGACGGCACCACCATGCTCCCCCCAAAGCGCTCGGTCCTCTTCTGCGCCTTCACCGGCGAAGAGAAAGGCCTGCTCGGCTCCACTTGGTTCGTCGGGCACCCCACAGTGCCCATAGCCCAAATGGCCGCCGACATCAACCTCGACCAGCTCCGCCCACTCTTCCCGCTCCACATCCTCACCGCTCTCGCCATTCACGACACGACGCTCGGCGAAACCGCCACGCAGCTAGGCAAGAGCGACGGCATTGAGCTCCGCGAAGACCGCGAACCCGAACGCGGCCTGCTCCGCCGCGCAGACCACTACCCCTTCCTCAAAGCCGGTGTCCCCGCCATAGGCTTCATCTTCGGCTTCGATCCCAACACCGACGAAGAACGCCGCTACCGCCAGTGGTACCAGACCCAATACCACCGCCCGCAGGACGACCTGACGCAGCCCATGGATTTTCAGGCCGCGCTCCGTTTCAACATCTTCTTCTATCAGCTGGTCGAAACGGTCGCCAACAACCCACAACGCCCACGCATCCTGCCCGGCGCTAAGTTCTGAGCCAGCCTACTGCCCTGGAGGCGCCGGCACCATCACAGCCCCTGGGTCCACCTTGGGAATGCCGAAATGCCCGCCCAAATGCATCAGGTCCAAAGGCCGCAACAACCCCGAAACCTCAATCAGGTTCATCTGCTTCGGCGCACGAATCAGCACGGCCACATCGTCGATCTCAGCGCCGCGAAAATGCAGCCAAAGATCCGTGATCGGCTTTACAGGTGTCGCTTGCTCGCGCGGACCGACGTTCGCCTCAACCAAATGCTTCCAGCCCGCAGCGTTGTAGGAAGCCCGCAAGGACGCTAAAGCCTCCGGCACATAGAAGGCGGGTTCATGGTAGCGAAAGTTCTGGACCGTTACCGCATTCAGCCCGGCAGCCTGCTGCCCCAGCATGCCTTGCAGCATGTCGCGGTCAAAGGTGAAGGCCGTATGCGATGCTGGCTGCGATGTCAGCCCGGCCAGCGCTTGCGTCACGCCCGCGGGCTCGAATGGCGAGCTGCTCGGCAAGGGAACAGGAGCCGGCGCATACCCGGGTGGCGGCGGTGGGATCTCCCCTGAATACTGCTGAGCCGCCATCGACTCGGCCCGAAGCGCAAGCAAGCTCAACGCAACCACCGAAACGCGCACAATCCCCTGTAAGCTCCGCATACAACGTTAGACCGCAGAACCCTCGCCTAAGTTGCGGTCATCCCAACACAGGTTTACTGCGGCGCGCGCGGGGCAAAATACCCCTTACGCGCATGCACCTGGTATCGCTGGTCGAGCGAAACCAGGTAAATCGTCCGGAACGATCCATCCTGCTTGAAATCTGCCGGCACATACTCCAGCGAGTACTGCGACCGCAGCTCCTGCTCGATGTTCGTGAAGCCGATCGCCATCTCTTCCATGCGCGTGGGGAAAAAAGCTCGCCCACCCGTCGCGTCGGCAATCTGCTGCAACACATCGTCACCCTTGTCCTTGCTGGGCCCCACGTTCGTCGAAATCGTATAAATGATCGTTTCCGCACGCTGGCACATCTTGATCGCATCCGCTTCATGCGCACGGCTGTAATCGTCATCCCCGTCCGACACCAGCACCAGCGCCCGCCGCACCGGCTGGTCATCTTTCAGCGTCAACATCTGGTCCCGGCACGTCTTGTACAACGAATCGAACAGGGAAGTCCCACCCCCCGGGCGCAGCTTGTGAATGCCTGTATCCAGCAGGTCGATGCGGTTTGTGTAGTCCTGCGAGATATCCGTTTGGACATCGAAGCCTTCCACAAACGCGCGATCCGCCGGCCTCAAAATTTGCAGCAGAAAATCAATTGCCGACTGCTGTTCAAACTCAAACCGGGACCGAATCGAATTCGATGTATCCAGCATCAGCCCCACGCGCAGTGGAAGGTTCGTCTCCTGCCGAAAATGCACCACACGCTCCGGCGGCCGCTGGTCGTCCAGCAGCCCGAAATTCTGCTGCTGCAGGTTCGTAATAAACCGGCCCTTGCTGTCGGTCACCGTAAAAACCAGGTTCACCTCACGTGTGAAGACGCGGATCGTCGGCGCTTGCGAAGGCGGCGGCGCAGACTCATCCCGTGGCTGCAGCGGCGGGGTCGTCTGCGCGGGCTGCTGCGTTGCCGGCGTGCTCTGCGGGGCAGGGGTCTGGACCGGGGCCGCGGGGCTGGCAGCTGCTGGTTGCTGGGCAGAGAGTACTCCGGTCAACAACAAAAGCCCGGGGACAAAGCAGGCAAGACGCTTCGAAAAAGAAACTACGTTCATTTCGTCCTGATTCTACCAACCCGCGATAAGCGCCCGCCCTTCGCGGTTGCCTTCGGAGCTTCCGGCCGAACCCGCGCAAGAAACGCCTCCAACTCCGCAGGTAACACCGCCCGCAGCGCCAGCGCATTCCCCGTCCGTGGATGCAAGAAATCCAACTCCGCCGCATGGAGGAAATTACGCTCTAGCGTCGGCTCGGTCTCTTCCCCGGTGCCCCGCAAGCGGCCCGGCGCACCGTACAGCGTATCTCCCGCAACGGGGTGTCCCAGAGCCGCCAGATGCACGCGAATCTGGTGCGTTCGCCCTGTCTCAATCTCGACTTCCACAAGCGTAAACACCCCCAACGGCCCCGGCTCTTCCTTGCTCCCAATCCGCTCCAGCACCCGCCAATGGCTTACGGCCGCCCGAGCCCCGTTCTCCACGCTGCGTCTTGTCGTCATGCGCGTCCGCCGCACGGTATCGCGCCCGATCGGCAAAGCAACGGTTCCTTCATCCTGCAGCATCGCCCCATGCACCAGTGCCAGGTACGCCTTGCGGAGCGCCCGCTCGCTGAACATTCCCGCCAGGCGACGGTGCGTCGCGTCATTTTTCGCTACAAGAATCAATCCGCTGGTTTCTTTGTCCAGCCGGTGCACAATGCCCGGCCGCAGCTCGCCACCCTCCCGCGAAAGGCCCTGCTGAAAATGGAATAAAAGCGCATTGACCAGGGTTCCGCGATTGTGCTCCGCATCGCCCGCGCCCGCATGGACCACCATGCCCGCAGCTTTATCGATGACCGCAAGATCCTCGTCTTCGTACACGATCGTCAGTGGGATGTCTTCCGGCTCAGCCCGCAGCGGCTCCGGCTGCGGCTCCCCTTCAATCTCCACGCGTTCGCCGCCCTCCAGCTTCAGGCTGGCTTTGGCGGGCTTGCCTTCCACGCGCACCTGGCCCTTCTCGATCAGCAGCTGAACCCGTGCGCGGCTGATGTCCGGCAGCGCCTTGGCCAGGTAGGCATCCAGTCGCTTGCCCTTCGCCGCTGCATCGGCCAAAAAGTTGCGAACCCCGTCTTCCGCCTCCAGGTCATCCAGGACCGGAATGGGTGCCTCGCCAGGTTTTACCGCGGCAGTGGGAATGCCGTTTTCCCCAACCGCTTCTGCGATCCCGAACGCGAGCGCCTGTGCGGCAGCCGCGGAAGCAGCTTCGGCTGCGCGCACGGCGTCGCGGTGCGTCCTGTAGTCATGCTTCACCGTTTGCCGCCGCTTGCCCTTGCGGATCATATTTTTCGACGGCACTAATGAACCTCTCTCTGTCTTGCAACAACGGGATGATCCGTCTCACAAAGCGGGTGCCCCAGGTTCCGCGTCGGGGGCGTCGTTGCCTCCGCAGAATCCAGGGAAAGCCCGATCGTCGTGCGGGCGGGTCCAAAGGTCCACAGCATCGCCCCTGCCAGCATCGCCCCTAGAGCCACCATCTGCCCCGGTTCCAGCCAAACAGTATCGAATAGATCCGAAGGCAACGAAAGCATTCCTAAGAGAAAAGCTGCGAACCCGCCCAGAATCAGCGCAAGCGCTGCTGTTCGCCCAGGTCTTTGCACGCGAACCGCCGACATCCATAACAGAACGCCAATCCCAAGCGCTACAACCATTCCGTACAGGGATACGGGCCGAAATGCAACGCTCGCGGAATGGCGAAACACGGGCATACCCAGCTCCGACCCGTCCATCCAGTGCCCAAACTCCAGGAACGCTGCCAACACCGCCCCACAGGGCGCAAAAACATCCAGCAATCGTAAAACCGGCAAACTCTTTCGCTTCAGGTAAGCCCATGTCATACCCCCTGCCAGGGTGATCCCGGCGATCGTCAGCGAGGGCAGGCTCAGCACCAGCAGAGGGAAGTGGGCAAACGCCACCGGGTCAGTGAGCACCAGCAACAGCCGCGAGGCGACGAAGCAACTGAGTATCGCAAAAAGCCCTGCGTCCCATGTATCGTCAGCACTCAGCCCGACCCGCCGCGCTACACGCCCGCTCAGCGCCATGGCCGTAGTGACCCCGGCAGCCGCACAGGCGCCGTACACCGTAAGCCGCATCGGCCCAAGCCGAAGCCCCTGTCGTGACAGCATCGCCGGCATTTTGACGACCCAAACCGCAAACGCCAGCAAAGCCTTGTCCTCAACCCCGCCGCTGCAACCCCCGCGAACGCTTTCTTAGTTAGTTTGCTGACCGCTCTCAGCGGACCGCTTCTGCGCTGACCGCTCCTTCGCTAACTCGTTAACCGCTTCTTCGCCGAACAAAGAAAAGACCGACCCACGGGGCCGTGGAGGGAGCGCTGGTGAACCTGTCCTAAGACAGCGGGACTCAGCCGTGGCTCTTTAGGCATTCCGGACTGGCGGACACTGCACACCAAGCCATATATACGAGCCAAATCCCTGGTTCAATGAATGTTGGTTCAACCAGCGTGATCGCCCCACCTGCTTTGCAGGCCGGTCTCTCTGCATCGGATGCTACCGGGGTGCGGCCTGATTCGCAAGTTGCTGGGGTACGGCTTTTGGGGGGCGAGGGACGCTGCGCATTAGCTCAGGGTTGGTGCTTCGCGGTAGCGCTGCGCGTTGGCAGGCGAAAATTCCAGGTCCGCCGAGCGCGCAGAGGACTGACATGAAGAACCAGCCTGATCTCAACGTGCAGTGCAACCCAGTGTCACATCCGCGTCTCGCCGCCCTGCTTACCCTCTTTCACATCATCCGGCACAGCAATCTGTTGGAAGTCGGTAGCGAGCTTCTGCAACCCAGAGGCAACGTCCGCCCCGGCCAGCGGCTTGCCATGTCCCGGTGCCACCGTCTTCGGCTGCAGCCCAGCCAGTTTGCGGACACTCACCTTTGCGGCGCCCCAGTCCGATGTGAAGTAGCTTGGCGGCCCGTGAAGTTCCGCGGGCTGTGCGAAGTTTGCGGCGAAGAAGCTCTCCGGCTTCGTCGTGCAGAATGCATCCCCAACCAGCAGTGTTTGGTCGCTCTCGCGAAAGAAGCTCACATGCCCGGGCGTGTGCCCCGGGGTGTGAATCAGCGTCCAGCCGGGCATCTCCACGAGGCTCAGTTCGGCGCCTTCACCCGGCAGTTCGCGCAGCCGTGAACCCAGGTCCACAGGCCCGCGGGGCAGCGCCGGCGACATCAGCGGCATCACGCCCCCGCCCGCTTTCCAGTCCGGTGCCGGATATTCCTTTTGGCCCGTCAGGTAAGGAAACTCCAGCGGATGTGCATAGACAGGGGCATTCCACTCGTCGGAAAGCTCCTTCGCCGCGCTCACATGATCGAAATGGCCATGCGTGAGCACAATGGCATTCGGCGCACGGCCGTACATCTTCTCCGCCCAACTCTTGATCCGCCCCGCCGAGAACGGCAGCCCTGCATCGATCAACGTCCAGGACCCATCCGGATGCGTTACCCCAAATACATTGACGAATGTGATCTTCAACCCGCTCAGCCCGGGCGCAATCGCGTCTATCGGCACAATCTGATCCTCGGCAATCTCGACCTTGTCCATATGCGAGCCTCCAGCCTCCGTTGGACGCCGGTTCGCGCCGGGACGGCCAAGGCTCACCTCAACCGGCGCCAAACCCCTCCCCGAGGGCATGCACCATGACCAGTGCAACCCTGATGCATTGGGGTACGAGCGTAAGTCCCATCTTTGAAAAACTTTGCGCAAAAAGCGGAGGGGGTACCCTGCGCGCAGGAGCCTGAGGAGGAGCTCAGCCGACCTTGCGCTCTTCCAAAACCTCGTCCAGCAGGCCCGCCAAGGATCCCGTGCGCGTCCGTACGTTGCTCTGCGCCTGAGTCACGCTGCCGGTCAGCGCGTCGAAACGAGCGCGGAGCGTCATCAGCTCATCGGCGATATTAAGGGCTGCCAACACAGCGACGCGCAACGAATCCACCGTCGCTCCATGCGCCGAAACAGCCCTCATCTTGGCGTCCACGATCGATGCCAGACGCTCAATGTGCTGCGGGTCAGTGCCCCGCAACTGGTACACCTGGTCATAAATGTCCACCACGACCGCGCCTGCGTCGCGTGCCGCAAGTTCTGCCCGGGACATCTCTGCTGCACTCTTTGCTGCCTGATCCGTCAATCGAACTCCCCTGATCTCCTGTGTGTCTCTACAGCAACTCGTCCATTTGCGCCAGCAGCCGCTCCACGCGGCCCCGCATACCTTCACGCTCGCGGTGGTACATCTCCAACTCCGTGCGGGCGGTGCTGTTGGTCTCTTCGAGAGAGCGCAGGCGCTCCTGGAGAGCGGCCACCTCGGCCTGTGCGGCGTTGCGCTCGGCCTCGACCGCTGCGCGCGCGTCGCGCTCGCGGCGAATCATCTCGACGGCCTGCATGACTTTGGCCTCGAGGGCCTGAAACTCATCCGCGCTGATTGTCCCTTGTGTGCCGTTGCCTGAGCCTTCGCCGTTCATAGCCGTTTCCCACTCCGGAATCGCCTCCAGCAAAAGCGATTCCGGTTGAAGTATAGCGACGGGCGCAGTGGATTCCCGGTACCGAAATAGAGAGGGAACCTCCCAAAGTTCCCTTCGGCTACCCGCGCTGCACGCCGCCCAGGCCGGTTAGCGCCGAGGTCACGTCCTCCGACCAGCGTGTGAGGTCGTCTTCTGTGAGCGTGCGCTCGCTGGACTGGAAAACCACACGCGTTAACAGCGAATAGCTTCCTGCGGCGATCGCCTTGCCCTTGGGATCGCGGAAGATCTCTATCGGTGTAATTTCCTGCAGGTCTGGGATATTTCTGGCGCGTAGAGCGCCCTCGACAGCATCCCACGCCACGGCATCGGAAAAGATGAAGGAGAAGTCGCGGGACACAGCCTGGAAGCGTGAGAGCTCGCGGAGGACAGGTTGGCGCAAGGGAGTTGCGAGCAGCCGTGCGGCATCCAGCTCCGCCAGGACGCAGGCTTGCCGGAGCTTGCGGGACGCGCTCTCCTGATTGCTGAGCTCGCCGAAAACTCCTATTGCAGCGCCGTCGAGCAGGATGCGCGCGCCTCGGCCTGGTTCGATCCAAGCAGGGAGCGCGCCAGCCTCAAACCGGACCGCGCCCGCAAACTTGGCGAGCAGCGCTTCCACGACGCCCTTGACTTCGTATAGGAGAGCGTTCTCTGCGCTGTGTAGTGCACTCGACTGCGAACCGCCGGTCACACCAAGTGAAAGGGAAGGCTGTTCGTGGACCTCGATTGTTGAGCCAGTGAACGCCGTGCCCAGTTCAAACAGCCGCACGCGTTCCGCTCCACGCGCGAGATTGCGCGCCAGCATAGCGGCCATGCCGGGCAGGAGCGACGGCCGCAGCACGCCCGCCTCCTCGCTGAGGGGATTTTCGATGGCTACAGCGCCGTTCCCGGGATCGCCGAAGATCTGCGCTTCCTCTGCCGAGGTGAATGTCGATGAGATCGCCTCGGTGTACCCCAGGCCGCGCAGCGTGGAGCGGATCGTTACCTCGCCCTGCTTGTGCGGCTGGTCGTGAACCTCGCCGGACCAGCCGGGCAGTGTGTCGGCGAAGCGGTTGTAGCCGTAAACACGGGCGACCTCTTCGATCAGATCGATCTCGCGTTCGATGTCCAGTCGCCAGCTTGGCAGCTTCACGCCATACTCGCCTGGGGCGCCGCCGGTTGGTTCTAACTCGCAGCCCAGGGCGCTCAGGTATTGCGAGACAATCTCCTCGTGCAGGCCTGAGATGCGCTGGCCGGTGGAGAGCACGGCATCCTCCTGCGTGGTGCCCAGAATGCGCTGTACTTCGTTGACGCGCAGGACGATCCTGGGCCGCTCTGCGGTCTTCGCGGCAATCTCGGGAACGATGACATCCACCAACGGCCCAGAGACCGCGCCGCCCGCCTGCTCCAGCACAAGGCGGGTGACAATGTTGTTGGCTACGGGAGCCGCGTCGAAGTCCGCCCCACGTTCGAAGCGGTGGCTCGCATCGGTGTGCAGACCATGGCGGCGAGAGCTGGCGCGGATAGCAGCCGGGTCGAACCATGCAGCCTCCACCAGAAGGTTGCGTGTATCTTCGGTGACGCGCGAATCCCATCCGCCCATCACGCCGGCCAGTCCCAAAGCCTTGCGTTCATCGGCGATCACCAGGTCGTCCGCACTCAGCACGCGTTCGCTGCCGTCCAGCAGGCGGAGGCGCTCGCCCGCATGCGCGCGCCGCACGACGATTCCGCCTTCGAGCTTGTCTAGATCGAAGACATGGGTGGGTTGGCCCATGGCCAGCCAACCGAAGTTGGTTGCGTCCACCGGTCCGGAGATGGGCTTTTGCCCGAGAGCGGCAAAATACTCGGCGAGGAGCCCACCCGCGGGCTTCACGGTGACCCCGCGGACGATCCGCGCCGTGAAGCGCCCGCACAGGTCAGCCGCATTGATTCGAACAGGAAAGCCGCTTCCGGATTGATCACCGGCAAGAGGTGCGCCAAGGGTCTCTTTCAGCTTGCCCAGGGACAGGTCGTAGATGGCGGCTGCTTCCCGCGCGACTCCGTAGTGGTTCATAGCGTCCACGCGGTTGGTGGTGATGTCCATTTCGAAGCGCGAGCCGCCGCAGGATGCGGGAAAGATACCTTCCACCGCAATGCCGCGCAGAGTGAGGTCTTCAGCAAGTTGCGCATCGTCGACCGGCAGCTCAGGTAGATAGCTGCGCAGCCACTTCGTCAGGATGTCCAAGATTCAAGCTCCATTCAGACCAAAGAGTGAGCCGAGCCAAGCAGCTACAGAAGCACGCTCCGATGCTCGAAACGGCCGGTGGGCGGGTAACACAAACTCCTGCCCAATCGGCGCGGAGTTGAAGTGCACGCGCTCACGGCTGGCCGGGCATTTGGGTCCGTTCACCTCATTGTATGTAAGCCCCGTGCGCTGAAAGAACCCCGGGAGGCACCATGCGCCGCGGGTCGCTCGCGCTCCGCAACGCTGTGTGAGTGTCAATCCCGGATGCCACCGAAAGACGCCGGCGCCAGGGAGATGCGGCGCGAAGCTTAGCCCCTTCCGCGCACGGTACAGGCGGTTGTGACGGTCGTATCGATCCCAGTGCGCCACGTGCGGATGGTGTGCGGCCCACGGCAGCCGTCTGGCGGTTTCCTCGTTGCTCACCGCATGCGTTTCGGCGATTTGGAGCCATCCCCAAAGGCAATGCTCATCCGGCCCGATTCGCTTCCACGTTTCCCCTGCAGTCACAGCCTCACGGAACCAGCCAAAAAACAGAAACAGATCGCCCGGGCCGACCTCCTGGTTGCGCAGGTGGCGCTCCGCTGCGCCTTCCTGGCCAAAGAGCCGCTCGCTCCTGTTGCGTCTCGGGTGGGAGCGGAGTTCAGGACGGAGATCCGGGTCGAGGTGCACGTAGCGTTCCGGTTCCATAGAGCGCAGGTGCTTGTGCAGCGCGCCCACGCGCTTATGAAGGGGAAGATCGCCATAGCGCAGGCCGGTGTTGGCCAGTCGCGCAGCCGCGCTGCGTGCGGGGCTTTCAGGGATGGGAAGGCTTATTAAGTCCCTGCCCACACGGAGGCTGGGACGGCCGCCCCAGGCAGCGTCGGAACCTTTGCGGCTCAAAATGATGCGCTGGGGAAGCGTGTCGTGCTCGATCACCAGGCGTACCGCTCCACGTCGCCGAGATGCTTCAGCTTCCGCTCCGCGGAAAGGAAGCTTGCCTCAAACGAGTTCGCTGCCAGCTCGCGCATCTGCTCCAGCGAGAAGGCGAAGTCCCGGTGCAATAGCTCATACTCGTCCAGCAGCGTCGCCCCGAAGAAGGGTGGGTCGTCGGAGTTCACTGTCACCATCAGGCCTTCTTCGAAGTAGCGCTTCACCGGGTGTTCGTCGAGAGCAGGGCAGCAGCCTGTGCGGACGTTGCTGGTGATATTCAGTTCCAGGGGGATCTGCCGCTGAATCAGGACCTCGATCAGGTCGGGATCCTCCTGTGCCGTGAGCGCGTGGCCGATCCGTTCGGCGCCGATGTTCAGGGCGCCCCAGACACTCTGGGGGCCGGTGGATTCGCCGGCGTGGCAGGTCAGGTGCAGGCCTGCGTGCCTGGCTTCGGCGTAGACCTCCCGGAAGCCATGCGCCGGGCCGCCTGCTTCATTCCCGCCAATGCCTACCCCGATCACTGCGGGGTACTGGCCGCGCAACGTAGCCGCTTTGCGAAAGACCCGCTGGGCTTCCTGCACGCCGAAGTGCCGCACGGCGTCGATGATCCACAGAACGGTCGTTCCGAAGTCCTGTTCGCCGCGCGCGCGCCCTCGCTCAGCAGCTTCCATCACCGCGTCGGGGTCAAGCCGGCCAAAACGGTACAGGATACCGATGGAGAGATAGACCTCGGCGTGCCGAACGCCTTGCGCAGCGAGATCGCGCACCATGTTGTAGGTGATGGTCTCGTAATCGGCGGGGGTGTGGAGGCGCTCGGTGACGGCTTTGAAACTCATCAGGAAGCTGGGGAAATCGTGGTAGCGGTAAACGCCCTGGGCCTGCTCCGGGGTGAGTGGAACGGCATCGTTCGTGCGCGAAAGCTCCACGAGCGTAGCCGCGGTGATGGATCCCTCCAGGTGCAGGTGCAACTCGGCTTTTGGAAGCTCCTTCAGCCACGATCGTGTGTCTTTTTGCTCGGCTTCAGGTTCGCGAGACATCCCCTAAGCATATCCGGCTTGGAGTTTACGGTGATGTCCGGTCGCTGGTTCGGCCCCTGAGGTAGAAAGGCGGCGTATTGGCTACGCCGCCTCCTTGTGCTGCAAAGCAAGAACGCTTAGGACCAACGATTGTCCCGGCGTCCCCCGCCATTGCCGAAAATCTGCACCAGGGCGATGAAGATGTTCAGCGCGTCCATGTAGATACTCAGCGAAAGCTGAACGGGGGTAAGGCCCTGGCCGCCATCTCGCAGGCGCATGAAGTCGACCAGCAGAAGAACGGAGAAGATCGCCAGCGTCGCCCACGCATACAGCCCAGGCGAGACGAAGTGGACGAACATTGAGAGCACGCCGAGCACAAGCAGGACGAGCAAAGCGCCGATAGCGTAGTTTGCCACGCGCTGGTAGTTGAACCGCGCGATCTGTGCCACAACGCCCATAACGGCCATGCCGACCGCGGTGGTGAGCGCGGCCTGGAAGACGACCGCCTGGCCGCCCGCCATATGCATGTAGGCCTGCAGCATGGGCCCGATTTCCACTCCCATCAGGGTAGTGAAGCCATAAAACATCACCAGGGCGAGGCCGGGAGAACGGCGGCTGGCAGCGTTGATCGCGAAGATCAGGCCCAGGTTCAAGACAAAGAGCAGAAGAAAGCCGCCGCCCATATTGGCTGGAGCAATGTAAGCGCCGAAAGCCGTGAACAGAAAGCCTGCGGTGGTGATCCAAAGGACTTTGCTTAGCAGGCTGGCAGTGGAGCGCGTATCCAGTACGCGGACCCCGCCGCGTGGTACATCGATGGTTCTCATGACGTAAATCCTACCTGTGGCACCTGCTCCGCCGATCTCCATCGAGCCGTCAAGTTAAGCCACCTGAGTGTTAGACGCTCAAGTCGGCGCTCGGTCGCGGTCCAGCTTTCGATTACCGGGGTAGTTCTGCGAAGCGCATCAGGCAATGCGTTTACCCCATCGGATCGCCACGGGGGCACCCTCCGCGAGGAGCAGGTGATCTGGTGGTCTTGAGGCCAGATCGGCGAAAGCTGGTCCGTACAGCGAGGCGAAATTACAGGCGATGCGGTGTTCTCGAACCGGGTAGACCTGCCATCGGCGGTGCTCAACGGCGTACTCCGCGGTTCCGCCCGTCCGCCGCGGCGTGTAGCCCCAGTAATGCTCTGTGATGAACTCTTCCATGGATCCGGGCTGGATTGCGTTCAACCGGTTGTCCGCCCGGACGCCAAGACTTTGCCACACGCCGGCGTGCTTCCACTCGTATTCGACCTGGCACTCCGAGCTCTGCCAGGGGACAGCCTCTGCAGCTGGGCTCGGATGCATGCGCTTCAACGCGCGGAAGTGCGCCCTTGCACGCAGGCGTCCGCCCTTGGGAGGCTTGACGCCGGACAGGGAGCCAGCCTTACCCCAGTGGTGACGCGTTGCCGCGGTCGAGTAGGCTTCGCCGTACATGGCGCGGGCTATCAGCGCGATTGCCGGGCGCGGCACGATTTCGCTCAGAAACACGACACCCCGGCGAGTTGAACCGTCCGCCATGGGCCGCCGCACGTAGAAGCGCAGGTTGACCTCTTCGAACCGGGTGTGAAACGGAGGTGGGAGGCCCAGGATCCGGACGCGATCGAAGAAAAAACCCACCAGCGACACGAAGCAGCGTCCGTGGTAGAGATCCAACTCCAGGCCGGGCGGCAGGCGCGCCTGCAGGATCTCGGGCGCGACCTCATATTGCGCCATGATCAGCTTGCGCCACTCTGCAGTCAGGAAAATGAAGGACATCAGGGCTTTGGATGCCGGGATGCCCCGTCCGACTCCCCCCCGTCGCGCGCAAGGTTGGCCAGTCCGCGTTCCAGCATTTCGCGAAGGTTCTTCAGGGCGACAGTGGGGACGTCGTTCCACAGCTCGGCTTCCATGCGCTCCCGCAAGGCGATGCCGCTGCCGACGATTTCCTGCCCTTTCGAGGTCAGCGCAGCTGTCACGAAACGGTGATTCCGGTCTGAAGTGCCGCGCACGATCCATCCTTCCCGCACGGCGCGGGCCAGCATTGCATGCAGCGTTTGCGGTGTCACCCCGCACATCCTCGCGATCGCGGCGGCGCTTACCTCACTTTGCTGCTCGATCGACTTCAACATCCGCAGTTGTGGCAGCGTTACCCCGGTCCCACGCAATTCCTCTTCGAAGCGGGTACGAAAGTGCAGAAAAAGATGACGCATCGCCTCGGTGCAGCGGCGGGCCTCCTCCTGTTTCGCTGTCTGTGGATCGTCCATGTCAGCACCCTGATAGTATCAGTATCAGCGCCCTGATATGTTGGAAGCCATTTGGAAGCCCAAGCACAATCCATGGTTGATCGCCCTGACGGTCACGCTGGCGACGTTTATGGAGGTCCTGGATACCTCCATCGCGAACGTGGCGCTGCCGCACATTGCCGGGTCAGTGGGCGCGTCGCAGGACGAAGCTACCTGGGTGCTTACCAGCTATCTCGTTTCCTCGGCGGTGATCCTGCCCATCTCCGGCTGGCTTTCGAACCGGTTTGGGCGCAAGCGCTTCTACATGACCTGCGTGGCCATGTTTACCGTCTGCTCCATGCTGTGCGGCTTTGCGCCTACCCTGCCTTTTTTGATCCTGGCGCGCATCCTGCAGGGGCTTGGTGGCGGCGGTCTGGCTCCGAGCGAACAGGCGATCCTTGCCGACACCTTTCCTATAGAAAAACGTGGTCAGGCGTTTGCACTCTACGGGATGGCCGTTGTGGTCGCACCCGCTATCGGCCCTACGTTGGGCGGCTGGATCACTGACAACTACAACTGGCACTGGATCTTCTTTATCAACCTGCCGGTTGGCCTGCTGTCGCTGTTTCTTTCCAACCGCATGGTGGAAGATCCGCCGGAGATCACGGCCCGCACCAAGCGCCGTGATCCCATCGACTACATCGGCCTGCTGACCGTCGCCGCCGGTGTCGGCCTGCTGGAGGCGACGCTCGACAAGGGCCAGGAAAAGGACTGGTTCGGCTCCGGGCAAATTCAGTTCACCGCAACGATGGCGGTCGTTTTGCTGGTCTTCTTTGCCTTCTGGGAGTGGAATCACCCGGATCCGATTGTGGATTTGAAGCTGCTGAAGAACCGAAATTTTGGGACAGCCGTCTTTCTGCAACTCATTCTGGGCATGGTGCTTTTCGGGTCGACCGTGCTAATCCCGCAATATTTGCAAACGATGCTGGGCTACACCGCGGAGCGGGCCGGCATGGTGCTCTCCCCCGCGGGGTTTGTGATGGTCGTGATGATGGCGATTGCCGGCCGCAGCCTGGGCAAAGGCGATCCGCGCCTGACCGTAATGCTGGGTTACCTGGCTGTTGGGGCAGGACTCTATAACCTCACGCGTCTTGACCTGTACAGCTCGTTCGGCACGGTCACACTCTGGCGCATGCTGCAGGTGATCGGACTGCCCTTCATCTTCATCCCGATCAGCACGCTCAACTACGTGGGTGTGCCGCGTGAGAAGAGCAACCAGATATCGTCATTATCAAACTTTGCCCGCAACATGGGAGGCTCGGCTGGAACGGCGCTGCTGACGACGTTCCTGGCGCGCTCGTCGCAGATCAGTCAGGTCTCGCTGGCTTCCAACATCAGCTATGGCGGGTACGCGATTTCCAGCTACGTCAGCCAGTTTGCCGACGCCACGCATACGGCCCTTGCCGCCGCGGAACCGGTCGCCATGGCGCAGGTCTACGGCCAGATGCAGCGACAGGCCAACATGCTGGCGTACAAGAACGCCTTCTTTCTGCTGGCGGTTACGGTGATCTGCCTGTCGCCGCTGGTGTGGATCATGCGCCTGCCGCCCAAGCGGGCCAAGGTCGATCCGGAACAGATGGCTGCACACTAGAAAATCTGCTAACAGCCCTAAAGTTTCTACAGGTTCTGCCGATAAGGAAAGCAAGTGCCGGATTGTGTTACTCAGGTTCACCTCACCGTGTGTTCCTGGGCCGAGCGGTCTTGCGTACCTGAAATCTGTTCCCTGAGGGATTTTCGATGCGTGCGTCGCTCTTTGCTGCTGCTGCTGTTCTGCTTTTTTCCGCCCTGTCCGCCCATGCGGATATTATCCAAGGCTTCGATTTCAACTCCGACCTGACCGGAGGCTATACCGCGCAGGGAGTCGTCAATATCGATCTCGACAGCGGCCTCATCATCGAATCTTTCTTTACTCTCAGTCAGAACGGTGTCGTGGACGCAACCTTCGCGAATCCTGATTACAGCCAGCCCATCTACGGCGACTACCTTGCAGAGTTCCAGGACAGCACCAGGATTTACTCGTATGCGCTTCTACTGCCGTACTCGTCGCTGGTCGACTTCGCAGGCGGCCAGGTATGCACGGTTACGAACACTTGTCTGGGCGTGTACCCCTCTGGAGTTTTTCTTCCGGGAGGAGGTGATGCCGAGGCGATTGATGGCATTCTCAATCCCACCCCGGAGCCTGCCAGCGTGGTCATGCTGGCAACCGGGCTTGCCGCAGGTTTTGCCGTCTCACGCCGGCGCTGGGCTTAGAGGCTCAGGGTTTTCTCCAGGCAAGTACAGCTTCTGAGTTAGCTCAGGAGCTGTAGAACTCACTGCGCTTGCGGCTGTACAACACGTAGACGACTAACCCGATTACCAGCCAGATGAAGAAGCGCTCCCATGTCCGCACGGGAAGTCCGGCCATCAAAAGAACGCAGAAAACGATGCTCAGAACCGGAAAGATCGGGCCTCCGGGCACACGAAAGCCGCGCGGGCGGTCCGGTTGCTTTCGGCGTAGCACCAGTACGCCGATCGAAACCAGCACAAACGCGAAGAGAGTACCGATGTTTGACAATTCAGCCAGGGTACCGACATCCAGCAGCCCAGAGGGGATAGCGACAAGTATGCCCGCGACCCAGGTGGCGAAGGCCGGGGTTCGGAAACGTGGATGCACCTTTGAAAAAACATCCGGCAGGAGCTTATCGCGGCTCATGGCAAACCAGACTCGCGCCTGTCCAAGTTGAAAGACAAGGATCGAAGAGATCATCCCGATGATGGCCCCGAGCAGAACGAACAACCTCGTCCAGTGGAGCAGGGGACTGCCGGTGGCCAGCGTTAAGCGCTTCAAGGCGTTCACCACCGGAGCTGCATCGCCGATGACGGATTTCCAGGGCACAATGCCGGTGAGGACCAGAGCGACAGCGAGGTAGAGCACTGTACAAACCACCAGAGTGGCCACAATGCCGATCGGGACGGTGCGCTGGGGGCCGCGGCATTCCTCACTGGCCGTCGATACGGAATCGAAACCGATGTAGGTGAAAAAAATGATGGAACCGCCGGCCAAAACGCCGCTCCACCCATTCGGGGAGAACGGATGGTAGTACGCCGGATGGATAAACTTGAGGCCCACGAACACAAACGCCAGGATGGCCACGATCTTGATGAGCACCATGATGTTATTCGTCTGGGCTGATTCACGGATCCCGCGGACAAGGATCACTGTAAGCAGGATCACAATCAGAAAGGCAGGGATGTTGAAGCCAAAATGCCAGCCGGGTTTGTAGATGTCCTGTCCGGCGAGGTCCTGCAGACCGAGCGGAAGGTAGGCAGGCGAAAGCCAGCGCGGGTTGAGGTGAATGCCGAGCCAATCCAGCAGATCCACCACATGCGCCGCGAAACCCACTGAAACACTCATGTTTGAAAACGCGTACTCGAGGATCAGGTCCCAGCCGATGATCCACGCTACAAGCTCGCCCATGGTGGCGTAGGTGTAGGTGTAAGCGGAGCCGGCAATCGGAATCATGCTGGCCAACTCCGCATAACAGAGCCCGGTGAAGGCGCACACAATTGCCACCAGAACGAGGGACAGGGCCAGGGCCGGACCGGCTCCGGGCCGACCGGCCACATGTCCGGCGGTTCCATGCAGCAGCCCGAGCAACAGATCGATGACGGGCGACTCGGAAATCGAGGCTGTCTGCGCCGGGTTCCCCCCGATTGCCGTGCCAATCACGGTGAAGATGCCCGCGCCGATAACAGCCCCGATGCCGAGGGCTGTGAGAGATACAGGCCCGAGCGTCTTCTTCAGCGCGTGTTCAGGATTTTCGCTTTCAGCGATGAGTTTGTCGATGGACTTCGTGGCAAAGATTTGTCGGGGCAGCGTCAGGTCCTCGCGGGCGTCGTCATTACGGTGGAGTTAATGCGATTGTAAGCAGAAAGAGCGACGGGCCGCGTCTTGGTGCTCACATTCGTTCGGAGGACGCCGAAGACGGCGAACCTATGCAGGATTCGACTTGCGACACCCCGCTTGCGCCTGCACAATGCTTCCCAGAGGTGAACGCGCGTGTTCAGGAGTTCCGGAGTCTTCGTGCTTCTCGCTGCTCTGACAGCCATACCGGCAACAGCGCAGGCCGGATCGGGAAGTGGTCAGGTAGCGTCCAGTTTGTCGAGTGCGGTCGGAGGCTTTCCGGTGATGGATGACTCCCAACGGAACCAGCCCTACACTCTGACGCAAGAGACGACCACGCTTCGAACCCTCGCCGACGGTACCCACATCACCACGGTGCGTCAGGAGAAACGCACCCGGGACGCAGAAGGACGGACTCGCACCGAGATCACTCATAACGGCCCGAGCCCTGTTTCATTCCACTTTGTTCAGATATTTGATCCCATAGCGCACACATGGACCTCGCTGGACGAACGGAACAAGGTGGCTCACATCAATCACATGGCGATGCCGGCGCCGCCCTCGCCGGAGCAACAGGCGCGCATGGCAGAGCTACGCGCCAAAGCGCAGGCTGAACATGCCGCGCAGCCGCAGACGGAGAACACGACCGCGTCCCAGAGCAGCCCGAAGACCCACAGGGAGGTCGAGACGTTGGCACCACGCGTCATCGCCGGCGTCTCCGCAGAAGGGAAGCGCATAAGCCGCACGATCCCGGCCGGTAAGGAGGGCAACGACCGTGACCTGACCTTCGTTACGGAGACCTGGACCTCGCCGGAACTGCATGTAGTCCTGGAACGGACGACGGACGATCCACGAACGGGCAAGGTGACCATGACGACGTCCAGCCTGGAACGTGGATCGCCCGATCCAGCGCTGTTCGCGATTCCGGCCGATTTCAAGGTCGTCGATCAGCAGTCTGCCGGCTCGCAATAGCTTGATTTGCTGCTGTGGCACAAAGCAACGGACCACCCGCTGGTGGTCCGTTGCTTATCTGCGGTAGTTTTTAGCGCTTCGACGTGCCGCGGCCAAGCTTCTTGATCTTCTTCTTGTGCTCGCCACGTGCGTAGGTGCGGGCCGTCTTGGGGGTGGCCTTCTTGCGGGCGACGCGCTTGAGTTTCTTGCGCTCCTCGCGGTCGGTCACTGCCTTGGTGTTTGCCATGTGCTCCTACCTGTCCCTTTCCTGAACCGCGAACCTCGAAGCATCGTTCCAAAGGACGCTGCAGAAATCCTGGTTTCAAACTTTGTCGGCCGCCTCGGCTTTTCAGAGCCGTTCAAGCTGGGCGAACTTCTCCACCAGCTTTTTTACGCCGTGCCCTGTAAAGGATACAGTAAGTTTCGCGTCGTCGCCGTCGCCTTCGCGTCCGACGATCATCCCTTCACCGTACTTCGGATGGCGGACGCGCGCGTTCTTGCCCAGGCCGGTTTTTCCTGTAGGCGCAGGAATGTCCATTTTGGGACGGCCGGGGTAGCGTTTGTCCCCCAGTTGATAGCCGTTACCCCCGCCAGCCGTCCCCTTGCCGAACCCGGAACCCCCGTTGCCGCTGCCCCTACCGAACATGGCCGCCGCCCGGTCTCCGTCCGTGGGCTGTGCCTTCGCGCCGAAGCGCCCCGCCACATATTGGCGCGCGCCGTTTCCGCCGGCTTCCTGGCTTTCATCCTCGTAGGAGTAGTGAGGGGAGCCGCCCTCGTCTTCGCCAGGGGTGAAGCGCCTCCGGTCGCCGCGCTGCGGGTAGGGCGTCGCATACGCCCGGCCGCCAAAACCGTTGGAGCGATACCCGCCATGCTCGTCCCGCTCGCCGCCGAAGCCGGGCGACCCCAAATCCTCAACCAGCCGCGCTGGGATCTCCTCGAGGAAGCGCGACGCGACTGTTCCTTCCGGCATATCGTTGCCATACCGGCGCCGGTAGCGTGCCCGCGTCATCACCAGCGTGTCCATGGCGCGTGTCATGCCGACATAGCAGAGCCGCCGCTCTTCTTCCATCTGGGTCGGATCGGTGAGTGTACGCGAGTGCGGGAACAAGCCTTCTTCCATGCCCGCCAGGAAAACCAGCGGGAACTCCAGGCCTTTGGCCGCGTGCAGCGTCATCAAAGTCACGCGCGCCTCCGAGGAATACCCATCCGCATCGCTGACCAGTGCCGCATGATCAAGAAATTCCGCCAGCGTTTCACCGCGCGAGGTGGCATCCTGCGCCGCGTTGGCGAGTTCCTTGAGATTTTCGATTCTGCTGAACGCCTCGGGCGTCCCTTCCTCTTCAAGCGCACGAAGGTAGCCGGAACGATCGTTCAGGAACTTGATCAGCTCGGGCAGTGTTGCGGGATCCCCGGGCTTGCGGAAAGCCTTGTCGTCGGCTGTATTCGCTGCCTCGTGGTCGCCACCCTGGGCCGCGATGATGCGATCCAGCCGCGCCTTGTTCTGTTCCCGAATGTGATCTGCAGCGCTTTGTTTTAGAGGAAGCGGCGCGAAGGGGTTGAAGCTGACGACCTCCAATGCGGGCTCAGCATCGCCAACGACGGCATTCTCCGGAGCGACGGTTGAAATCTCCTCACTCGGTCCGAAGTCGAAGTCAAAATTAAAGCTTGTATCGAAATCGGAGTTGGCGTCATTGGCCGTAACCGTCGGGGGTGCCGGTTGATTCTCCGCAAAGGCAAAGCCGAAGTCGAATCCTGTGTTTCCGTCTTCCGCAGCATCGCCCTCTGTGTCGTTTGGGAATGACTCAAGCTCGCCAGTATCCTGTGCTTCGGACTCTGAACCCTCACCGACATCGGCGGCGAGCTTTTCGGCAAAGCCCTCACCTTCCAACTGCACCATGGCGCGGGCGTCCTCGATTAATTTGCGGAAATTCGCTAATGCCGTCAGCGCACGGGCGGGAAGCAGTTTGTCCGCTAGGGCACGGTCGATCGCATCCCAGGTGCTTAGCCCTGTACCCAGGGCCATACGCTCCAGGGTGTCCATGGTGGTCTTCCCGATCCCGCGTGGCGGCGAGTTGACCACACGCTGCAACGCGATCGAGTCATGCGGGTTTTGCACGAGCTTTAGATAGCTGAGCAGGTCCTTGATTTCAGCGCGGTCATAGAAGCTGAAGCCCCCTACCATGTGGTACTGGATGCCATACCGTCGCAGCGCTTCTTCGACCAAACGCGACTGCGAGTTGGTGCGGTAGAGCACCGCGCACCGCGGCAGGTCCTCCGTTTCACCAGCCTGCTTCAGGTATCTGTTCATGCGGTCAGCGATGAAGATGGCCTCGCTCTCGCCATCCGGCGCCTCATACAGACCGATCAGCGATCCGCCCTCGCGCGACGTCCAAAGGTTCTTGCCCTTGCGCTGCGTGTTCTGCGCCACCACGGCGCTTGCGCCTTCGAGGATCGTCTGTGTGGAGCGATAATTCTGCTCCAGGCGGATCGTGCGCGCTGCAGGAAAATCCTTCTCAAACTCAAGGATGTTGCGAATGTCTGCGCCGCGCCATGAGTAGATGGACTGATCCTCGTCGCCGACGACGCACACGTTGCCATGCGAGCCCAGCAGCTTCATTAATTCATACTGCGGACGATTGGTGTCCTGGTACTCGTCGATCAGGAGATAGCGGTATTTGCGGTTGTACTTCTCGCGCACCTCGGCAGAGGTCTTCAACAGCCGCACGGTCTCCAGCAGCAGATCATCAAAGTCCAGCGCGTTGGCCTTGAAGAGTTCATCGCGATAGATCTTGAAAATGTGCGCGATTTTCTCCTCCATGGGATTGGTGGAGGCGAGAAAGTACTCCTGCGGATCGATCATGTGGTTCTTTGCCCAGGAGATCCGGCCCAGCGCGACGCGCGGCTTCAGCTGTTTGTCGTCAATCCCGAGTCGCTTCAGCGCCGACTTGACGACCGCCTGCTGATCGGTCTCGTCGTAGATGGCGAAGGTGCGTGTAAGCCCCTTGCCATTCACCCGCAGGGCTTCGATGTCGCGACGCAGCACGCGCACGCAAAACGAATGGAAGGTTGCCAATGTCGGCTTTGCCAAGGTCGAGTGGCCCATGATCTTCTCGACGCGTTCGGCCATCTCCTTGGCAGCCTTGTTGGTGAAGGTAACTGCCAGGATAGCGTCCGCGGAGACGCCGCGCTCCTGAATCAGGTAGGCGATGCGATGCGTGATCACGCGCGTCTTGCCTGAGCCCGCCCCGGCCAGCAACAGCACCGGGCCGTCCACCGAGAGGATGCCCTCCTGCTGCTGTGGGTTCATGTTGTGAAGCAGATTAGCCACTCCTCCATTCTACGGCGACGGAGGGCGCCGACAGCGGTGGTACGAATGGGGCGTGACCCTGTGAACAAAAGAAAAAAGATGAAAGATTTTGCATGAACCTTTAGGGTCCGCCTGCGTATATCAGGGTGACGGTCGCTTCCTGCTGAACCATGGCGGCAGGAAGCGACACCGCCACAAGAAAAGAGGCAACTATGCATCGTCGTATCGTCGCAGCCGCCATGGCTTCTGTGCTGTCCCTATCTGCCGCGGGCTCGCTCCACGCCGCCCCGCTTGGCATCTTCCATCCCACCGCAGCGGATAACACAGCCAAAGCGAAGATGGTCAGCTTCAACGTCCGCAACGACACTAGGCAGTCGCTGGTGCTGCTGGCCGGAGGCCAGCAAATCACGATCGAGCCGGGCAAGAGCGCCGTGTTGAAAGTCGGCGAGGGCTCGGATGTGGTGAACGTAAGCGGCACATCACACTCGGCCGCAGGTTCTGTTCTTGCCAAGGTCACCAAGGATCTGCAAGGCAACACGCTGGCCATCAGCTAAGCGCTTTTCGTGGACAGGCGCCGGCGTCATGCCGGTGCTTGTCTGTTGTTGCGGCGGTCCTGTATGCACCAGGCTTGAAGAGCCTTGTTGGGGAGAGTTCTTGCCCGCTATTCTTAGCGAATGGAAACGAACCACCGACAGAGGGCCGTTGCCGTATTCTGCGCTGCCGCAGAAGGTGCACGGCCGGAGTATCGCGAAGTTGCTCAGAAGCTCGGACGAGCACTGGCGCTGCAACGCATTGGCCTGATCTATGGCGGAGCGCGCGTAGGTCTGATGGGCGCGGTGGCGGATGCTGTGCTTGCCGGCGGCGGACACGTCGTGGGAGTCATACCGCAGGTGCTTGTAGACAAGGAGATTGCGCACAAAGGCGTGCAGGAATTGCACGTTGTCGACACGATGCACACGCGCAAGAAGCTGATGAGCGATCTTGCGGATGCCTTCCTGGTTCTTCCTGGCGGCTTTGGGACACTCGAAGAGCTGTTTGAGGTGCTCGCCTGGCAGACGCTGAAGCTCCATGCGAAGCCGGTAGTGCTTCTCAACGTGAAAGGCTTTTATGACAAGCTGCTTGAATTTCTTGACGTGTGCGAGCAGGAAGGTACCCTGCGCGGCAACCGCAATGCATTGCTTGTGGCGCAAGAGGTAGACGAGGCTTTGGCGCTAGCTCTGGGCTGACGGTGAAGAACCCTGCGCGGAAAGAATGCCGCGGCAGTGTCGCGCAATCTGCTTTTCTTCTTCCGCCGGAAGGATGCGGACCGAGGCGCTGTCCTCTTTTCCCGACGACAGGCCAAGGAAGTGTAGGCATTGGCAAACGCGCTGCCGGATCTCGGCGCTGTGTTCGCCAATGCCGCCGGTAAAGACAACCAGGTCCAACCCGCCGAGCAGAGCCGCGTAGGAGCCTATCGTCTTTGTCACTGCGGTGCAGAACACATCCACAGCGAGCGCTGCGCTTTCATCGCCCGCTTGCGTTCGCTGCAGCAACGCTTGCATATCGCTCTCACCGCCCGAAAGGGCTGCGAGTCCAGCGTGCTGGTTCAACATGGCTTCCAAACTATCGGCGGTAGCCTGCTCATTGCGCATGAGGTAAAGCATGACGCCTGGATCGAGATCGCCGCTTCGTGTGCTCATGGGGATCCCGCCCGTGGGCGTAAGTCCCATCGTTGTATCAATGGACTTTCCATTGAACACGGCGGCAAGACTTGATCCATTGCCAAGATGCGCAAAGACGGCCTTATGCGGTATAGCGTCGCGCATCCTGTACACAATGGATTCATACGATAAACCGTGAAAACCATAACGCACGATACCCTTCGCATAGAGCTCCGGCGGCAGCGGCAGATGACATGCGACCGGCGGCAGCGTGCGATGAAACGCCGTGTCAAAGCAGGCCACCTGCACGGCCGAAGGATAGATTGGCTCGATCTGTTCTACAAGACTAAGTTCAAGAGGGATATGCAAAGGCGCGAAGTGGACTGCGTCCTGCAATTGCGCTCGAACCGCTGGTGTAAGCACCTCATGCTCGCGTAAATGGGGGCCTCCGTGAACAAAGCGATGGCCGACAGCTGCGGGCTCGTCATGGACATGGGAGCGCATGGCGGTGGTCAGCTTCGCAAGCGCGTCCTGTTGCGACTCCAGCAAGTGTTCCTTCTGAAGGAGAACTTCCCCGGAAGCTGAACGCAAAGATACGCTTCCTTCACCGCGGCCTATGCCCTCTGCGCTGCCGGAAGCGACAAGCTCCACATCTTCCGATCCAGCACGATAGAGACCCAGCTTCAAGGAAGACGAACCGCTGTTGAGGGCCAGCAACAGACTGTCTGGTGTGAAGCTTGCGTGTGAAGGCATGCGCTTAGCCCGGCCATGTCCAGTTACGGATCTCTTCGCGGTCGATGCCTTCCGCATATGCGTAGTTGAGCGCGTCGGTGATCTCGTCCTGCAGTTTCTGCTTGAAGTGCGCTGCTTTGACGCCCAAGCCATTCACCCGATCAATCACGTCAATCGCGAGGTGGTAGCGATCGATGCCATTGATGATGGCAAGCTCGAAAGGCGTGTTAATGCTGCCCTTTTCACGATACCCGTGCACATGAAAACCGTCGTGGTTAGTGCGGTTGTAGGCAACTTTGTGAACAAGCGACGGGTAACTATGGAAATTAAAGATTACGGGCTTGTCTTTTGTGAACAGCGAATCGAAATCGCGATCCGATAGCCCGTGCGGATGTACGTGATCCGGTGTTAAGCGAAAGAGGTCGACGACGTTCACGAAGCGGATCTTCAGCGTGGGCAGTTCACGTTTCAGAATTGCCACCGCGGCCAGGGCCTCCATGGTCGGGATATCTCCGGCGCAGGCCATCACCACATCGGGTTCTTCGTTTCCATCGGTGCTGGCCCAATCCCAAATCCCGATACCGCTGGTGCAATGATGAACTGCTTGCTGCATGGTCAGGTACTGCAGGTGCGATTGCTTGTCCGCCACGATCACGTTGATGTAGTCCTCGGATCGCAGGCAGTGATCTGTGACTGACAACAGGCAGTTGGCGTCGGGGGGCAGATAAATGCGTACCACATCCGGACTTTTATTCGTCACCACATCCAGAAAGCCGGGATCCTGATGCGTGAAGCCATTGTGATCCTGACGCCACACCAGCGAGGAGATCAGATAGTTGACCGAAGCAATGGGGGCGCGCCAGTCGATCTCCTTTTTCGCCATCTCCAGCCACTTGGCATGCTGATTGAACATGGAGTCGATCACATGAATAAAGGCTTCATAGCTTGAGAACAGACCATGGCGGCCGGTGAGCAGATACCCTTCCAGCCATCCTTCCAGCGTGTGCTCTGAAAGGATCTCCATTACCCTGCCGTCCAGGGCGATTTCTGTACCGTCGGCGTCTTCGGGGAAAAACTCCGCCTCCCATGTCTTGGGCGAGGCTGCATAGATGGCTTCCAGCTTGTTCGAGGCAGTTTCATCCGGCCCGAAAACGCGGAAGTTCATCATATTGCGCCGCATGGCATCGCGAAGGAACTTTGCCGCGACCTCCGTGGGGGACACGTAGATCGTGCCGTGCGTTTTCACATCAACGGCATAGTCGCGAAAGTCAGGAAGATCGAGCGGCTTCTTACATCTGCCGCCATTTGCATGCGGATTGGCGCTGATGCGGTGTTCGCCCTTCGGCGCTAACTCCTGTAGCTCTGCGACGAAGCGCCCATGTTCATCGAAGAGCTTCTCGGGTTCGTAGCTGCGCATCCAGTCTTCCACGATCTTCAGGTGCACCGGATTGGTCACGGGGTCCAGCACAGGGACCTGGTGCGCGCGCCAAAAGCCTTCGACCTTGTGGCCATCGACTTCCTTCGGTCCTGTCCATCCTTTGGGCGAACGCAGCACAATCAGGGGCCAGCAGGGTCGGTCCGTCACGCCATGGTTGCGTGCCTGATCCTGGATGTGATGGATCTCCTCGATGCACGCATCCATCGTGGAAGCCATCTGCTGGTGCATGGCTTCCGGTTCGTTGCCTTCGACAAAGTAGGGCTTCCATCCATACCCATGAAAGAGGGCTTCCAGCTCGTGATGCGGGATGCGGGCCAGGATAGTGGGGTTCGCGATCTTGTAGCCGTTCAGATGAAGAATGGGCAGCACGGCGCCGTCGCGCTTCGCATTTAGAAACTTGTTGGAATGCCAGGACGTCGCAAGCGCTGCCGTCTCCGCCTCCCCATCGCCCACCACCACGGCGACGATCAGATCCGGGTTATCGAAGGCAGCGCCGAACCCATGCGAGAGGCTGTAGCCAAGCTCACCGCCTTCATGGATCGATCCGGGCGTCTCCGGCGTGCAATGGCTGCCGATGCCACCAGGAAAAGAAAACTGCTTGAAAAACTTCAGCAGGCCCCGCTCATCCTGAGTCTTATCCGGATAAACTTCCGAGTAGAAACCTTCGAGGTAGGAATTCGAAAGCACCGCAGGCGCTCCGTGTCCTGGCCCGGAGATGTACATCACGTTCAGGTCGAACTTCTTGATCGCACGATTCAGGTGGACCCAGGTAAACGACTGGCCGGGATCCGAGCCCCAGTGCCCGAGCAGACGGTTTTTAATGTGCTCCGGCTTGAGCGGCTCACGCAGCAGGGGATTTGCGCGCAAGTAGATCATCCCCGCGCACAGGTAATTGCAGGCATGCCAGTACGCAATAGTCTTGCGAAGCTCTTCTTCGGTAAGCGCGGGGGCAGGGGACGCAATTGTGGCCATGAACTCTCCGTTTGATCCGTCGGCGTGCTGTCCCCAGAGTTGCGGCAAAGACGCCTAGCTCACCGTAGCGCACGTCCGTCCTGTTGTCATCTTCGTTACGGTTAATTTAGGTAATTGCAATGCGGCTGCTGTGCACCTCCATGAACTCTTGCCAGCGCCGCACAGATAGCCCTGGCAACCCCGCACTTCACCGAAGCGACGCCATTGCCGACTACGCCGGCTGCGGTGAAGGGGCCGGGTTGTTGAGAAGGGAACTCACCGTTTGGAAGCAATAGCCTTGCCGGCGAAGGGCCGCAACGATCAGTCGAACGGCAGCAATCGTCTCGGAAATATCGCAAGGCTGCTGTATTTCGCGTCCGTCATGCAGGCATACGATGGCACCAGGCCCACTGTTGGCCAGCACGTGGGCGGCAACCCGCTCCGCCGGCCATTCCCAATCATGGCCAATTACCGTCCACTGAATACTGCGCAGACCGAGCCTCCTCTGCACCGCATCCAGTCCTACCCAGCGCTTGCCGAAGGGTGCCCGGAAGAGCTTGGGCGGGGTACCGCAAACATGGTGCAGCAGATGCTGCGTTTGCGCGAGTTCGCGGTACATCCTCTGCGGAGAGGGCACATACAGCCCGCGTTGCAAGCTTGGGCTGAGACGTACATGCGACCATGCATGATTGCCGATCTCATGGCCTGCTGCCTGCACGCAACGCGCAATCTCCGGATAGCGCTGCACATGAATCCCGCATTGAAAGAAGGTTGCGGGGATGCCTTCCGCTTCGAGGTAAGAAAGCAATTCCAGTGTTTGCGGGCCCGGTCCATCATCGAAGGTTAGGGCGACGGACATCCTGCCGGTCGGCCCGCGGTAGACGGAGCGATCCAGGAGCCGCGACGCTTTCTGGTGGATCTCGTGATCGACAACAACCGCGCCGAGGGCGGTCATCGCCGTCAGCCCGCCTACGAGGCTGGGCAGGAGGTTCACGGCTCCACTATAGCGATTTTGCGGTGAATCGCTATTGTTCTTTAGCGTTAGTTGAAATGCTATGGCCTCTTCAACGGGTCAGCCTGCAGCAAAACCCAGCGCCGTCCCAGGTACAGCTTCACCGAGGTGGGCCCGTCCGCTACCATCTGTAACGGTCGCGGACGGCGCAGGTTCGCGTCCATCTCCGTGTCGCCTTCCCCAATGGAATGGCCGCCCAGATCCATGAGCACAAACCGGTTCCCTACATACCCGCCCCCGTAAGCACCCGCCGGAAGGTGCACACTGCCGAAGCGCAACCCTGACTCCGTCACGAAGTAGAACTGGTACCTCTCCTGCACCGAGGTGGAGTAGCCGGAGGTGTCGACCAGCGAGGCCCACACGATGGCCTGGTTTCCGAAAGTCGTGCCTGCGGCGTTTCTAAGCTGCAACGGTGCCGTTTTCTCTTGGAAGTAGACCGTAGCGGGCAACAGGGAGCCCAGCTTTTCCGAAGAAAAAGGGACACCTTGAGGCGTGGATGCCGTGTCGGACGGGTGGTCGCCGCTCTGCAGCAGAGCATGGGAAGAGGCTGCCACGACGGTCATGGTATGCAGCATAGGAAGCGCGCAAACCGGCGCCAGCAGAGCAATCAGAGCAAGACCACGGAGCGGAGTTTTCACTTGAGACAAATGCATCCTTCTTTCTCGAGCTTTGGGAGCGAGGGAGCTATCGTGGTGCCCTCGCCGGAATAGCACGCTTAGTGGTAAGCGGCCAATCCTTTGCCTTCTGTGATGGTGTAAAGGGAATCCACTTTCTTGGGCGAAACAATTGTTTCAGAGTGCCCGCTGGGCCAGCGGACCTCGAGCTTTTCGATCGTTGTAGCCGCGCCAAGTCCGAAATGAGGCCGCTGATCGGGACTTGATGCATAGCTGCCGCCCGCCATCACGTCCATGCGCTGCCGAAACCCATTTGCCGTCACCCAAACCGTCGCGCCGATGGCATCGCGGGGGCTGCCGGGCTTACCGGGTTCCGCTGACGGTGATCCGACCAGTTTGAAAGCGATCCAATGATTACCGTTCCCGACGACATTGCGGAACAGCGAAGGCGTGCTATCCATGTTGTTCACCACCACATCAACGTGCCCATCGTTGAACAGATCGCCGAAAGCCATACCGCGCGACGTGGCCAACTTGGCGAGGCCTGTTCCTTCCACCGCCGGGACTAACTTGAGCTTGCCCTTCTCGTTGTGGAAGAGCAGGGCGCGCTGCGCCCATGTCGTTCCCCAATTCTGCTGATCCACCTGGGGATAAACGTGCCCGTTCACAAACATTAGGTCCAGCCAGCCATCGTTGTCATAATCGAAGAAGCTCGTACCCCAGCCGAGGAAGGGAATCGTGGCCTCTGCGATGCCTTCCTGATAGGCGACATCCGTAAAGTTGGCGTCGCCGTCGTTGCGGTACAGCGGTTTGTAATCGTCCGAGAACGTCGTGTTATAGATATCGATCCGACCGTTGTGGGTGAGGTCGCCGGCGGCGATTCCCATGCTGGCCGTTTCGCGCCCGCTCTCGTTAAGCGCGTAGCCGGAAGCGAAGCTCGCGTCTTCAAACGTACCGTCGCCCTTATTGATGTAGAGGTAGTTCGGCGTGGAGTCGTCGGCTACCAGCAGGTCCGGCTTGCCGTCGCCGTTTACGTCGATGAACAGCGAGGCCAGGCCGTAGTAGTGGTTCTTGTCCTCCACACCGGCATGCTCGCTGACGTCGGTAAACGTGCCGTCGCCATTGTTGTGGAAGAGGTGATCGGCCTCGCCGTGGAGCCCATGCGGCCCGCACATTACCTGAACGCCGCGGAACTCACAGTAGCTGTGCGCCGCCGAGCCGCTGCTTTGGGAAGCGCGCACAAGATCGTCGACTTTGATGTACCCCGGCACAAACAGGTCCAGGTAACCGTCACCGTCGTAGTCGCCCCAGGTTGCGCCCGTGGACCATCCACCCAGCGTGACGCCTGCTTTCTCCGCCACGTCGGTGAAAGTTCCATCATGATTGTTGTGGTAGAGCCGGTTCTTCCCGAAGTTGGAGACATAGATATCGGGCCAGCCATCGTTGTCGAAGTCACCCACAACGGCGCCAAAGCCCCAGCGATCGTTGCTCACACCGGCTTTTGCGGTGACGTCGGTAAAGGTCCCGTCGTGATTGTTATGAAAAAGTGCCGCGTGGGGCGGCTTTGTCTTCCCTTCCGCCGCGTCATAGTTCGAGCCATTGACCAGGTAGATGTCCAGCCAGCCATCGTTATCGAAATCCAGCAACGCCACTCCCGAGCCCACAGTCTCCGGGATGGTGGCCTTTGCCGCGGAGCCCATGTGATGAGACCAGGTTGCGAGGCCCGCTTGCTGAGCGATGTCCTTAAAGATTACCGGACCCGTGGCGACAAAACCCCCGGCGGTGATGGGACGGTGCTGCGCATCAAGAATGGCGGGGTGTGCTCCACCCGTCGAGGAACCGCCCGGAGCCGGACCCTGCGAGCCTTCGGTTGGCGGCTCAGACTGGTGCTCCAGCGGAGAGGGATTCGGGGTCTGTGCCCGAAGTGCGTACGAGCCCAGAAGACAAGAGAGGAGAAGAACAACGATCAACTGTTTCATACAACCTGTTCCGGTGACGCTGCGCTGGTTTGGCCAAAGACGTGCAATGACGAAGCACCTCAACCGCTCAGCGAAGATCACCTGCCGCCCGCACCGGGCGCCTCCATGTGTTTGTCGGCGACGGGTGCCACGCCAGCCGTTACGGGAACTGAGGGAGTGCCGCCGCTGAGGTCGTGCGTGTGCCATGGCACGCTCTCATTGGCGATTTCATTGTGCTTACGCAGGTACTCCAGGGCGAAGGTGCTTGCCATCGGGTCGTCTTTCTGGTCGGCGAAGTACGCAGCCTCCTTTGCGGCCTGCTCCTTCAAGCCGAGACGACGGCAGAGGATCGACAGGTTGTAATGCGCTGCCAGATCGTCGGGGTCAATTGCCTGGAGGGCCTGGTACTGATCCAGAGCCTCTTTGTACTTGTGCTGCTGGTAAAGCGAAAAGCCGAGCTCGCGATGGGCGTCCTTGGAGCGTGGAAACGCCGTGAGGACCTGATTGAAGTCGTTGATGGCAAGATCCAGATTTCCCTCGTTGCGCTCCACCAGCGCACGGTAATACAGTGCGCGAGAGTTGTTTGGCGCCAGTTCGAGAGCCTTGGCTAGATTGGGGCGCGCTTCGCTGTAACGCTCCCACTGAATATCCACGATAGCCATGTTGGTATACGCATCGGCGTAGTCGGGGCGGAGCTTGGCCACATGCTGGAAGGCTGCCAGCGATGCCTGATATTGCAGGGCATCCAACAGCGCTATGCCGTAATTGTTCCAGCGCATCCACTCCTTGATGTCGCTGTCTACCGGCGGGATCTTGGCGTTATTACCGACCTTGATCACCCGGCTCGTGCTGATCATATCCACCACCGGCTCCGCGAAATGGTCCTTAGCCATGGCGAAGTCGATGAAATGCTGATCGAAGCGCCTGTATTTAATTGTCGCCGTCAAGGTCACTGATCCACTGACGTCGAGGGGCATCCGGAAGGTGTAGCGGACCACCTGCGAGCGCCCGGACTGGATCGAATTGTTGTACGCAACTACCCGGTTATCCCACACCTGGTGCAGGTCGTTGATCCCGCCCTTCACGTTGATGAGCCGGTTCGTAAAGCTGTGCACCCGCTCGTCCAGATCTCCCGAAGGCTTCAGGAAGCCGCTTTCGGCCAGCGTCTTGCCCGAGGCGTCCTTCACCGTAAAGTCGACCCAAGACTCGTACATGTCGCGTTGTTCCGGGACGTGACTATGCGCTACGCCCTTGTTTTGGATCACAACATCGGCCGTAAGCTTCTCGCCTGGGGCGACCGTGTAGTCGACCAGTCCCAGCGGAGCGACGACCGCTTGCGCGTCGCCCTCATGCCCTTCGCGCTCCAGCCCGAAGACATCTACGTTGAAGACGTTCGTCTTAAGAAATTGCAAAATCCTAGCCGACTGCTCCGAATACCCATAGACCGCCGGAATGAGCGTGTTGCCTCCCAGCCAGCGATGCGACGCCAGCTTGCCCTGTTTGGCGCCGGGATCGCGGTCCGTCCCCGTGCCTGTCAGGGTCTCGCGCTGCATGTGGCAGGTCTGGCAGGTCGAAACCGAATCCTTGACATAGAACGGCAGCGGCGACTGCCTTGCGTAGGAGGACGCCTGCCACTCGTCGTAAACCGAGAACGCCCGCAGCCACTTGTAATCATTCAACTGCTTCGGAAGCGCGGCCTTATGACAGCTGGCACAGTATTCCGGTGTGCGATAAAAGTCCCTCATCACCGCCTTGGAATGCCGATCCAGATGCGCCAGGACCTCCGCATCGCTCACCGGCCTGGTAATTGGCGCGCCACTTTCGTCGACCAGCACTGCAGGCACACCCATAACGTAACTGCCCGTTCCGCGGGTCGTGACCTTCTGGATCGAGTGGCAGACCGAGCATGTGATCCCGTCAGCATCGTATGAATGCGAGGTTGGTTTGCCCGTCGTCAGCTGACCGGAAAGCACCGCGATCGGGTCATGGCAGCCTTCGCAGTGGCGCATGTACTCCGTGCCCTTTTCCGCTTTCAGGAGTTGCACGTTGCGCTGATACCAGGCCGGGCGATTGGAGTTCGCGTGCGCCGACTGACGCCACTGCGCTTCTGACGCCTGATGGCAGTGGCCGCAGTATGCGGCCGTCGGAAATGCCGACGGCTCAAGGAACTGGCCCGTGTCCGTGGTCGCGTTGGAAGGAAGGAAGGGGGTCCCTGACCCAAACTTGTACGAGTAGTAGCTGGCCACTTTGGACTGGTAGGTCTGGCGCGTGTCCTTTGCGGCTTCCTCCGTCGAACTGGCACGTACACCCTGGCGCAGGGCAGCCCCCGCGGCAAGCAGGCTTGCCACCACGAAACCTAACCGCAACGTCCATCGCCAGGGGTATCGCATTCTCTTGGTCGCGTCCTTCGGCCAGTGTGCGAGACATCAATTTCAATGTCTTCCGTGTCTAAGACCGCTCGTCTCTTAAGTCAGAGCAGTGTAAAGCATTTACGACTGGTTTGACCACCGCCAAATGTTCGCAAAATCTTCGCTTTTTGTGGGCCTCCCGGAGGTGGAGAAAAGCATCCACCTTTTGATGTAGGCGCTCGAGGCTCACGGGCAGAAGAAGGGATACCAGTATGGCAGAACGCACGATCGAACGAGACGAACCAGTCATAGACGAAGAGAACGAGCAACTCCGGCGCGCTGTCGATCGGGCTGACCGCGCCGAGGCAGAGTTGGCCAAGTTGAAAGCGAAAGCCCCTGCCAATAACTCGTCCGGCAGCGCCGACGCCCAGCGGGGGAGTGGGTCCACTGAATCGGACACCCGGGGAGGCAATTCCGCACACGCCAGTGGGCATCTAGTTGAGCCCGGTTCCATGGACCCGGCCAAACAACCGGCAGCGCAATCACCCGAAGGGCACCCGGTCGGCGAACCCCAAACGCACGGTATCGACGCCCTGCGCGAGGACAGCATGATGGCCCACCTTCTGGACGCTCTTGGTCGGGGCGAGGACATCGGTCATTACGGACGTCTCACCTTCGCCATGATTGCTCGCCACTTTCTAGGCGATGATGAGGTACTCGCGGAACTCACCAAAGACCGCGACTTCTCGGAAGAGGATGCCCGCCAGATGCTGGTGCAGGTGGAAGGTCGGGACTATAGCCCACCCCGGCGCGATCGGATCATGGAGTGGCAGTCTGAGCAGAGCTTTCCGATTATCCCCAACGCCGATGATCCTGATTGCGGCAACGTGTACAAATCGCTGCGGTTCCCGAAAGAAACCTACAGTCACATCGGCCACTATCAGGAAGAGAAGACCCACAGCTAAAGCATTCGCCCCAGGGCCTCGTGGGGTCCTGGGGGTATGCCCTCAGTTGGAGGGAAACGTACTATGGAGGGATGCCCTTTTCGGCTATTCCTCACCTTCATTACGCCTGGCTGGTCGCGGCCTCCACGATCGCCGGTGTGATGAACGCCATGGCCGGCGGCGGCTCCTTCATCTCCTTCCCTGCCATGCTCGGCATGGGCGTTCCTCCGGTTCAGGCCAACGCCACCAATACTGTCGCGCTCTGGCCTGGCCAACTGACATCGCTTGCAACATTGCGGGATGATGTTCGTCGCGATCTGCTCTCCACTGTCCTATTCACCTGCATCCTCGGCGGTGTGACTGGCGCCGAGGTACTCCTGCACACGCAGCAGCGAACCTTTCTGCGACTCATTCCCTGGCTGATTTTGGGCGGTACGCTGATTTTCGGCATCTCCGGCCCGGTCTCCCGTTGGCTTCGTACCCGTGCCGGCTCCAGTTCCGATCCGAATCGCTCGATCCCGAAGCTTCCGCTCGCCCTCGCTTTGTTTCCGATCACCTTTTACATCGGCTATTTCGGCGCGGGCGGCGGATTTATGGTCATGACGGTGCTCGCGCTTTTCGGCATGGAAAAGATGCACGCGCTTAACGCGATGAAGGTCGTCGCCGCCTGCGCCTCCAATCTTTGCGCCATTTTCACGTTCGTTCTCCAGGGCGCTGTTGAATGGCATTTCTGCCTGGTGAGCATGGTCTTTGCCGGGCTTGGTGGCTGGCTTGGGGCCCGCTTCGCCCGCCGGGTAAACGGCAACGTTCTCCGCGCCATCGTCGTGGTCACCGGCTGTGTTATTTCCGGGTATTTCTTCTGGCGCCAAGGCCAGGCCTGAACCCAAATCCCAGGCTCAACCGTTATCCTGAAGGGAAGGCAACTGAACCCATGAGCCACGACGGCGTCCGTTTCGTCTCCCCCGAACAAGCTGCGGCCGACCGCGCCCGCGATCAGCGCCGTCTTGCCGGCGATGCCATCCGCCCCGCCAAGGTCAAGGTCGACAGGACCGGCGGCACGGGCATGACCATACTCTGGCGCGACGGCCACGAAAACCACTTTCCCTTCCGTTGGCTGCGCGATGCCTGCCCCTGCGCCACCTGCCACGAAGCCCGCGAGAAGGAGGGCCGTTCGCCCGGTGTCGGCAAGTCCAGGCCAAAAACCCTGCTGCCCCTTTATGAAGCGCCGCCAGCGCCCAGAGAAATCGAACCCGCCGGCAAGTACGCTCTCAAGTTTATCTGGAATGATGGCCACGAAGCTGGAATTTACTCCTGGGACTACCTTCGCAATACGTGCGATTTCGAGTACGCTCGCCAACATCCCGCGACGGCGGCTCAGCTTACCTCTCAGGTAGCTCCGGCGTAGCGGCCAGCAACTGCTGCGTGTACGCCTCCCGCGGTCGTTCGCAAACTTCCTGCCACGTTCCCTCTTCCACCAGCCGCCCGCGCTGCAGTACCGCGACCCGATGACACAAATACCGCACCAGCGGCATGGAATGCGAAATAAACAGGCAGGTAAGACCGTACCGCGCCTGCAGATCCTGCAGAAGATTGATCACCTGGGCCCCCACGCTCACATCCAGAGCGCTGACCGGCTCGTCCAGCACCAAAAACTCCGGCCGCAAGGCCAACGCCCGCGCGATATTGATCCTCTGCCGCTGCCCCCCCGAAAATGCATGCGGGTACCGCCCCAGTGCCGATGCTTCCAGCCCGACTTCCCCGAGCAGCGCCATCAACCGCGCTTCCAGACCTTCTGGAGGCCGTTCAGCGTGGATTTTGAACGGTTCCGTTAGCGTCTGGCGGACGGTCATCCGGGGATCCAGAGCCGCATACGGATCTTGAAAGACAATCGCCAGCTTGCGCCGCAGGCGCCGCATCGCTCGGGGCTTCACGGTCAGCAGGTTCACTTCGCCCTCCCGACCTGTACCACCTGCTTCCCGGTAAATAACGCGCCCCGACGTCGGCTCCGTAAGACGCAGAATCATCCTGGCCACGGTACTTTTGCCGGATCCGGACTCCCCGACCAGACCCAGCGTCTCTCCTCGTCGCACCTGCAGCGATACACCGTCCACCACCCGCGCCGTGCCATACGCCTTGACCAAGCCGTGCGCTTCGAGGAGCGGTGCACTGGATTTTTCTGCAAAGCCGTCTTTCACTCCGTCAGATTACCAATGCCAAGTCGATCGACGGAGCCCACTTGCCTGCCATGCGATCAGGTGTTCTCCGTGAAGATCAGCTTCCATCCCTGTTCTGTCTTCTCAAAAATCTCGGTGAAGTTTCCCTCGGCATCTCCGCCATTTTTGCGCGTTCGCTGCAACTTGTAGTGGCCCAGTGCGAGCGCAAAGTCCGGACCAAGTTCGTGCACCTCCACACTGCTCTGCTCTAAAAGTCCCATCGCTTCTCGATTAGGAAAACTCGTGTGGTACGCCGTTCGAATGTTGCCCAGCCCGCGCACCGGGCCATTCAGGATGGCCTCCGTTTCGTCCGCATCTTTGAACGCTGCCAGATAGGCGTCCAAATCACCCTTATTCCAGGCATTCTCCTGCGCCAGTAAGACCTTGGTCACATCCAACTGCTCACGCGTCGCCGTATAAAGCTGCCCCTGCGTCTGGGCTGGCGCTGCCACCGTCCCGAGCAGGAGAGCTGCCGGCAGTAAAACTATTCGGCCCATGGACATGCTTGACACTCCACTCTCTTGATCATACGAGCCGGGTGAGCCCACGGATGCTCGCCGCAAAACGCGTTCCCACGACTTTTTATTTCGCAGCTTCTGCCGTCGTGTCGTCCCGCACAATCTTCCATCCCTCCGGCGTTTTCTCCAGAACCAGCAGAAAATGACCATCCGCATTTCCGCCGCCCTTTGCCGTGCGCTCCAAATGGAAGTGTCCGGTCGCCGTGGCGAAACGTAAATCAAGCGGCTGCGTCGCAAGCTCGCTGAAGCTTAACTGTCCCATGGCTTCGCGCGTCCTGTAGTGCGCCTTGTACCCAGCCAGCATTCCTGCGTATCCATGCTCCACGGCCTTTCCGATGAACAGGATGTCCGGCGACTTTTTGTACCCGGTCGCAAACGCGTCCATGTCTCCGCGATTCCAGTCAGCCGCCTGCCTTTCGAGCAGCGCCTTGATTGCCGAGGCAGGATCCTGCGCCCTCGCAGCTGAAGTTCCGGCAAATAGCACTGCGATCCCCACACACGCACCAACGCACCGCAGATGTACTTTCATTGGCCACTTCTCGATTTAGGCTTCTCAAACAAGGCGCTGCTGCACATTTGCACCGCATCGTTCAGCTTTACCTTCTGCTCGGGGGTAAAGTTCCCGCCACGCAGGCCAATGCTCGCCAGCTCCGAATTGGAAAACTTGCCCAGGCCCCTGGTCGCAAAGCAGTCACAGTAGCTATCGATCTTCGTTTCTATGCCCGGCACCTTGGGCGCCTTGGCCATGGCTGTCTGCACGCAGGATTTCCGGGCGCTATCCACCGCACTTTGGCGCATTTGGGGGTTGTTGTCCATCGACTCCTTCACCTGCTGCTTCATCCGGCCGCACCCCGTGACCGAAAGCAATGCCAGCGGTGCTGCAAACAACAGCACCCATCCCCCGGCACGCTTTGCTGCCCATCCTTGAAACATCGCATCCCCTTTGCCGGGCTCTTGCGCCACGGAACTAGAATCTTCTCATGCCCTGCCGCACTGTCCACGCCGTTTGCACGCTTGACTGCCCGGACTCCTGCGCCATTCTCGTGACCGTGGACGAGCTTACCGGCCGCGCAACCAAGGTTCAGGGCGACCCTTCCCATCCCGTCACGCGCGGCTTTCTTTGCGGCAAAGTCGCCCGCTATCTCGACCGCGTCTACGCCCCTGACCGGTTGCTCCATCCCATGCATCGGAAAGCCGGCGTTCCCAAAGGCCCGCTAGAGCAGGGCAGGGAGGCCGACGCTTTCCAGCGCATTACATGGGACGACGCCCTGTGTGAAATTACCTCCCGCCTGCGGCGAATCTCCGCCGAACACGGCCCTGAGTCCATCCTGCCCTACAGCTATGCCGGCACGATTGGCCAGCTCGGCTATGCCTCCATGGACCAGCGCTTCTTTCACCGCCTCGGCGCCAGCCAGCTCGACCGCACCATCTGCGCCGCCGCCGGGGCTGCCGCTCTCAATGCCGTCTACGGAACCCGTCTCGGCACCGCCCCGCAGGATTTCGCCCACGCCGGCCTCATCCTTGCCTGGGGAGCCAACATCCACGGCAACAATATTCACCTTTGGCCCTTCATCGAAGAGGCCCGTCGTAACGGTGCCAAACTCGTGGTCATCGACCCGTATAAGACCCGCACCGCTGCCCTTGCGGACGACTGGCTTCCTATCCGCCCCGGCACGGACGTTCTTCTAGCCCTCAGCCTGATGCACATCCTTTTTCGTGACGGTCTCCACGATCTCAGCTACCTGGACGCCTGCGCACCCGACTGGCCCGCCCTCCGTGATCACGCTCTCCAGCCTGAACACAGCCCGGCGGCCGCCGCCGAAATTACCGGCATTCCAGTTGCCACCATTGAGCGCCTCGCCCTTGCTTATGGCCAGGCTGGTACAGACGGCCGCGCTCCAGCCGTTATCCGTCTCAACTACGGCGTCCAGCGGAGCGAAAACGGTGGCACTGCCGTTCGCGCTGTCAGCATGCTCCCACTCCTTACCGGCTCCTGGCAGCACCAGGGCGGTGGTCTTTTGCTCTCAACGCGCGGCGCTTTTCCCTTCAATCAAGCCGCCCTGCAACGGCCCGATCTCATGCTCGCCAGCCCCCTTGGTCGCCCCGCCCGCACCATCAATATGAACCAACTCGGCCAGGCCCTCACCGAGCCTGTCGGCACGCCCGTTCATGCCCTCTTTGTCTACAACTCCAACCCTGCCGCGGTCGCTCCCGACTCGAACGCGGTTCTCGCCGGCCTGCGCCGTCCCGACCTCTTCACCGTTGTCCACGAGCAGTTCTATACGGACACGGCCGATTACGCCGACATCCTTCTACCGGCTACCACGTTTCTCGAGCACAAGGAACTGATGGGAGCCTATGGCCACTATTTCGCCCAGATTTCTGATGCCGCCATTGCACCCCTCGGCGAAGCCCGCGCCAACCCTCTCCTCTTCGCCGAACTCGGTCGGCGCATGGGCTTCCGCGACCCCTGCTTCCACGATACCGAAGACGATCTGATTGCTCAGGCCTTGACCTCCACCCACCCGCTCGCCTCCACTCTGACGCCGGAAGCCCTCAACCGCGACAAGCATGTCCCGCTCAGCCTTCCCAGGAACGCCGCCGGCCAGACCCTTCCTTTCAGCGATGCCACCTGGTTCCAAACCTCCACTGGCGTCGCCAACCTCTACCCGCTCCCTACCTGGGCAGCTCCGGCGGAATCCCGATTAAATGCTTCACTTGCGCTACAAAAGCAGTCATCCCGACCGGAGCGCAGCGAAGCGGAGGTCTCTGCGGTTTCGTGCGAAGCCGAGGCCCCTTATCCCCTCGAGTTCCTGCCCCGCAAAGCCGACAATTTCATGAACTCTACTTTCGCGAACCTCCCCAATCACCAGACCATGGAGCGCCGCACCGCCGGCATCTTGGAGATGCATCCAACGGACGCCGTCCCGCGCAACATCGCGACCGGCGACGCCGTCCTTATCTTCAACGATCGCGGAAGAATCGAACTCGTAGCCCGTGTCGGGAACAGCATCACTCCAGGCGCCGTGGCGGCCCGTCTCGATTGGCACAAGCTTTCGGCGGACAACGCCAATGTCAACACCCTCACCAGTCAGCGGCTCAGCGACCTCGGTGGAGGAGCTACCTTCTACTCCACTTTGGTTGAAGTAGCGCGTCTGCATCCCATCGCCGCCGACTAGCCGATCCAGGAGCGGGTACAAACTCCGAAGGGGCGGCCGCAGCCACCCCTCCTGACACCCTGCACAAAGCCAATCCACCTTAATTGGCCAAGGTAAACTTGCCCATCTCATCCACTGTTGCCGGCAACAAGCGCTGCGCGGCAAAGGACTGCAATCTACGCAATTCCTGTGTGGGGATCATGCTGTACCCGGCGGGCAAATAGTTCTGCGGCTGGAGCGCGCGCAGCTTCTGTTCCCGCTGCACCTCGCGCAGGATATAGTGCTTGCCAATATCAATGCCGCGTTTCACGCCATTGGTGTCGCCTTCCGTCCACGCCGACTGCCGCACCTTCCACAGCAACCAGCCCACGGCGGCAAAAAAGACCGTCGCCATCAAAAACACCGTTACTTCGCGAGAAACAAATGCAGTACCCATGTCCATCCTTTCGTCGGTCCATCGAATTTGAAGCCGCTATTCTTTCAGTGCGCCGCTTCCCAAAGCCGTACATCGCCCTCTCGGCAAACGCTGTGCGCGTACGGCGCGACCACATCGTGCTCGCCGCTGTTGGGCCGGGCAAAATCTACCTTGATTTCCGGCAACGTGCAATCGTGCAGATCAAGATTGACGGGTGCTACCGACGCGGCTGCGGGCCGGGCCTGGAGCAAAAACGCCGCCGTGTACACAACCAGCGCCAGCACGGCCAGCGCTGCCCAAAAGGCCCAATCCAGCCGCTTGCCCTTAGGCCGCCCGGCCGCATTCACATACCGTGCGTACTCGGCATCAATGTACTCGGCATCCACGTATTCTGCTTCGAAAGTCAATTCCAAAACTCCCCGTAAGCTTCTGGGAAAAGACTAGGCGCAGCACTACTCTCCGGTAATCCCCCGTGGGGGTTAGATTACGAACGTTCAGGGCAGCTTAAAAACTTGGGTAACACACAAGAAAGTGGCAAGATTAACGCGTGTGTTGGTCCCCTCAGTTTGAGGCAAACGTAGACCGGGGTTTGTTTTGATTTGCGGATCCGACGCAGCTTACTCGCCCAACGCCGGCCGAATCTCTGCCGATGGATGCGGCTCGTTGCCTCGCGGCCGCTCCGGGGGCACAGGCATCCCATTCGGTCCGGGCAGCGGCTGGTCCGGAGCAAATTCGTTATCGCCCTCAGGCGTTGCTTCCACGTCCGGCCGAACATCCGCTACTGTGTCGGTCACTTCCGCCGGGCTCACTGGATAATCGCTCACTCAACACCTCCTGCTTCCGATCCCTGAACCTCGGCGTCCAATGCCGGCGAGTCCATGGCTTCGT
>CAXUDN010000015.1:44150-51041 GCA_964249715.1 uncultured Acidobacteriaceae bacterium
AGGCTTCATCTCGTCCAGTCGTTCCGCCATCGGAATCTCCTCTTGCACGGCCTCGTTCAAATCGGAAGCCAACCGCTCGAACTCTTCGATGCTTGGCAACTCGCTTAGGTCCCTCAACCCGAAACGCAGAAGGAACTCCTTTGTCGTCTTATAGAGGATTGGGCGCCCTATGACCTGCTTTCGCCCCGCCGACGTCACCAGCTTGCGCGACATCAGGCTTCCCAGGACGCCGGCCGAATCTACACCACGTATCTCCGACACCTCCGGCGCCGTAGCCGGCTGCTTGTAAGCAACGACGGCCAGCGTCTCCAATGCCTGCAGACTCAATTTCAACGGGGGCTTCAACGACCGCACAAACCCCCGCACCGCATCGTGGTACTCCGGTTTCGTGGCAAAGCGGAAGCCTCCGGCTATCTCACGAATTTCCAATCCTCGGTCGCCGCTCGCATACTCCGCCATCAACTCATCCAGCACACCACGCACAAACTCCCGCAGCCGGCGTTCCCGCGCCCGTATCTCAGCCGGCGAAGGCTCGGCATGCACGGGTGTCCCCGTCATAGCGATGGCCGGAAGATCAGCTTCCGAGACATCGCGGTCCGGGGAAGGAGTGTTACCGGTGGTGTTCTCCTCTGTGTTCGGTTCTGAACCCCCATCGATGAAAGCCAGGTCCTCGGCGGGCGCCACAGCCGCAAAGGCTTCGGTTCCGAGAGTCTCTGCGTTGAGAGCGTCCTCATCCCCTGCTTCGACCTCCTGAACGACAACAGGTGCCTCTGTTTCCAGCAGTGCCAGTTGCCCTTGCCGCGCATCGGTAGCGTCCAACTCGGCTTGAGCTTCCTGCCCAAGCAAACCCATCAGCTGTTGCAGCGTCACCGGCTCTTCTGACGCGTAAATTACCGCTTCGATCTTGGCTTTCAGACTCATCGCGTTCGCAGGGTCAGTGTACCAAGCACCCCCGAAAACCTGGCTCGCGCTATTCTCAAAGAATTCAGCCAAAACAGCTCCAGGAGAAGCCTATCCCGATGCGCCGCCGCACCTTTCTCGCCACGCTGTCCGCCGCCACTGCGGGCACCTTCGCCGTAGCCCAGTACCCAAACGGGGATCGTAGCGCCACTGCCGGTGCGGCGCAGGGACGCGCTGAAGCGAGGGCAACGGACAACCCGAAATTTCAGGCTGCCGGCCAGGACGTCTTCTCTCGCCTCGACGTCCACGCCGGGGATCGGCCTGCTGGAGCCAGCTTCACTACCCGCTCGCCTGCGCTCGGCCTTTATGGCGCGGCCGGCACCGCGCATCCGCTCGCTACGCAAATCGGCATCGACATTCTCAAGCGGGGCGGGACCGCTGCGGATGCCGCTGTCGCCATCAACGCCGTTCTCGGCTTCGTTGAGCCCACCAGTTCCGGCCTGGGCGGCGACTGCTTCGCGTTCGTCTGGGATCCCAAGACCAGCAAGCTCGAAGGCATGGCAAGTTCTGGCAAGTCTCCCAAGGGGCTCAGCCTGGAAACGGCTCGCGCGCGGTCTCGGACCGTGGACGGCCGCAAGGTTCTGCCCACCCTGGGCGCTGTCACCGTCAGTGTTCCCGGCGCGCTGGCCGGCTGGTGGGCGCTTCATCAGCGCTATGGCAAGTTGCCCTGGGCCGACCTCTTTCAGCCCGCCATCGAGGCCTGCGAGAACGGCTCGCCCACACCGCAGATCATCGGCTGGTACATCAAGCGCAATCTCGCGGCCTTTGTGCGTCATGGATCCGGCGTTGAAGAGACGGCCAATGCCATGCATACCTATGCGCCTGGCGGCCGGGCACCCAATGAGAATGAGGTGCGCCGCAATCCGGACCTTGCCCGCACGTACCGGATGATTGCGGAAGGTGGTCGCGATGCCTTCTATGACGGACCCATTGCCGACACTGTTGAGGCCTACTTCAAGCGCATTGGCGGCTGGATGACTCGCGCCGACCTCCGCGAGATGCAGGCCGAATGGCCCACACCGCTGCAGACTGACTATCGAGGAACCACGGTCTATGCCATGGGCGCAAACACGCAGGGCTTGGCCACTTTGCAGATGCTCAACATCATCGAGCAGTTCGACATGCGCGGTTTTGGCTTCCAGTCTCCGGCAAGTCTGCAGATTCAGATTGAGGCGAAGCGGCTGGCGTATGAAGACCGCGCTCGGTTCTACGCTGACCCACACTTTGCCAAGATCCCGATCGAATGGCTCAACTCCAAGGAGTACGCGAAACAGCGCGCGAAGCTGATCAGTCCCAACAAGATCCTCACGCCGGTGTATCCGGGGCAAGCGCCGAGTCATGGGGATACTACCTACTTCACGGTGGCGGACAAGGACGGGATGATGATCTCGCAGATTCAGTCCAACTTCCGGGGCATGGGGTCGGGGCTTGTGGCGGATGGGCTGGGGTTTATGTTCCAGGATCGGGGTGAGCTGTTTTCTCTTCAGGATGGACATCCAAACATCTACGCGCCTGGTAAACGGCCGTTCCAGACCATTATTCCGGGATTTGCCTCCCGTGACGGCAAGCCGTGGCTGAGCTTTGGGGTGATGGGAGGCGACATGCAGCCGCAGGGGCAGACGCAGGTCATTGTGAATCGGGTGGATTATGGGCTGGATGTGCAGTCGTCCGCGGACAGTCCGCGGTGGCATCATGAGGGGTCGTCGCAGACGATGGGGGAGGATCCTGCGGGGCTGGGTCCGAAGGGGATTCTGCGCCTGGAACGTGGGGTTCCTTCGGCTACGCAGGAGGCCCTGCGGACCTTGGGTTGGTCGCTCGAGCCGACAGACGGCGGCTTCGGACGGTATGAAGGCATTGAGGTGATGCACTCGGACTTTGCCGGGCATCAGGATCGTTTCTATGCAGCCGGCAGCGAGATGCGCGCGGACGGTTGCGCTCTGGCTTATTGACGGATGAGTTGAGGGTACCCTGCCCGGGGGGTGTCTTCTTGCAAACTCTTCATTCCAGATACTTTGGCCCCGTACTTTGCAACGAAAGTGGGATGGGGTGTGACCCCCACCCCCAGCGTGCGTTCAGGTGTGCGCGTTGCCTCCGACGATCAGGTTGAAGAGCCAGAAAAGGCAGCCGGAGAGCAGCGCCGCAGCGGGCAGGGTGAAGAGCCAGGCCATGGCGATGTTTCGGATCGTTGCCATCTGCAGACCGCTGCCGTTGGCCAGCATGGCTCCGGCTACGCCGGAGCTGAGTACATGGGTCGTGCTGACCGGAAGACCGATTTTGTCGAAGCCATAGATGGTGCACATGGCGACGAGTTCGGCGCTGGCGCCCTGGGCGTAGGTCATGTGCGTCTTGCCGATCTTTTCGCCGACGGTGACGACGATGCGCTTCCAGCCAATCATCGTGCCGAGGCCGAGCGACAAAGCCACCGCAACTTTGACCCAGGTCGGGATGTATTTGGTCGACTTGTCGAGGAAGCCCTTGTAGTTGGCGATGATCTGGGTATCCGCGGGTTGGATCTTGGGGCCGTATTTTGGCTCGAGGCGTAGGGCTTCGCTGACCAGGTACATCTGGTTGCGGACGTTGGCCTGCATGTTCGGCGGCACATCGCCCAGGGATCCATAATTCACTGCTTCGTTGCGAATGTCGTTGACCATCTGCTGGAGGGCTACGGTGGTCGACGGCAAATATTTGTGGCTGGAGACGAACTGCTCAAGTTCCGGTCCTGGGTCGCCAACCGTCGCCCCGGGCTCCTCGTATTTGGCGAGCGCTCCGGCCACCTGGGTCGAGACGGCTGCGAAGGTGGTTACGGACCCCTTGTCGACCGTGTGGTTCAACGCGTAGGCAGTGGGGACGGTACCGACCAGGATCAGCATGATGAGGCCCATGCCCTTCTGTCCGTCGTTGGAACCATGGGCGAAACTGACGCCTGTGCAGGTGAGCACAAGCAGGGCGCGGATGTGGAACGGGGGTGGCTTCGTGCCTTCCGGAGCTTTAAAGAGCCGGGGGTCGCGGAGGAGTTTTTTCGCGAGGAAGAACAGACCCGCTGCCCCGCAAAACCCGATGATCGGAGAGATGATGAGCGCCTTGAAGACTTTCTCGACCTGCTCGAAGTCCACGCCGCTGACGCCGGAGTGCCCTTGGAGGAGCTGATTGGCGATGCCCACGCCGATGATGGACCCGACCATGGTGTGGGAGCTTGAGGCAGGTAATCCCATCCACCACGTGCCGAGATTCCAGATGATGGCAGCGATCAGCAGGGCGAAGACCATGGAGAAGCCCGAGCCGGAGCTGACCTTCAGGATCAACTCGACGGGCAGCAGAGCGACGATGGAATAGGCGACGGCCCCTGAACTCGTCAGCACGCCGATGAAGTTCCAAATCCCCGACCAGGCGACAGCCAGGTGCGGCTCGAGCGAGTGGGTGTAGATGACGGTCGCGACCGCATTGGCTGTGTCGTGGAAGCCGTTCACAAACTCGAATCCGAGTGCGATCAGGAGCGCGACACCGAGGAGAAAGAAGGGAAAGATCGTGGCATTGTGCACGACCGACAGATCTTTGGTCAGCCGCGTGGCGATATACGTCAGGCCGCCCACGAGCAGGACGCCGAAGATCAGTACGCCCCATCGGCCGGCCGGGTTTTGCGACATCTTTTGATCGAGGACAGAACCCTGTCCGGACGCGGCCAGAACGGCTGGATCGGATGCTGCGGAAGTGGACATGCACTTTTCCCGTATGAGGAGGATTACGACGCCTTCTCAGCCTAGGAGGCGGTCCACGTTGAAGGATGAATAGGGGATGAAGATTCGTCGCCGCCAAGCCGAGTTGCACCTTCCGTGAGGCAAATGCATAGCATCGAAGGGGAATATGGCTCACCTGAAGGTGGTACAGGGGGATATCACCACGCGCCCCGTGGACGCGATCGTGAATGCGGCAAATTCTTCGCTGCTGGGCGGCGGCGGGGTGGACGGGGCGATTCACCGGGCAGCGGGACCGGAGCTGCTCGAGGCCTGCCGCAAGCTGCATGGCTGCACAACCGGGGATGCCAAGGCGACCCCCGGGTTCCGGCTGGCAGCGAAATGGGTCTTTCATGCGGTCGGCCCGGTTTGGAATGGGGGTGACCGGGGTGAGGCGGAGAAGTTGGCCGGATGCTACCGGCGATGCCTGGAATTGGCGCGCGAGCATGGGGTGAGGTCGATTGCATTTCCGGCAATTTCGACGGGGATTTATGGGTATCCGAAGGAAGCCGCGGCGGAGATTGCGGTGAAGACGTGCAGGGGGTTTGCGGATGGGAATGGAGTGGAGGTGGTGGAGTTTGTGTGTTTTGATTCCGGGACGGCTGCTCTGTACGAGGAGCGATGTGCTGAAGGATGAAAGACGTGGCCCGGGTGTGGCCGTCGGGGGTCAAGCAGCCACGATTTGAAATCCGACCAGCTTTGCAGCATCCAGGAGATGCGTGTCTCCCGAGATGAAAAGACAGTTTTGAGGTTGAGCCGAACACCAGGTCCACCCGGCGGCAAGTTGGAGGGCGTCGGCAGCTTTGAGGGGATAAGCCCTGAGAAACACTTCTGCCTGAGAGCGGAGCGCTTCGCTCGGCTGCAGTTCGCGCCATGTCCGGCGAAGTTTCTCCAACCGGACGCCAGCCGCCGCGTGTTGCGGGATGTTTAACTGGCCCATGCGCAAGAGTCGCTCGAAGGCGCTGCGCATCTCAACGGGGGTTGCCCACCATACAGCGATGGAATGCTGCTGCAGCAACTCCCGTACGACGAGGCTTGGCTGTTGTTGAACGCACAAGGGCACCAAGGCGCTGGTGTCCCAAAAGGCAGGGTTCACCGGTCACCGCGGCTCTCTATTGCGACCTCGACAGCAAGTTCTTGCGGGATATTGCCTTCATGAGTGAGAAAAAATTGATCCCAGTCCATCTCCTCCTCCGGCATTTTCAACCCGCCGGCGGCAACGAGTTGCGCTTCCTGGTCCCAGGCTGCATCGTGCCGGAAGGGCAGGATGCGTGCCACCGGGACGCTGCGGTCGCGAATGATGATCTCCTCGCCATTCTTGACGTACTGAAGGAAGCCGCTGAGCTGGTTCTTCAGTTCGCCTATGTTCACGGTTCTCATGCGCCGAAGATACTCCCCTTGTCCAAGTTAGCCAAGAGCGCCATTGGAACTATCCAGACGGGGCTGGTTGTGTCTAGTCTCTAGTCACCCGGAACATGGGCGTAGGTTGTGTCCCAGTGCGTGAGCAGCCAGTGAAGAACGGTGCTTCCGCACAGCCAGGCGGATTCCACAGCGACGCGGGTTCCGATGTAGGGTGCGCTGACGCTTTCTACGGCGTTGTGTCCGGGGCGCGGCTGGGAGTAGTTGCTGCCTGTACGTAGGACCATGACGCGGTCCGGATCCACGCGGTGGAGGGCGGTGAGGCGGGTGATGGCTTCGAGGAAGCCGGAGTCTTCCATTTCTGTCATGACGAAATTGCCGCGGCCACCGGTGTAGAGACGCACCCAGTCGTTGGCGTAGCGGGTCATGGTGGCGCCGTGCCAGTAGTCGTCGGCGGCGAAGGTATCGCCGAGGAGAACGAATGGGGGGCGCTGGGCGTTGGGGAAGCCGGTCATGCCGGAGCGGAAATCGGCGACTTTGGGATCGTCTCCGAGCTTGAGGTTGCGGGTTTGGGCATAGGCCCATTGGGCTAATTTGGCGTTGAGGGGATAGAGGTTGGACTTCTGGACGGGGCTTGGGGGGACGGTAGCGGGGTCGGGGGCGTGGGCGCCGATGGGGAAGAAGCCGTAGGGCCAGTCTGGCGGGGCGTCGTGGGGGTCGATGTAGCGGGAGACGTCGCCGACGACGAAGCGGGCCCAGGCGGCGGAGCCGATGGAGGCGTCAGCGGGGTCGACGCCGGCGATGCCGTTGATGAGGATGTAGGCGTGGGTGAGGTCGAAGC
>CAXUDN010000016.1:0-5790 GCA_964249715.1 uncultured Acidobacteriaceae bacterium
ATCATCTTCACCTCCGGCGCGACCGAGTCCAACAACCTGGCCATCAAGGGCATCGCCGAGATGTATCGCGAGCGCGGCAATCACATCATCACCGAAGTCACCGAACACAAGGCCGTCCTCGACACCTGCAAGAAGCTCGAGAAGCAGGGCTTCCGCATCACCTACCTGCCGGTTAAGGGGGACGGACTCGTCGATCTAGAAGAGCTCGAGCGCGCCATGGACGACAAAACCATCCTCGTCTCGATCATGTACGCCAATAACGAAATTGGCGTTATTCAGCCGGTGAAGGAGATCGGCGCTCTTTGCAAGAGCAAAGGCGTGCTCTTCCATACGGACGCCGTCCAGGCTGTCGGCAAGATCCCGGTTAACGTCATGACCGATAACATCGATGTGCTCTCGCTGAGTGGCCATAAAGTTTATGGACCCAAGGGCGTCGGCGCGCTATACGTTCGTCGCCGCAACCCACGCGTGCAAATCAGTGAGCAGCAGAACGGTGGCGGTCATGAGCGTGGCATGCGCAGCGGCACGCTGAACGTCCCCGGCATCGTAGGCCTGGGCAGGGCCTGTGAACTCGCCGGCGAGGAGATGGACTCTGAGGCCGCACGGCAGAAGGACCTTCGCGACTATCTTCGCAAGAAGCTTGAGACGGCACTGGACTACACCCAGGTCAACGGCAACATGGACCACCACCTGCCCGGCAACCTGAACATGAGCTTTGTTTACGTCGAAGGTGAGAGCCTGTTGATGGGCATCAACGACATCGCCGTCAGCTCCGGTTCGGCCTGCACCTCCGCCACGCTCGAGCCCAGCTACGTGCTCAAATCGCTCGGCCTCGGTGACGATGTGGCCCACAGCTCCATCCGCTTCGGGCTGGGACGCTTCAACAGCAAAGCCGAAGTGGATTATGTCGCGGACAAGATCATCGATGTCGTGAGCAAGCTCCGGGAGCTCTCGCCGTTGTACGAGATGGTCAAGGAAGGCATCGACCTGAGCAAGATCGAGTGGGCAGCGCACTAAGCATATGCGTTGCAGAAAAGCGCAGCCAAGGCTGCGCTTTTCTGTTCTCGCCATGGCAGCAAAATAAGGCCGCGAAGTCCCCCTCGCCATTCAGGAATCTGGATTGCGCCGGAGCACCGTGAAATGCCCTGGCGAACGTACGGAGCGCCCGCGAGTCCCTCGCCGACTGCCCGGCTGCGATACCCTTCTCAGAGCCATGTCTGTTCGATTTCGCCTCGGGGCCTTTCTGCTTCTTCTATTCGCATTCTGCCGTCCCGCAGCTGCGTATTCCCTGCTCACGCATGAGGAGCTGATCGACCTTACCTGGCAAAGCTCCATCGTGCCGCTGCTGCTCAGCCGTTATCCAAACCTGACGCCTGCTGAACTCGAGCATGCCCGGGCTTACGCCTATGGTGGCTGTGTCATTCAGGACATCGGCTATTACCCTCTGGGTGATCAGTTCTTCTCCGATCTAACGCACTACGTCCGGACCGGCGATTTTGTCGTCAACCTGTTCCGGAATGCGGGTAACGCCGACGAGCTTGCCTTTGCGATTGGCGCACTGTCGCACTATATCGGTGATTCGCTCGGGCATAGCGAAGCGACCAATCTTGCCGTCCCCGTGGAGTTCCCCAAGCTTCACGCGAAATATGGCAATGTGGTCAGTTACGCCGAAGGCGAGCACCAGCATGTGCAGACCGAGTTCGCCTTCGACATCGACCAGATCGCACATCACCGCTTCGCGCCGGTCCACTACCAGCGCCATGTCGGCCTGGAAGTGCCCACCAGGCAGCTCGCGCTGGCCTTCTACCAAACCTATGGGCTGACGGAAGATTTCACCGTTCATCGCAAGCGGCGAATCAACGTTGGAGCCTATCGATTCGCCGTCCACCGCTTCATCCCGCGGATCGCGTACGCGGTCACCCTGCTGCATCGCAGGAACGAACCCGCCGACCTCAACAATGCCGAAATCCAGCAATTGGAGCGCGAGATCGCCGTCATCGAGCAGGGGAACCACTGGGATATGTATCGCAGGCACGCGGGTATCGGCACTTATGCTTTGGCCGGTCTTCTGGCCATTCTCCCCAAGATCGGTCCGCTCAAGCTCGTGGCAATCAAAGGCCCTACAGACAAGACGGAGGCCGACTACATTCATTCCGTTGTGCAGTCGGAAGATCAGCTCAAGCTTGCGCTCCACCGCTTTACCCCACCACCGGCTACCCAGCCGACAGCCAGCAGCGCGGCAGCTGCCGATACGCATTCGCAGCCGCCCCCCAGCGCTGCCATGGTAGCCAGGCCCGGCGTCTCGCAGGTTGTCCCGCTGCAGTCACGAGATCCCAACCACCCTTTGCCGAACCGCGATCTGGACACGGGCAACCCGGTGCGTCCGAGCGGGTACCGTCTCACGGACCTGACCTACGCGAACCTCATGCATCGGCTCGCGGCAACACCGCAACAGCCTATCCCGCCAGGTGTGAAAGAGGATGTATTGGCTTACTACGCTAACCTCGACCTGCCCTTCGCGACAAAGAAGGATCCGCAGACCTGGGCCGCGCTGCAGCGCGATCTCGAAACGCTGAAGACGATGCCCACCAGCAATGCACCCGAGCCTTTCCCAACCTACGGCGGTGACGATGCATCGCCCGATAGCGCAGCGCCAGGTGCAACGCGAGACGCAGGTAAATAGAAAAGGCGGCGCCCGAGCGGTGCCCGGAATGCCGCCTTTTCAGGTGAAGGGCTTTAGTCTAGAAGACCAGCTTGGCGGCGAGTTGCAATTGCCGCGCCGACCCGGCATCGCCGATGGGTGCGCGAGTCGAGCTGATCAAGCCAAAGGTGCTCGTCGCCGAGCCGGTTGCTGTCAGGTTCGGATTACTGAAGTTGACGTGGTTGAAGATATCGAAAGCATCGATCCGCAGCACCAGCGAGGCGCGTTCCGCAAGCTTTGTGGTCTTCTGCAGCGACATATCCGTGTCTTCGAACCGCGGTCCCACCAGCGCGTTCCGTCCCAGATTCCCGAAGCCGGCTGGCTGTACGTAGAAGCTGCAACCGGCCACCGTAGGGGTCGTGCACACCGTCGCGTTGATGAACGGAACCAGCCCGGAAGCGGTTGTCACACCCCGTCCCGTCGAGTAATTCTTGTTCAACAACGTCGGCCGCAAGGTGGCTGTGCCGGTGTACGTCGTGTTCGAGAGCAACACGTTCATCGGGTTGCCGGTCTGCTCCTGGTTGATGACGGCCAGCAGAAAGCCATCCGTGAAGCGGTTCTGATGGAACGGCAGGGTATATACGCCGGAAATCACAAAATGATGCCGCGTATCGAAGTCGCTCGGCCCGTAGTTGCCGCGAGGATTGGTTTGGTCCTGCAGGCTGACCGACGAAGCGAGCGAGTTGATGTCCATGCTCTTCGAGTACGTATACGTTGTGTTGAACTCCAGGCCATGGCCCAGGTTCTTAACCGCCGTCACCCATAGCGCGTTGTAGTTCGACGTCGAGTCCGAGTCCTGGTACGTGATGTTACCCAGCGTCTCGCCCTGATTGATGCCGACGGAGGATGACAACCGCTGATAAGGCCGTGTCGTCGTGCCCAGCACGCTGTACTGGTTAATGTTGCGGCTCAACCGAAGGTGATGCGCGCTTGAGCCGATATAGCCCACCTTTAGAACAGCGCCGCCCACCGTCTGCTGCTCGACATTCAGGTTGTAGCTCTCCGTATACGCCTCGCGGAAATGCGGGTTCACTGCCTGCGGCGCCACAGAAGCCCCGGGCACATACAACGTGGCAACCGGCAGCGCCGCGCCGGTTACGACCGATGGCGTCGCAAACGGCGGGTTTCCCGCCAGGCCACTGTCGACGCTGTCGGTCGGTTCATCCGTCAGCACGGCAAAGCCGCTGCGCAGAATCGTCTTTCCGGTTCCGAATACGTCGTAGGAAAAGCCAAAGCGTGGCTCGTAGTTGTACGACTGATCCAGAGGCGTATGCACCTGCTGCAGCGAATCTGTCGCCGGCAGGAAGTTCACCAGGCGATTCTCCGCATCCACCGGCGTGCCGTTCCACTCAAAGCGGAAACCTGTCTCGATCAACAGATGCGGCGTCACCTTCCAGCTATCGTCCACAAAGCCCGCAGCCGCTGTGTTGAAGAGGCGGAAGTTCACAATCTGCGGCGTCACAGAAAAGCTGTTCGCCAGGCCGGCGATAAACGCCGTAGTGGTTGGGAAATTGATGGCGCCCGAGGTATTCGTAAAGCTGGAAAAGATGAAGCGACGGTATTCGCCGCCTACCTTGAGGGTGTGCTTGCCCTTGGTGAGCGTGAGCGTGTCCGAAAACACGCCCGTGGTATCGAACCGGCCCTGCGGAAAGCCGTTCGGTCCGCCGATGTTCAGACCAATATCGGAAACAGTAATCTGCGGTAAAGCCAAACCGCTGTTGTTGCCGCTCGTGATTCCATACGTGGCTGCGTTCGCCGCGAAGTTCGGGCGAAACGCGATGGCGATGCGGCTGAACCCGACACGGGCCTCGTTCACGGAGTTCGACGAAAGCTCATGAATTTCATTGATGGTTCCGATCTCGCGGTGGGCCGTCCGGTGGTCGCCGAAGCCGGTGACGTTATTGCCCTGCAGATTGGGCTCGGTGCGTTTGTCCTGCTGCCATGCGTAATACAGGTGCAGCGTGTCCTTGGGACCAACTTTGGTCAGCGAATCCCCGCTGAACTGGTCGATGCGCACGGGCGCCGACGATGCTCCGGAATACACCGTGCCCGCGGCATTGTTCGCCGCTGGAATCAGATTTACCAGTTGCGCATAGGCGGTACCCGCCGGGCTGGCAGCAAAGGCCGCTCGCTGCGCCGCGGTCAGCACCGTCTGATTGAAGGCCAGCCCTTGTTCCTGGCGAAGCGCTTCGTAGCTCAGAAACAGGAAGGACTTGTCTTTGACGATCGGCCCGGAAAGATCGGCGCCGTAATTCTGCCGGCGAAAGGTGTATTTTTGCGTGGGCGCCCGGTCGAAGAAGTACCGTCCATCAAAATATTGGTCGCGGTAATAATCGAAAACATTGCCGTGGATATCGTTTGTGCCTGAGCGCGTCAGCACGTTCACAATCGCGCCCGAGTTGCGCCCGTATTCCGCGGTATACGTCGAGTTGTCCAGCTTGAACTCCGATGTCGTGTCGATCGAGGGCTGGAACGTGATCTGGTTCTGCGACATGTCGTTCAGGTTGATCCCGTTGACCATGAAATTCACGGCATCTTCGCGCGCGCCGGCGGTGTTGAAGGAGTTCGCGCCCAGACCGCGGCTCGGGGCCGTCAAGGACCCTGTCACCGGCGGCACCACCGTACCCGGCGTCAAATTAGTCAGGTCAAGAAAGTGCCGCCCGTTCAACGGAATGTTCTGCACCGTCTGCTGGTCGATCACGCTCCCCACCGTAACCGTGTCGGTGTCCATGATCGGCGCCGCGGAGTCCACTTCCACGGTCTGCGCGGTGTTGCCGAGCGTCAGCTTCGCATCCACCGCCGTCCGCTGATCCACGAGGAGCGTCACCTTTTTGACCACGAAGGGGCCAAATCCTGAAGCATTGATGCTGACCGAGTAATCGCCCGGCTGCATGGAAGCTGCCGTGTAGACCCCGCCGTTATCCGTCTGCAGCGTCCGGTCCAGCCCTGTCTGCAGGCCATGAATGACCACCGTTGCGCCCGGCACGGTCGCCCCCGTCGGGTCCGTGACCACGCCTGTCACGGTCGAGGTCGATTGGGCGTGCGCCAGGGCTACTGATGACATCAGCGCAACGGCTGAAAGCAGATGT
>CAXUDN010000016.1:5890-32381 GCA_964249715.1 uncultured Acidobacteriaceae bacterium
CAACGAGGACCTTCCCATGGCTTATAGCGACAAAGTTGTTGACCACTACGAAAATCCGCGCAACGTCGGCACCCTCGACAAAACTTCCAGCGAGGTCGGCACAGGGCTTGTCGGCGCGCCCGAGTGCGGCGACGTGATGCGCCTGCAGATCAAGGTGAACCCGGAAACCCAGGTCATCGAGGATGCAAAGTTCAAGACCTTCGGCTGCGGTTCGGCGATTGCCAGCTCTTCGCTTGCCACCGAATGGGTAAAGGGCAAGACGGTTTCCGAAGCGCTCACCATCTCCAACACTGACATCGTGAAGGAACTGGCGCTGCCGCCGGTCAAGATTCACTGCTCGGTTCTGGCGGAAGACGCCATCCGTGCGGCCATTGGTGATTGGAAGAAGAAGAACAACGTTGCCGAAGACACGCAGGTAGCCGTCGCTGCGCACTGACAGCTCATTCTGAAACACGCGCCAGAGGGCAATTGCACCTTTGGCGCACACAGAACTGTGGTCTTGCTCAACGCCGTGCGGTATGCTAAATAAGCGAAAGAGAGGTCGGAATGAAAACCTATGATCAGATCGTTCAGTCAGTCTACGGTGGAAACAAGACCCCCTTTTGGTCCGGCTTCGCCCAGACTCTTGATCTGTTCGGCTCGGCGAAAAAGCGCGCCCCGCGGCGTCGCCTTCGGCCTGAAGCTGAAGCGCTCAAAGAAGATTGGGACAAAGTTTCCCGCGATCTGCAGCATGCCTTCGAGCGGGCGGGCTGTCGGTGAACGCTGACTCTGATCCAGAGTCTTCTGAGATAGCGTCTGGTACTGCATTCCAAGAAGCATCCCCACCCGGGATGCTTTCTCACGTTCACGCCGTCGAGTTCACTTCCTACTCGGGCCCTATTCCTCCGCCCGACCTCCTGCAGCGGTTTGATGAGGTCTATCCAGGCGCTGCGAAACAGATCCTCGACGACTTTGTCCAGGAATCCACACATCGCCGCGCGATGGAGCGCAAGGTTGTCAGCGCGGAGTCGTTCAAAGAGGTTTTCGGGGCAGTATTCGGCGGCTTGGTCGGCCTTACGGGCGTTGGCGGCGGGCTCTGGCTCGCTCACGAGGGCCGCTCCACCGGGGGACTTGGCGCTGTTTTTGCCACACTTGCGAGTCTCGTCGGGATCTATTGGTATCAAACTCGAAGGGCCACCCCAGAAATCGGCAAATTGCCACCCGGCCGCAACGATAAAGGAATCCAGCGATGATAACGCTCGCCCCAGGCACTATGGCACCTCCCAAGCCCGAATCCAAAGATCCCCTCGCGGGCATGGTCCTGCTCACGGCAGAGGGTCAGCCGTCTCGCGCCAAACAGGCGGTCGAAATCACGAAGAATGCGCTGAAGCGCATCCGGGTTGCCATGGCGAAGGAGGGCATCTCGCCTGATGCTGGCGGTCTGCGCCTTGGCGTGCAGGGCGGCGGATGCTCCGGCCTGAGCTATAACATTCGTTTCGATACCGAACCCCGCCAGCGCGACCGGGTCTTTGCCTTCGGCGAGGGCGTCGAAACGCCAAACGACCCTTCCGGCGCCAAGCCGGTCCGCATCTTTGTCGATCCCAAAAGCTTTCTGTATTTGGCCGGCATGGTGCTCGACTTCGAAGAAACCCTGATGCGCCAGGGCTTCAACTTCATCAACCCCAACTCGACCAAAAGCTGTGGCTGCGGGTCCAGTTTTTCGGCCTGAACCTCTGTCCCGTTACACTTCCACCTCAACCGGCTCTCGTATTTCCACCCTGTTCCGGCCCAGTTGTTTGGCCGTGTACAACGCCATGTCGGCGTCGTAGAGCATGGATTCCTGAGTTTCGCTCACCTGCGGCGTCCGGCTGCTTACCCCAACGCTCACGGTCACCCAGGGTCCGGTAGCAGAGCGTTTATGTTCCATCTTTTGCCCTTCTATCGCGCGACGGATATTCTCTGCGATACGCATGGCGCCCTGGATATCAGCGCCCGGTAGAAGCACAACAAACTCCTCCCCGCCGAACCTCGCAACCATGTCGTGTCCGCGCCGGGGTTGATCATCCAACACCCTGGCAATCTCACGCAGGCAATCGTCGCCGCGCTGGTGGCCGTAGGCGTCGTTGAGATCCTTGAAACAGTCCACATCGATCATGAGCAGCGCCAGCGGGCGCATGCTGCGCAGGGAGCGCCGCCACTCCATCTCGAAGACCTGATCGAACCGGCGGCGGTTATACAGCCCGGTGAGTCCATCACGAATGGAGAGTTCGCTGAGCAGCGCATTCGCCTCACGAAGTTGCCCTTCACTCCGCAGAAGTGCCTGCTGCGAGGCCGCCAGTTGCGCGTGCAAACGAGCTAATTCGCGGTAGCGCCGCTTGTCGATCGCAGCCGTCCCAAGCGTTACCAGGAGCACCAGGCCGACGGTCACCAGAAGTGCGGTTTCCCCCACGGCGCTGCCCCGAGCATTGCCCTGCGCCCTGGCATAGGCCGGAAGCGGCCCAAGCTTCACGGACCGAACCGCGAGCAGGTGAATGGCAGCCATGGCAAAGCCCATCACAGCGCCGCCGGCGACACGCATCCACTCGGCGCTCGCTGGATCGTCATGCTCGAAAAAGGCCATCCAGATAGCGAGAGTCATAAGACCCACGCCGAGAACAGCTGTGCTTCCCAACCAGGACGCTCGATATCCAACGACGGCCGTGGACCGGAGCGCGTGAATTCCGATAAGCTGCATCAACCCCGTGCCCAGCCCAAGCACAACGCCGCCTGCTATGAGCCGCGACCGGCTGACGGCCTGCCAGGCTACCAGCCGGAACCCCATCCACGAAACACTGATCGCAACCAGCAGACAAAAAACAACGAGCCGCAGAGAATAAACCACTTCGCCGGGCGCAGGATCTTCCAGCGCACCAAAGAAGTGCATCGACCACATTCCCAGGCCAAGGATCGTAGCGGCTGCGGTTACCCAAAACCGCCGTCGCCAAAACCCGCGCGTGCGCTCCAGCCGCTCTGCTAGCGAGAAGGCAGCATACGACGCGAGCATGGAGGCCGCAACCGCCATGGCGCGCATGGCATGGGAACTCTGAATGGTCAGTGGGTGCATTGGCTCAAATCTGCGCGGCGGCCGGGGGGTCGCACGTTCTGGCCGCTTTGCTGGAAATCGTCAAGACCGTTCTCGTTAGAATGACGTGGATGACGTACTTTTCGTTATTTTCCCTGCCGAGACATCTGAATCTCGACGCCGACCTGCTGGAGAAGTCCTTCTATGCACAATCGCGCCGCTTGCACCCGGATCGTTTCGCCTCACGGCCTCGGGCGGAGCAGGCGGAAGCGCTGACGCGTTCGTCCGCGCTCAACGACGCTTACCGGACCTTGCGCGATCCGGTAGCGCGGACCGAGTATCTGCTGGGGTTGGAAGGCGTGCAGCTTGAAGAGCAGTCCAGGCAAGCCACGGACGCCGCACGCGCGGGCGGGGGAGAAAAAAAGCAGGTCGCCCCACCGGATCTTCTTGAAGAGGCATTTGAACTCAACATGCAACTAGAAGAGATGCGCCTGGGACGACAAATGGGTGAGAAAGACGAGTCAATCGCACAGGAGTTGCAAACAGCACGTACACATTTCACTGGCATGCTCGACAACCTCCAGGGGCAGCTACAAAGTCTTTGGAACCGCTGGGATGCCGCAGAGGATGCCAGTGACGATCCCGGCCGCGCCGCTGCCCGGGAAGCCATGATCGCCCTTCTGAACCGCCGTTCGTACATCCGCAACCTGGTTCGCGACGTAAACGCCGCCCTCGAATAAGAGCCTCGCGCCTCAAGGCACACGAACGCCACCCAGCAATGGTGTCTTCACCGGTGTCGCCGCGCCTACGATCTCCACGAGGCGGTTATCCCCGTAGCTGGTCACCCAGACGTTTCCGGCAGAATCCACCGCGATACCGAAAGGCTCGGTCATGGCCAACTCCGATCCCCAACCGGCAAGTCCCGAGAGGGGCGCGCCCGGCACGGCCGCCGTCGCTCCTGCCAGCGCCGAGACTCCCGGCGCACGATAGTTGGCAACCCATACTGACCCTGCGCCATCCGCTGCGATCCCCGTAGGGTGGTTCAGACCGGCCCCCGTAAATCCTCCGCTGGACAGCACCTTGCCCGCTGCAGACACCAGCCCCACGCTGTCGCCGTAGTAGTTTGCCGTCCACACATTCGAGACAGCATCGACCGCGACGGCCGAGGGACCAGCGCCCACGGTATAGCTTGTAAACGCCGCCCCATTTGGGGTCACCTGGGTCACTGTGCTTGCACTCTGATTGGCTATCCATGCGGCTCCCACAGGGTCCGTAGCAACCGCTACCGGGAAGGCAAATTGGTCCGACACATAGCCCTGCGCACCGGACTGCGCAGCGCCCGCGCTGTTCAGCACGGTGAGGCGGGAGTTGCCGTAGTTAACGATCCACGCTGTCCCACTTCGGTCGAAGGCTAGCGAAATGGGAAAGTCAAGCCCGCCCGCTGCGTAGGCCGAGTTTCCCGGGAGCGCCGGCCCGCTCGCGTTCAGCACGGTTACCGAGCCCATGCCGTTGTTGACTGTGTAGTCGCTGTCTTCCTCATTCGCAACCCACATCCGGTCTGTTGCGTCCACCGCGCCGCCATAGGACTCCTGCAACTCATACCCGGTGATGCCACTGGCGGCCAGAGGGGCGCCCGAGTTGGCAAACAGGCTCGCAACGCCAAAGTAGTTCGCCACCCATACATTTCCCGTTGAATCGACCGATACGCTCGTCGGCCCATTCATCCCGCCGCCCGTGAAGGGTATGGCCAGGGTCCAATCCGGCGGAGCGGCCGTTAGAGCCGGAGAGAACGCCGAACTCGACGAAGGTGGAGTTACGAGCTGATCTTCGGGGTGATTCGCGAGCGAGATCGCGGCTTCGAACGTATTTTGGGGTGACACGCTGTCCGCTGCGGTTGCGCTGAACAGGGAGGCGCAGCCACTCGCGTTCGAAGCCGCCGCACCCGAGCAGGCATAAAGAATGTTCGCCACTGTGTTCAGCTTGGCGAGGGGTGCGGTTCCATTACCTGGAAAGCCCGTTCCCGGGGCCGTGCCGGCTGCAAGGTTCACCAGCCGGGCGAGCATAGCCGCGCCGGAGGTTAGCCCCTGGAGGTTGGTCGAACTCGACCCCAATTGTCCCCCGGAGCTCAAAAACGGCCGCAACGCGTAGGCGGTTGCCGCCGTTGTTACCTCATTCAGGACAAAAGCCGCGCCGCTGCCCAGGCTATTGCAAGTTCCAGGAACGGTACCCAGGTTCCTTGCGGAATTCGCCGCTCCCCCACCCAGGCTTCCGCCGGTTGCCACTACATAAAATATCGAATCTCCCGCAGGGCAGGTGTAGGATCCCGCCGCAACATGAAAGGCGCCACTCGTGTCAGTACTTACAGCGGCGGCGAGGAGTTGGGTGGGCGCGGAACCATTCCCTGCTGTTCCCGCCGCGTAAATTTGTATCCCAGCCGCTTGTACAGGCTGCGTTCCGGTCAGTACGGTTCCGGAGAAACCCAGGCCCGCAAAGCTGCCCACCGGCGGTGTGTATCCCCCGTCGCTGCCACCTGAAACAGCTCCCGTGGCGCCGCCGCATCCCGCGACTGACCCCACCACCGCATAAAGCAGGGCGAGCCACACCAGGCTTTCGCAACTACTCGACATGCGTCGGTTCCTTGCCTTAAGGCTAGGGTTTCGAGCCGATTCCGGTGAATACACCTAAAGTTGCACCTTTCAGAAAGCCCTGCAGTTCCGCCGTCAGTCGCGCTCGCGCGTAATCCGGCGGCATGGTTTCCTCTGCCATCTCTACTCGTAGCATGACGGGAATCGGCCGGACGCTCTCGCCGCCGCCCCAAGTTCCAGGCTTGCTGTAAACCAGGCCCAGGTGCCTGCGCTCGCTCGCCCATTGCCCGCACGTTGCCCCGGAACACACGGTGGTCGCCTCGAGTGCCTCCATCGATCCCTCGCTGAACACCGCTCCCCCAAAATTGACGAGCCCGGCTTGCGTCGTGAGTGCGAGGCTCCCATGCCAGAGCCAGTCTTCGCCTCGTGCTGTATGGCATAAGAGGGTGTCATGAGCGCCTAAATTTGGAGACACGCCCACTTGCACCACCTGCTTTGTCCCAGGAAGCGCATAGGCTGCCCATTCAAAAATCGTCTGTCCGGTCTCGAGCTTCTCGGTCCACGTCCGTTGCAACTGGTACGGCCCTACCCTCCCCGGAAAACTTGCTCCCGCAGCTTCGGTGGTACTCGGCCGCTGCGACGGCATCATGCCCCTGGCATACGGAAACCCACATGCCCCCGCCAGCATCGCAAAGGCAGCTGCTCGTGCCCAGAAACCCGGCACAGCAGAGCCTGCTTCCTCACGCGCCATGGAGGGGACTCGCGCAGCAGATAGCTGCAAAGTTCCTTCCTCATTGAAGTGCCGAACTACCGCAAACAGCAGCACCGCGGCGAAGAAGAAGAGGGTCGCCCCGATGATGTAATCCCCCATCTCCGCATGGCCCTGGAGCCATTTCACATGCAGCGCCACCACGTAATACAGGACCAGCACGCACAACCGTAGCAGGTTGAAGACGTACCCCAGCAACACGGCCCCGGCAACCACGGCAGCCCAAACCCGCAGCCGGAACTGGTACAGGTAGCCCGCTACAAGAGCGATTAACCCCATCGTGATGGAACCGCGGATGCCGTCGCACCCAGGCGCGATGAACATGCCGAAATCCGGAGTAAACATCAAATACAGCTGGTCCGGCGTTAACCGCTGCCCTAAAGCGTGCGCCAGCCCCCGCGCCACCTCCGCAGAGGCATGCTGCAGCGGCAGGTCCACCCAGCGGTTGAACACGTGCGGGACGGGGTTCACAAACCACATCAGCGCCACCGGAAACCACGCCGCCCGCCAGAGCCGCGCTCCCCCGAGCAGCAGCACCACCCCGCTGGCGTACGCGACGGCCACCACGGAGTGAGGCGGCAGCGTGATCGACCACCCCGGCCCCAAAACCAACTCCAGCACCGCGCGATCGCGTACCGCAACCACAGAAGCCGTCACGGCCAACAGCGCCAAGCCCCACCAGCTCCCGCGCGCCTCCCACCCCAGCGCCCGCCAAACTCGCAGAATCAGCACAAAACTCACCACCGGCACAAAGCCTCCGATGGACTTCAGCGGATCCGTACTCCAAAGCGACCAAAGCAGTAGCGCCGTCGGCCATACCGTGACCACCCCGATCACAGCAAGCGCCGCCCCGCATACCGCATACGCAGGAACACGGTTGGGCCGAACCAGCACGGAGGCTTTCGGCGCTTCCGACACGGGCCCGTCCGCATGCGAGGGCTGGGAAGGCAGAGGAACACTCGCCATGCCCACGATTCTAGCCGCTACGCCGGTAGGGACGCCGCACGTTCCGACCGCCCGGACAGTTCTGCCGCACGCGCCTCAGCGTACGCAGCAGCCCCCAGCAAGGCGCAGGTGTCGTCTAGGATCACCCGGACGGGCACCGCCTCCAGAACGGGCCGCATGCGTCCTTTGTCCAGAAACGCCTCGGCGAACTTGCCGTTCTCCATGATTTTCAGCACCTTGGGCGCGATCCCTCCGCCCAGGTAAATACCACCCACGGACAACAAGCTCAGCGCCAGGTTGCCGGCCTTGGCTCCCAGCGCCGCCGCAAAGATATTCATCGCTTCCACGCAGATTTCGCTTGAACCCGCCTCCGCACATGTACCGATCACCGCATTGGGATCTTCCGTCCGCATGCGCTCACGCAACCAGTCGGGCTCTTCCATCTTCTGGTCCTCGCGCAGAAAGGCATAGACATTACGTATGCCGATCCCGGAGACGACGCGCTCAAAACTCACACGGCCATTCAACTGTTTGCGCAGATAATGCAGCAGCGCGATCTCGCGTTCGTTGCGGGCAGCGAAATCGACATGCCCACCCTCGGAAGGGATCGGCATATGCCGCCGCGCCTTTGTGTCCCAAACCAGCACACACTCGCCCAGGCCCGTTCCAGCAGAGATCAATCCCCGATGCCCAACCCCACCCGCATCCCCCTCCAACAGGGTGCAAACTTGATCCTTGGCGAGCTCCGGAATACCGTAACCATTCGCTTCCAGGTCATTGATCAGAAAAATGTGCTCAATACCCAGGCTCCGCTGCAGGTCGCGCGAGTCCAGCGACCAGGGCAGATTCGTCAGCTTCAAACGGCCGTCGCGCACCGGACCTGGACAACCGAAGCAGGAGGCGACGATCTCCGCTTTGTCCTGCGGTCCCTTGACCAGAAACGCCTTGACCACGTCATCCAGACAGGCATACTCGGACGCAGGAAATTTCTCCTCGCGCAATTGCACAAGGTCCCCGCCCGCAAAGTTATATAGAGCCAGATGGACCTTAGTCCCACCCACATCACCGGCCAGAATCATGCGCCGCCCATCTCCTCATCCCGCGGATGGCGGGCCTAGATCTCCAGCGTGCCAACCTTGTGGTTGCCGTCAGGTTTGTCAAACAACTCGGTGCTTGACGGTAACTTAGCTGCGGCCACTTCGTCCAGTTGCACCAGTAATCGCCCGTTCGATGGACGAATCAACTGCGCGGGCAGGCGCTCCGGATCCCGGGGTCCCGCAAAAACTTCCAACACCCGCTCCGTCTTGGCCGCGCCCGCAATTTCGAAGACCACCTCTTGCGCCTGGTTGATCACCTGCCACGTCAACGTCACACGCCACACATCTTTCTGCGGCACATGGTTGGCGATACAGAGCCGTCCCATCTCATTCAATCCATCCGTGTGCGGAAACAATGAGGCCGTGTGCCCATCGTCCCCCATGCCCAGCAGCAGCAGATCAAAGGCCGGCGACTCCGCACCTTCCAGCTTCATGGAATTCCGCAGGTCGCTCTCATAGCGGGATGCGGCCTCGTCCGGATCCAGCTCACCCTCCATGCGATGAACGTTCGCTGCCGGGATCGCCACCTTATCCAGCAGAAGCCGCTTGCACACGCCGTAATTGGATTCCGGATGATCCGGCGCCACACAGCGCTCATCCACCCAATACAGCTGCAGCTTGTCCCACGGGATGGTATTTGCAAAACCGTGCGCCGGATCGGCCAGCAGCGAGAACACAGCCTGCGGCGTGGTCCCACCCGAAATCGCTACCCGCGCGAGCCCACGCCGCGCCACCGCAGCCTGCGCCTTCTCAGCAAAGTGCTGCGCCGAAGCCAGGGCCAGCGAGGGAACATCAGGCCAAATTACATACGTCACAGTGACAGGTGCGGGCATTTCCGTTCTCAGTGCTCAAGAGTAGTTGCTACGTTTTGGGGATCAGCCTGCGCCATGCAGCGCATCGCTGAGCAGAACGAAGTGCTCAGAGCTTCGCCCAACTCCGCCCGTCGCGCTTCAGTAAGTCGTCCGCGTTCTTTGGCCCCATGCTCCCCGCGTCGTAATTGGGAAAATCCTTCGGCGGATTTGCTTTCCATGCCTGGAGAATCGGGGTCATCAACGCCCATGTCGATTCCACACCCTCACGCTCAGCAAACAGGGTTCCGTCGCCCAACATGGCATCCAGCAACAGCCGCTCATAGCCATTCGCGGAACTCTTGCCAAACGCATCGGCATAGCTGAAGTGCATCTCCACCGGCTTCACATTCGTCGTCGGCCCCGGCACCTTGGCGCCAAAGATCAGTGTGATCCCTTCATCAGGCTGGATCCGCAGCTTCAACACATTGGGGCATACGCTTCCGTCGCTCGCATTGGCCTTGAACAGGTGCAGCGGCGGCTGCTTAAAGGTCACCGTCACCTCCGTCACCCGGTTCGCCAAACGCTTGCCCGCGCGAATGTAAAACGGCACACCAGCCCAGCGCCAGTTTTCGATGTTCAGCTTCATCGCCGCAAAGGTCTCGGTCGAGGACTCCGGACTGACCCGGTCCTCCTGCCGATAGCCAATCACCTTCTGTCCGTCCACAGTACCCGCGCCATACTGCCCACGCGCGGTGTCTTTCACCGCAATCGGCTGGATGGCCTTCCAAACCTTCAGCTTCTCCGTTCGAACCGCCGCGGACTCAAAGCTGTCCGGTGGCTCCATGGCCACAAAGCTCATCACTTCCATCACATGGTTCTGCAGCACATCGCGCAGCGCCCCCGCGGTTTCATAGAACGGCCCACGCCCTTCTATGCCGATGGACTCCGCTGCCGTAATCTCCACATGATCGATAAAATTGCGGTTCCAAACCGGCTCAAAGATCCCGTTGCCAAACCGGAAGACCAGGATATTCTGCACCGTCTCCTTACCCAGGTAATGATCGATACGAAAAATCTGGTCCTCGCCCAGTACGGCATTGATTTCAGTATTCAGCTTTTTGGCGCTTTCGAGATCGACGCCAAAAGGCTTCTCGATGATGACGTTCACCCAGCTACCCTGCTGAGCCTGCGTCATGCCGTGCTTGCTCAGCCTCTGCGCAATGTCGGCGAAAAACTCCGGCGCAACCGCCAGATAGAACAATCGGTTGCCCTTGGTGCCCAGCTCCTTATCCAGGTCGGCCAGAAAGCCTTTCAGCTTCTCAAAGCCTGCGTCATCGTCGAAGTTGGTGGCGAAGTATCGCACGCGATCGATGAACGGCTTCAGCCGGGAATCACCTGCATCCACGCCGCCGCCCTTGAGAATGCCATCCTGCATGTCCGGCGCAAACGTGCCGGAAAGATCACGCCGCGCCACGCCGACCACCGCAAAATCCCTCGGCAATAAGCCTTGCTGCTCCAGATGAAACAGCGCCGGCAACAGCTTGCGCTTGGTCAGATCGCCGGAGGCTCCAAAGATCACCACAATGCATGGATCCGGAACTCGCTCGTTGGTGGGAAGCTCGCCCGCCACATCCTGGTCCGTCATTGACTGCCCAACTTCAGCTACTGCTGCCATAGGTCATCTCCCACAATCGATCGTTCATCAAACCAAGACCTCCAGCTTAGAGGGTCTTTTACAGCCCGGCGCGGCATGGATCTGGGAGATCACTCCAGGTCCCATCCCTACCTCGTTCAAGCAACTCTAAAAGAGTACCGCGAACCTATGCCTGCCCGTTCGGCCCTGACCTTCTTCCAAGAACGTGCCGTGCTTCAAGCCTTCGCGTCTGCGTAGGCCGGGGTTGTCAACGAGTGCTCGCTATCCGGGAAATCCGCGTTACTGGTCAACTCCTGCCATCTATCGAGCTCCGCGCCCCACTCCTGCAAATGCGTCCGGAAGCGCTGCAGAGCGATCTTGCCCAGCAGCAGGTGCTTGGGCGACTCTGGTGCACTGATCGCTTCCACCACCGCTTCAATCGCCCGCTGCGGATCACCCGGCTGCTTGCCGGCTTGCGTTTTGAAGTACTCCCGCGTCTTGCCTACCGTGGTCTCGTAATCCGTGATCCGCATCCCGGCTTCCTTGCCGGAACGGCCCAAAAAGTCCGTCCGGAACGGACCCGGCTCGACGACCATCACCTTCACACCCAGCGGCTTCATCTCGGCGTAGAGCGCCTCGCTCAGACCCTCTACCGCAAACTTGGTGGCGTTATAAAATCCCCATCCCGGCGACCCGATTAAGCCCCCAATAGAGGAGAAGTTGATGATGGCGCCTGACCGCCGCTCCCGGAAGTGCGGCAGAAACGCCTTCGTCAAATTCACCAACCCAAACACATTGGTGTTGAACATCGGCATGTACTCGTCCGCCTGCACCTCTTCCACGGCCCCGCAGACGCCATAACCGGCGTTGTTCACCAGCACATCCACGCCGCCTGTGTGCGCCAACGCGTCCGCGACCGCATGCGCAAGCGAATCGCTGCTTGTGACATCCAGTGGCAGAACCAACATGCCGGGGTACCTGGTGGTCAGCTCACGCAAGTCACCCACGTTCCGTGCGGTCGCCACAACGGTCGCCCCCAGCCCGTGCAGATACTCCGCCATCAGCCGCCCAAAGCCGCTCGATGCCCCGGTGATAAACCATGTCTTTCCCCGCTGTGCCGCGCTCGCTGAATTCGCCATGCTCCATGGGATGGCGTTTCGGCGTACGGCGATGCTAACCATCTGCCTTTGGGAACTCCGGGATGCACCGCGAGGCACATGACCCTGGTAATTGGAAAGCGCAGCACTTTCGAGTGCGCTTCGGTAAGCACCGAAACAGGCGTACGGCACTCTCCAAAGTGATCTTGTTCCGGCTGAAGATGAACCGTAACGTCAATCTCGTACCGCCCAATCAGTTTCACCCTTCAATCTCGGAGCATGCCCAAGTGAACGTCGTCTCTCCCCGTAACTTATTCCTCAGCACCCTGTTTGCCGCATCCACCACCCTCGCGGCCTCCGCCGGCCCCATCCAGGTCACCCTTGTCGACGCAGGCAGCCCCGCCGTGATCGCGCCTTCTGTAACCATCGATGGGAGCACCATCGACAACGTCTACATTGGCCCCTACACCCTGGGAATCAACGGCCAGGACGTCGCCGCCATGTGCATCGACTTCAACATCGTCAGCGTTGTCGGCACCACCTACAGCGCCAACGTCACCACCGTAGGCAGCTCCAATCTCTCCAACACCTACAGCCCCGCCGAAGGCCAGGTGTATGAGGAAGAAGCCTACCTGTTCAGCCAGATCGTCCAAGCCAGCGCCAACCGTACAGCCATTCAAGAAGCTGCCTGGGACATCACGGCGTACGACATCACCAACACTTCCTACTCGAGCCAGATCGCGGACAACAGCTACATCGACGCGGCCCTGGCAAACTACAGCCATATGAGCGGTCTGTACGACGTCATCTCCGATACCACCAAGGGAGGCGAGCAGGAGTTCATCGTCGATCCGTCCGCCGTTACCCCCGAGCCCTCCAGCTTCGTCCTTCTGCTCGGCCCCGCCCTGCTCATGGGCGCCGAAGCCGTTCGCAGAAGTCGCCTCAACGCGACTTCCCTAAGCTAAACCGCGCACCCTCCCCTGCGGCCCAACTGTGCCGGGCGACCAAACGAGCAACCAATCGTTTCCGCCCGGCATTTCACTTCCCCGCCGTCGATCGCAGGTAACTTCCGCGCGACCGCACCACCACATCCTTCGCCTTCACCCCAGGATGCGCCGCCCAGAACGCCGGACTCAGCCCCACCTTGAGCCGGCACAATGTCCCTTCCGCCTTTATCTCGCCCGGCTTGAACCCCAGCGTGTACCGCGCCCGCAACGTGTCCAGCAGCGCCGCGAAGCGCTCAGCCGCATCGCTCTCCGTTGCGTAGAGCACCGGGCCGCCGGTCTCGTCGGTATAGCGCTCCACATCCCCGTATCGTCCCGTGCCCCGCATCCCGCTCCGCTCGATCAGCGCGCTCACGACGACATTCGATCCCAGCAATGCCCGCGCGGCTTCCTCCTGCGTATGCAGCCTTGCCGGCGCATGACTCGCCATGCCCCGCTGCGTCTCCTGATCATTCGCGCTTCCATCGGTCACCCAAACCTGCACCCGCCGCGCATCTTTCAGCGAACTCGCCTCCGAAACCTGCACCGCCTCCCACAGATCCTCGAACACAAACGTCGGCTCGCTCCGGTCATAGCTCGCCGAAGCCGCATCGATTCCCTCGGCAGCTGTCATGCGGTCCCGCGTAAACCGTTGTTCCAACTTCGTGTGCGAGGAAAACGTCATTACCGCGACTTCGTCCTGCGGGCGTACATGCCGCAACACCGCCGCCGCCCCATCCGCCAAATGCTGGAGTACCGGATGCACCGTATCCGTCAGATCGAATAACAGCACCAACGAGAGGGGCAGGGCGTCCTCACTCACACTTGACACTGTCTGGGCTACCCCGTCCTCCGCAATCACAAAGTCCCCCGCGCCCAGGCCGGGCACTGGCTGCCCCGTCCGCTTCCACTCCACCGACGCATCCACCAGCACCAGCTGCGTACCCACCTGGAGCCGGTATGCCTGGTCGTCCAGCGTTCCCTGCGCATAGACCGTTCGTCCACATACCCCACTCAGCCAGGGAAGCAGGACCAACAACGGCAATAACCCTCTCGCCCTTCCTGACGCCCACGCAGCTTGTTTCATCCGCACCGCCCCAAGGCATTCCGTAGAGCTACGGCCGCCACTCCCGCACGCCATTCTCACCCGCCACCAGCGCCAGCGTCGCCATGCCCAGAAACAACCCATGCTCCACCACGCCCACAATGTTGCGGATCTCGTCCGCCAACTCTTCCGGATCTTCAATCACGCCGCAATGGCAATCCAGAATCACATTGCCTTCGTCCGTAATCCACGGCCCATCGCCGCCCCGAGCCTTCCGCAAGACTGGCTTCAACCCCAACTCATCCAGCCGCCGCGTCACCAGCGGAAGCGCCAACTGGAATACTTCAACCGGCAGCGGAAACTTCCCCAGCTTCTCCACGACCTTGCTCTCATCCGCCACCACTATAAATTCCCGCGCCGCCGAAGCCACAATCTTCTCCCGCAAATGCGCCCCGCCCCCACCCTTGATCAAAGCCAACCCCGGCGCCACTTCATCGGCACCGTCCACATTCACATCCAGCACCGGCGTCTCGTTGAAGTTCGTCATCGGGATCCCCAGTTCCATCGCCAACGCCCGGCTCGCATCCGAAGTCGCAATCGCCCGAATCCGCAAGCCACCGGCCACGGCCTTCCCCAGTTCCCGGATGAACAGCGTAGCCGTCGTCCCCGTCCCCAACCCCACATTCATTCCATCGGAGACAAACTCCACCGCCCGCTTCGCTGCCAGCAATTTCGCTTCATCCTGCGTCATAGCAGCCATGGTGCCACGCCCCCGCCACGCAAAGCCACCTCCAAAAGAAAGGGACCAGAGCGGAAGCCCTGATCCCTTCTGTGTTCCGTGCTTCCGTTTTACTTCTTCACCAACGCCTTCGCCGCGCTCACCACATGCTCCACGGTAAACCCAAGCTTCTCCATTACCACCGGTCCAGGCGCCGAGGCCCCGAACCGGTCCAGCCCAATCGCCGTGCCGTTACCGGCGATGTACTTGTACCAGCCCATCGTCGCGCCGGCTTCCACGGCGACCTTGGGGATCTCTCGCGGGAAGATCGACGCCTTATACGCGTCGTCCTGCTCCTCGAAGATCGCGAAGCTCGGCATCGAAACTACCGTCGCGTTGATCCCCTCACCCTTCAGTTGCTCCGCCGCCTTCATCACCAGCGAAACCTCGGAACCCGTCGCGACCAGGATCACGTCCTTGCCAAAACTCTCGAGCACATACGCGCCCTTGCGCGCACCCTCGAAGATCTTGTACTTCTCCGCATCCATCACCGGCAGGTCCTGCCGTGAGAGCGCCATAAAGCTTGCGCTTTTGCGCTCCACCATCAGGCCCCAGCAGGCGGACGTCTCATTCGCGTCGGCAGGCCGGAAGTCTGTCAACTGCGGAATCGCGCGCAGCGCCATCAGGTGCTCCACCGGCTGATGCGTCGGTCCATCCGCACCCAGGCCGATCGAGTCGTGCGTAAAGATGTACATCGAATGCGAGCTCTGCAGCGCGCCCATGCGAATCGCCGAACGGCAATAGTCGGAAAACGTGAAAAACGTCGATCCGAAAGGCAGCAGCCCCCCATGCGCGGCAATGCCGTTCACCGCGGCCATCATCCCAAATTCCCGCACCCCGAAGTAAACGTTGCGGCCCTTCGCATCCAGATGGAAATTTCCCGAGTCTTTAAAGATGGTGAACGTAGAACTGGTCAGATCGGCCGCACCGCCGAATAACTCCGGCAGCACAGCGCCCAGCGCGTTCAACGCGGCATTTCCCGCTTTGCGTGTCGGCATGGGCTTTGCATCCGGTCCACCGGGGAACGTCGGAAGCGCTTTCTGCCAACCGTCCGGCAGCTTCATCTCGGTGCAGCGGGTGTACTGCGCGGCGAGCTCCGGATTCTCCTTCTTGTAGCTTTCGAAGCGGTCCTGCCAATGCTGCTGCTCGGTTTTGCCTTTGTCCACGGCCTTGCGCCAGTTCGCCAGCGCCTCGTCCGGGATGTAAAACATCTTGTCCTCAGGGAAGCCAAAGAACTTCTTCGTCGCTTTGGTCGCATCTGCACCGAGCGCCTCGCCATGCGCGCTTTTGGTGCCCGCCTTGGGTGAGCCGTACCCGATCACCGTGCGCACACGAATCAGTGAGGGCTTGGACCGCTCCATCTTGGCCGCCTCGATCGCGTTATTCAACTCCTCCAGATTGTTGCCGTCGGAGACAAACTGCACGTGCCAGTTGTAAGCCTCGAAGCGCTTGCTGACGTCCTCGGTAAAGCTGAGGTCCGTCGGCCCATCCAGCGAGATCAGGTTGTCGTCATACAGCAGAATCAGCTTGGCAAGTTGCAGTGTTCCCGCCAGCGAGCAGGACTCGTGCGAGACACCTTCCATGAGATCGCCGTCACCGCAGATCACGTAGGTGTAGTGGTCCACGATCTTGGATTCGTTGGTGTTGTAGATCCCGCCCATGTGCTTTTCCGCTATCGCGAGCCCTACGGCCTCCGCCAGTCCCTGCCCCAGAGGTCCCGTCGTCACCTCGACGCCCGGCGTCTCGCCATACTCCGGGTGTCCCGGTGTGTGCGATCCCCATTCGCGGAAGTTTTCGAGCTGGTCCAGGGGAAGGTCGTAGCCCGTAAGGTGCAACACGCCGTATTGCAAAGCCGAAGCGTGCCCGTTGGACAGCACAAATCGGTCCCGGTCCGACCACAGCGGATCGTGGGGGTTGTACTTCATGAATTTATGGAAAAGCAGATACGCCATCGGCGCGCAGCCTAGCGGGGCTCCTGGATGGCCGTTCTTCGCCTTTTCCACCTGGTCGACCGCCAGAATGCGTAGCGTATTGATCGAAAGCTGATCGAGGTCGTTTCCAGTCACTTGCTCAAGAACGGGAGAGGATGTCTGCTGGTCGCTCATGCGATGGAGTCCTTCATGGAAAGGGAATGCGGCGCGTCGGCCTTGCTTGGCAGATTCCGCCAAAAGAAAAGATGCGTCTCCGCGATAGGTAGTGTACAGGCCGGACGCCTTTCGACGCCGCAAGCCCGTGCTAAGCGCGGTCGCTGGCAACTCTACCGGAGCTACCCCGGGCCGACGAAAGTTCGCCGTAAAGCGACCTATAGCGTTCACGGAGAATGGGGTAACACTCGCATACCCTGGATTCCAGCGCCTTCCGGTTCGCTATCCGCAACCCGCCGCGCCGCCCCTCCACCGGCCCCCGCACGTGCGAGACCGGCTGCAACCTCAGCCACAGTTGTACGACGCGTACCCAGCATGATCGACATGAACTCCTGCGTCATAGGCAGGTTATCGCTGCCGATCCGGTCCGAAACCATCAGCAGCCACCGGCTGAAGCGCGCTTCGGCCCTGTGCAAACGATTGCAGGCAAGCACCTGATTCGCGACTGTCATCTGGTGCTGCGCGTACTCCAGCACCCGCCGGCGCGTGTCGGAGAATTCGTCGAACTCTCTCTGCATCAGCGGGAGCGGAAGCCGGTACCCTGAACCCCCAACCTGCATCGTGCAGTCATCCCCCGACGGAACCGGACCCAAAAGGTGCAACCACCCGACCAAGCCTTCACACCCCTCCGTCGAAAGCTCGACCGAAGTGCCGCGCTCGGAGTTAAACACTACCGATGCGATTCCACTGGTGAGGAAATGCACGAACTGGGGACGGCGGTCTCGCTCGAAGAGCGATGACCCCACCGGAAGCTCCACAGCGGTGCATGCGCCCAGTAAACGCTCGGCACAACTTGCCGGCAAACAATCAAGAAGTCGATTCCCGGAACTCGCCCGCTGCATACTCTCCACGCCGCCCATGGAACGCACATCGACCGTTGCAGACGGTCGCGCGCCTCGTCTTGACTGGCTATCGGCCGTTCAGTGCCGATCCTTCAAAGTTGATGAAGTCTAGGGTTTGACGCGCTCCACGGTATCGGCCTGTGGACCTTTTTCGCCTTGAACGATGCTGAACACTACCTCATCACCCTCGGCCAGGGACCTGTATCCATCCGCTTGGATACTGCTGAAATGAACAAAGACATCCGGCCCTCCATCGTGCGCTAGAAAACCATAGCCCTTTGCGTTGTTGAACCAGGCGACTTTTCCGTTAAAGCGTTCCGTACCAGACATTCTGACCTCGCAAGTACAAAAGGCTAGGCCCGCGCTAGATCATTGTCTGTCCGGTAGCGGACAAACGACCTTCCTCGCAGAACACGGAAGTAACTTTTTTCTCTGATACCGATTTAATGGTGCGAATTGTTTGTGGCCGGCGCCGGCGCGGGTGCCGAGCGCGCCGGCTCGGCTGCCTTTCCTGGAGCGGAGGAGGCACGGGGAGAGGCCTCATGTCCTCCCGCCGGCGAGGCTGGGCGAATCTGTCGTGCCCCGCTGCTCTGCTCCGCCGGTAACGGCCGCCCAGGTTCTGTACGATCCATCATCTGCCGCTCCTGTTCGAAGCTCGGCCGCGTAGCCACTGGCGGTGTTTGCGCATAGGGGAACGCGGGCCGGTTTGCGTAGACCGGCGATCCTCCCCCGGTTAAACTCTCGTCCGCTGCCGACCCACGCACCTCACCACTCCCTGGCAAAGCAGCATGCCCAGGCTGCGGCGGGACCGCCCGGGCCACTCCCCTCACCACCATGGAGCGCTCCGGCGATACGGCAGGGTGTAGAACCACAGGCGCTTCCGCCAGTTGCGTCGCCGAAAGCCTCACCTGATTGCGTGCCACGGCCTGCCCCGCCGCAAAGTTTGCCTCCGGCATTGCCACCGTGCCCACGGTTCGGTTTGCATAGGCGCGGTTCGTCGCCAACGCGGTCCGGTACACGTTCACCGCACGCTGGTTATAAAGTGCCCGTGCCTCCGACGCATTCGGGTCGTAGATATTGCTCGCATTCACCCTGTTCAGGTAAAGCGTGCTGCCGCCATACCACGGTGCATAGGGCTCCCGCGGCCCCAGGGGAAACCACGCCGCCACTCCAGTTCCAGGTGCGTAACCCAGCGAAGCAGAAAACTGCCGCCCTCCCACAAAAGCAACCATCGCCGGCGCATAAATCGGCTTGAGGGAACGCGTACCTGGAAGCCACCCCCATCGCCCGTCCACCTGCAACCATCGTCCGTAGTGAAACGGCGCGAAGGCCCACGGCTCCGCTCCTACCCAGGTCCACCCCCAGGGCGCTACCCACGCCCAATGGCCGTAGCAGTACGGTCGCCAACCCGCAGCCACCACCGGAAACCACACCGCGCCGTAATCCCCACCCGCGTCCCAGCTTCCGTAGCCGGTCAGATCGGCGCTCCCCGTCGTGTCCGCGCTCAGATAGTCGCTGCTGCCGGTGATCCCGTTCGCGTACGCGCCGTCGCGCGCATCGGAAAATGTGTCCAGTGCGTCGCCGGTCCCGGGCGCCAACGGTTCGGCAAACGCCGCCTGGCCCGCTGCCGGGTCCGCGGCATGAACTCGCACCTGGTCCCCCGCATTCAGTTTCTGGCTGATGCCCGGCCCGTCTACCTGCACCTGCCCGCTCACGACCTCGACGCTGGTGGCATGTCCCGCAGCATCTTCTTCCACGCGCAGGTCTCCCGGCTGCAGAACCGTGATCGCCGCCTCCGGCGAGTCCAACTCCAGAACTGCGCCCGGCGTAAGCGCGTAGCTGCGCAGGTGTACCGACCCGGACGCGAGCCCGAACTGCGCTACCTGATCCGTCATCGCGGTCACCGTCAGGTCCGCCCCGCTGCCCATTCTCACGGCGACCTGTCCAGCTTCCAGTTCCGCGTTCGCACTCGGGTCCGTATAGACGCGGTCGCCCGAGGTCAACACCTGGTTCACTTCGGCCGGCGCAAACTGCATTACGCTCGCCGGCTCCACAGACACATCCCCTTGAAGAATGCTGATCCGCACCACGCGCGAGGGCGGATCGGCTGCCGGCGTTCCCCTGGTTGCCTGACCCGGGTCCGGTGCAGCTTCGTCGGCCTGCGGCGGCCCGCCAGGGTCTGCCACTTGCGCCCGAAGACCAGGCACCAGGAGCATCGCGAGTAGCGAAGCCATCAGCACACCCCCAACCATCTCCCGCACACTCCAACTCGGTCCCGTGCTCACCATTTCAAGCGCCCTGCGCCGGCCGCATCGCTCCGCCGTCGTTCCTCTCGCGCACCACTCCTTCAGACGCTTTTCCAACAGAAAAGCCGCGGACTCGTACAGTCCTTCTCTTTCTTATCGGCTGAACGGTCAAATTCTTGAACTAAATCTTCTTCCCCCGCGTATTCTTCTTCGAAATGTCCTCGCTCCCGGAGGTTCGCCCTATGTTCCGCCTCGGCCCAGTACTCGCACTCGCCTTCCTGGTCGCCGTCGCCGGCTGCCGTGTGGAGACCCACAAAGGCAACAACGGCAACGACAACGTCGACATCGGAACCCCCTTCGGCTCCATGCACGTCAAAACCGACGACAAAGCCACTGGCGCGCAAACCGGCCTGACCACCTATCCGGGCGCCACGCTGGTAAAAAAAGATAAGGACGACAACGGCGCCGCGGACGTCAGCATGAACTTCGGCGACTTCAAACTTGGCGTGCACACCTCCAATCTCCAAACCTCCGACCCCGAAGACAAGGTCCTCGCCTTTTATAAAAAAGACATGGGACGCTATGGTGCCGTCCTCACCTGCCGCGGCAAGGACCCAGTCGGCACGCCCGTCCGCACCGGCGACGGCCTCACCTGCGGCACAGACCAGAAAGGCGTTCAGATGGGCGAGAGCGATCACCTCGAACTTCGCGCAGGCTCCGTAGAGCACCAGCACATCGTCGGTATTCATTCCGAGGACGGCGGTACCCGCATCGGCCTCGTCGCCCTTGACCTTCCCTCCGGCCTCCACCACCACGACGCCAGCGACCGGGAATAATGCCCGATCGCTTCCCTTGCACACCCGGCGTCCGGTAGCCTCTAGAGAGGTGAACGACCGCCCCTGCATCCGCTGCCAGCAAACCGTCCAGCTTGAGGACGGTCATCTCATCTATTGCACCCATTGCGGCGCCCCCCAGATCTTTCTTTCTGAGGAGCTGCAAGTGGAAATCGCCCAGACCAGCCACGAATACGCTCAGAAGAATGCCCCCGCACCCGCGCCGTCTTCCGACGCGCCGCCATCCCCGCGCTGGGCCAGACGCTCAAACCGCACCGCCGACCCCACCCGCCAGACCTGGCCTCTCGGGATCGAGTACGCTCTGCTCGCCGCCGCTGTCACCCTCGCGCTCGGCTTCCTGAGCATCCTCGTCCCGCCCGCCAGCGCCTTGGTGCTTCTCTGGGTCCTCGGCGCGCCCATCCTCACCGTCACCGTTTTCAACACACGCGCCAGGACGCCGGCGCCCACCACCTCCGGCTTCGCCGCCCGGCTCGGCTTTCTCACCGCCATTCTGGTCGTCCTCAGCTGCGCGGTCACCTTCACGCTCTCGCTCGTCCTGAAGCGCTTTGTTTTTCACGATGCCGCCCTTTTCGACGCGCAGATCGCTGCCAGCTTCGCCCAGCAGCGCGAACTGGCTCTCCAGCGCCTCGGCGCCAGCGTTCAGCCCACGCTGGACATGCTCGCCGTCCCCGAATTCCGCGTCGGCCTCATGCTCTCGGGTAGTGCCGTCTTTGCCGCCTTCTACCTGCTGCTGTCCACCGTCGCCGCCGGCGTCACCGGCCTCGTTGTCCGCCGGCGCCCCGGCGCCTAGCACCCTCCCTCCGCTGCTATCATCCTCACCATGAGCGACACCGTCTCATCCTCCGCCGAGCCCACCCCGAGCGCCCCGAAACTGCGCGAAAAAGGCCGCCTCCTCTCCGCCTCCGAGATCGACCGCACCCTCGTCCGCCTCGCCCACGAGATCGTCGAACGCAACCACGGCGCCACCAACCTCGGCCTGGTCGGCATCAAGCGCCGCGGCGTCCCCATCACCCAGCGTGTCGCCAAAATCATCAGCTCCATCGAAAACCACCCCATCGATACCGGCGTCCTCGACATCAGCTTCTACCGCGACGACCTTTCCACCCGCGACATCCGCCCTGTCGTCGAAAAGGCTGACGTCGGCTTCGACGTCGCCGGCCGCGACATCATCCTCATGGACGACGTCCTCTTCACCGGACGCACCATCCGCGCCGCCCTCGACGCCCTTTTCGACCACGGCCGTCCCAAGTCCGTCCAACTCCTCGTCCTCATCGACCGCGGCCACCGCGAACTCCCCATCCAGGCCCAATACGTAGGCCGCACCGTCCCCACCTCCCGCCGCGAAATCATCGAAGTGAAACTCCGCGAGGTCGACAACGACGAACAGGTTCTCCTCGTAGAACTAGTCGACAGCTAAGCCCTTAAGCACCACGCGGCGCAACTCCGCGAACACCGCATTTCGCGTTTCTTCCCCCGGCGACAATCCCATGGCGTACCCTGGCGTTCTTGGCGCCGTTCGCATTGGCCATCTCTACCTGCCCAACCTCACGCACCCGCCTCCAACAACCCCTTCACTCGCTCCGTACTCCCTCTCGCCCACGCCGTACTCGACACCACCCCCGCCCCTAATACCACCACCCCCGCGGCAGCAATCGCCCACCAGACCGGGTGCGTCGCCCGCGCGAAATCCGTCCCATGCGCCCGGCTCGCATGCACCACCGTCCCCGCAGCCGCCACCCCCAGCGCCGCCCCCACTTGCCGGCTCGTCGACGCAATGGCTGCCGCCACCCCCGCCTGCGACAACGGCATCCCTGCCACCGCATTGTTCGTAATTGCCGGATTCACCATTCCCAACCCCACCCCAAACAGCACATAGGAGACCATCAACACCCAAACCGCCGTCCCCTCACTCAAGCCCGTCAACAACACCGCGCTTCCCAGAAAGCCCACACCCGCCAGCAGCAACGGCAACCGCGTCCCCCCACTTCCCACCATCCGCCCCGACAACGGCGCGCACACCATCATCGCCACCGCCAGCGGAAGCGTATATGTCCCCGTCCGCAGGGCCGAAAAACCCCGCACCTGCTGCAAATACAACGCGTTCAGGAACAGGAATCCAGCAAACGAAGCAAACGCCAACATCGCCAGCAACGCCGCCGTACTGAACGGCACACTCCGAAAGAACCGCAGGTCCATCATCGGTTCCCGCCGCCGCCCCTCAGCAACCAGAAATCCCACGAAACAAACCGCCCCCAAACCAAACAGCCCCAGGATCACCGGCGAGTGCCATCCCCGCCGCGGTCCTTCAATGACAGCAAACGTCACCGCCGTCAAAAACGAAAACACCAGAACCTGCCCCGGCGGATCGAACGCCCGCGCCCGCTCCGCCTTCGACTCCGGCACAAACAGCGCAGCCAGGATCACCGCCACTACCCCGATCGGCAGATTCACCCAGAAAATCGCCCGCCACCCCACCGTCTGCGTCAACACCCCACCCAGCAGCGGCCCCAGCGCCAGCGACACCCCCGCCACCGCTCCCCATACCCCCACGGCCCGCGCCCGGTCCTTCGGCGCTGGAAACGCATTCGCAATAATCGACAGCGCCACCGGGTTCAGCATCGACGCCCCCAACCCCTGCACCGCCCGAAACGCCACCAAGGCCCCAATCGTCGGCGCCAGCGAACACAACACCGACCCCGCCGTAAACAGCACCAACCCAATCTGAAACACCCGCCGCCGCCCAAACCGATCGCTCAGAGCACCGGACAACATCAGCAGACTCGCCACGACCAGCGTGTACGCATCCACCACCCACTGCAGCGCCGCCAGCGTCGCATGCAGGTCATGCTCAATCGCCGGCAACGCCACATTCACAATCGTGACGTCCATGCCCACAATCAGCAGGCTCAAACAACAGATCCCCAGGATCAGATTCGGCCGACCCGCCTTCTTCCCCGCCTCCCGCTCTGTAGCTACACTCATCCTTTACAAGATGCCGGCGGTGCGCCTGGATCTTCTGAATCCTCCGTACCGGTCATCGATACTGCTCAAACGCGGCCGCCAGCTTTGCATGCCCGGCATTATTTGGGTGCAAAATATCGGCAAAATCCGTTCCAGGATCCAGCACCCGGGATGTTGGCACAATCTGCACATTCATCCCGTCAGCTACCAACGTGGGCACCAGGCTCCCCAATTGCAGGCTGTAATTGTCCGCCGCGAACGTCTGGTTGCCCGAGGGCGAATTCGGTACCAGACCTAACAGCACTCGCGGTGCGCCATCCACCGCAACGTAGTTCTCCTGCGCCACGCCCGCCCACAGCAGCCCGATCTCCGACCCGCTCGGCCCCACCGAACTAAAACTCACCGTATGCGGTCCCACTGCTCCCAACGGCACCGTTCGCACTAAAAAGGTGTCGCTCGTTCCATTCTCGGTCGGAATGCGCACGGACGAATTCGCTGACTCATCCACCGTCGCCTGCACCGTCCCATCCACGGAGATCGTTGCCTTTCCCGCCACCCCATAAGGCTGCGCCCACACGTGGTACACCACATACAAATTACGTCCCGCCGCCGCCTGATTCACATTGAAGGTCAGGCTCGCTCCCGCACTGGTCGACATCATCCCGAATCCCACGTCCGGGCTCCACGTCCCCACCTGCTGCGTTATCGCATTCGCCAGCACCTTGTCGCTGTTCGGCATCGCCAACCACGCGACCGCCGCACCCACCTCCTGCGTGTACGTCTGCAGGGCATCCGTTGGAATCCCATAGCGATAGGCATCATTGGTTCCGATCATCAGCGTGAACAGTTGATTTCCCGTGCTTGCCGGCGTGCTGTGGAACGGCACCCAAAGCCGTGAAAGGTCCGCGGCCGTATCCCCCTGGCGGCACCAGTTCTGCGCAGGCACCCCAAGCCAGGCATCGAATAAGCCGGCGTAGCCTTCCAGCGACCAAACCAGCCCCGTGCCGTCGTTCGGCTGCGCGTAAAAACCGCACGTAAGGGAGTCTCCAAAATTCTCCACCGAATCAACCTCAGCTAACGCCTTACCCGCCAGCGCCACCGTCTGCACCGACCCCATCACCCCCATCGCATCGTCCGTAAAGACCAGGCTCGCGTTATCGCCCGCACTCGCTATCGTCGGGCTGTACACCACCGCCTCCGTGCATGACGCTTCCGCCGCCAACATCCCGGCACAGGTCCCCGCCGAAACCTGAAACGCCGCTGCGCTCGCCCCGCTCAATGTGACGCTCGCCACCGTCAACGGAGTCGTTCCCGTATTCGTCAACGTCACTGCCTGCGCCGCTGCGCTCGAGTTCGTCACCGTCGTTGGAAAGGTCAGCGACGCCGGCGAGACCACCGCCCGCGGCAAAGCGAACGCAATCCCGTTTCCCGTCAAAGTCACCGTCTGCTGCCCCGTCGCACTACTTCCGCCGCTGTTGTCCGCGACCGTCAGCACCGCCGCAAACGACACGGCCGATTGCGGCTTGAACACCACCGTCAGCGCGCAACTCGCCCCGGCAGCAACCGTCCCGGCACAGGTCGAGCTGAAGCTGAAGTCCTGCGTATCACTTAAAGTCATGCCGGTCAGGGCAAGCGGCGCATTGCCTGTGTTGGACAGCACCACGGTCTGCGCAGCCGAACTCAGCGTCATCATTGTGTTCGGAAAACTCACCATCGCGGGCGTCAACACAGCCTGTGGTGCCGGTAGCGCTACGCCGGTTCCGCTCAAGACCACCGTCTGTTGCGCTCCACTCACGCCCCCACTGTTGTCGGTCGCCGTCAACGCCGCATTCAAAAGACCAGCTTTTCCCGGCTGGAACACTACACTCAGCCCACAAACTGCACCCGCCGCAAGGCTCACCCCGCAGCCATTGCTCAAACTGTAGTTCTGCGTATCGCTCAGGGTCACACCGCTCAACGTAAGCGGCGCCGTCCCCGTATTGCTCAAGGTAAAGCTCTGTGCCGCGCTGGCCGATCCCACATTCACCGATCCAAACGCCTCACTCCCCGGCGACAACACCGCCTGCGCCGCAGGCACCGGCAAACCCGTCCCATTCAACCCCACAACCTGTTGCACCGTCCCGCTCTGGACGCCGCTGTTATCCGTGATCGTCAACATCGAAGCCAGCGACCCGGTCGTCTGTGGATGAAAGCTCACACTGAGCGGGCAACTTGCGCCCACCGGCAGCGCCATCCCGCAGGCACTCGATACGCTGTAGTCTGCCGCATCTCCCACAGCAACACTGCTTATGCTCAGCGCAGCCGTCCCTGTATTACTCAGCACCAGCGTCTGCATGGGAGCCGTCGAGCCGATCACTGTTGCAGGATAGCCAATGCTTGTCGGCGTCAAGGTCGCTTGCGGAAGCGGCACCGGCAACCCCGTTCCACTCAGGGTGACACTCTGCTGGGCACCGCTGCCGCCACCGGCATTGTCCGTTATCGTCAGCGTCGCCGCGACTGGGCCAACAGTCCCCGGCCCGAACCCGATCGAGAACGTGCAACTCGCCCCCGCATCCAGCGTGCTCCCGCACGTCGTCCCCGCGATACTGAAATCTGCCGTATCAGTCACCACCGCTTCGCTGATTGTGAGCGGAGCTGTACCCGCGTTGCTTAAGGTCACCGTCTGCGCTGCGGTAGCCGTC
>CAXUDN010000016.1:32481-50981 GCA_964249715.1 uncultured Acidobacteriaceae bacterium
GTAGGTGAAAAGCTCAGACTCGTCGGTGCAAGCGTTGCCTGGGCCACAGGAACGGGCGTTCCCGTTCCGCTCAGCGAGATCACCTGCTGCGCCCCGCTCTCGCCACCACTGTTATCCGTAAGCGTCAGCGTTGCCGGCATGTTCGCTACGCTTTGCGGACGAAACTGCACGGTGATGACGCAGTTCGCTCCAGCTGCCACACTCGCCCCACACGTGGAACTCACCGCGTAGTCGTTCGTATCGCTGAGCGCCATCCCTGCAAGGAACAACGCCTGTCCGCCGGTGTTCGTCAACGTCACCGTGCTTTGCCCGCCGCCGCTCTCTACGGTAGCCGGCGGAAAACTCAGTGCAGTCACACTCAAGGAAGCATTCGGCCCAGCGACCGGGGCGGCCGTGCTTCCACAACCCGCCAGCCACAAAGACCAACACACCGCTGGGAAGAGAAGGACTACTCGGCTCAACGCGCAATCTCCCCAACACAAACTTCCGCGAACTTCCGGCCTCCGCCGCATGCACGATCTCAACTTCTCTTTGGTTTGCCGCCTATTGTCGCCGGGGCCACGCCCGAGTGCAATCCCCCGCGTGGGTCAACGACGCCATCTTCCCCTTTCGCAACGCTCGCGTATCATCTGGACAAACAACCCACTCTCAGCCTGGAGTTTTCCCTCATGAGCACACAGGCCCCCTCCACCCCCGCCGAAACGCCCGACGGCCTTCCCCTGCCCTCGCCTACGCAGCCCGATCCACTCTCCATGGGCGCCGTCTTACGCATCGCGCCCATGCGCCGCATGTGGTACGCCCAGATCGTCTCCGTCCTCGGCGACTTCCTCGCGCTCTTTGCCGTCATCGAGGTCATCACCTTCAACCTCCACGCCCGACCCCAGCAGATCACCGGCCTCCAGATTGCCTATCTGCTCCCTATCGCCGTCCTCGGCGTCATCAGCGGTGTCTTCGTCGACCGCTGGCCCCTGAAACCCACCCTCGTCTCCTCCGACCTCCTCCGCGCCGGCCTCTGCCTGCTCCTTCTCACGGTTCACAGCCTCCCCGGCTTCTACGCCGTCATGGCCTGTATCTCGATCGTCTCCAGCTTCTTCTCTCCCGCCCAGGGCGTTGCCATCCGCTCCATCGTGCCGCTGCACGGCCTCCGCAGCGCCAACGCCCTGCTCCAGCAAGCCTTCTTCCTCATGCGCATCATCGGCCCCTTTGCCGCCGGCGCCCTCGTCGGCCTCGTCGGTCCCCGCTTCTGCTACTGGGCCGACTCCGCCAGCTTCGCCATCTCCGCCAGCCTCATCGCCTCTATACCCCTGCTGACTCCCCGAAAGCCGGCAACTCCACCTAGTCCTTCAGCCGCCAAAGAGGAAGCCCAACCCACCGGCCTCCGCAAAATCGTTACCGACATGCAACAGGGTGGCAGCTTCATCTTCCACCACGCCGCCCTGCTCTTCGTCATCGTCTCCCTTGCCGCCGCCATGTTCGTCATGGGCTGCTTCGGTCCGCTGATCGCCGTCTACGTTCGCGACGACCTCCACGCCGCCATCAGGGTCTTCACCATCGGCAGCATGCTCATCGGCGCCGGTATGCTCCTCGGCGTCAACGCCCTCAACGCCTTCGCCAAGAACGTTTCCAATGCCACTCAGGTCTACGGGGGCCTCCTCGGCATCGCCGCCGGGACGCTCCTCATGGCCGCCCTGCCCCACAACGTCACCCTCTACGCTGGTTGCTTTCTCATCGGCGTCTCCTGCGCCGGCATTATCGTTCCCTCGCAAACCCTCATCCAGCAGGAAACCCCACAAGCCCTCCTCGGCCGCGTCGGTTCCACGGTGATGAGCTGCATCTTCACTGCCCAGATCGCCGGCCTGCTCCTCTCCGGCATCCTCGCCAACCTCACCAGCGTCCGCCGCGTCTTCGCCCTGTGCACCGCCATGCTCCTCCTGCTCGCCCTCGCCGGCAAACTCTGGATGGAACCCAAACCGCACGTCCCCACGCCGGTTGGGGCATAAGGCGCACAGCGAAAGGACATCGCGCCCAACGGAGGAAAGGCTCAGAACGAGATCTTCACCGCAGCCTGCAACACACGCGGCCCACCCACCCCATTCACATTGCCAACGCCGCTTCCCAGCGTCCCCGTGATCTTGCCCAGGTTTGATCCCAACGTGGCCGTCGGCAGCCCGAACGCAGGCGTGTTGGTCAGGTTGAACGCATCGAAACGGGCCTCCAGCGCGGATTCCCGGAAAATCGGGAAGCTCTTGAAGAGCGACAGATTGTCCGAGAAATACCCCGGCCCCCGGAAGGCGTTGCGTCCCGTATTGCCGAGCACACCGGCAGCAGGCGTACTGAAGGCGGCTGGATTGAACCACGCCACATTCGCGGCCCGGCTCACTGCATGAGTAACGGTGTAGATTCCGGTTTGATTCGCCGTTTGGGTCGTACCGGGCGTCGCGCTCGTAGTGGAGATGGTGAAGGGCAGGCCGGATACCGCGGACAGAATGGCCGAGGTCTTCCATCCTCCGAGCACATACGACGCAATCCCCGCGTTAAAGAAATGGTGTCCGGCCCCGGCAGGCAGCTCATAGGTCACGGTCTGCTCGAAGTTGCGGGTGCGGTCGAAATCAGCCACCGCGTAATTGCGATGCACCGGACCGGCCCAGAAGAGCAGGCCACCATCTTGAGCGCCGGTCTGGTAATTCTCCGCCTTGCCCCACGTGAAAGCCTCCGAGAAGGCCAAACCATGCGTGAAGCGCCGTGACAACTGCGCCTGAAGTGATTGGTAGTTGGTGGAGTAACCCAGGAAATATTCTGTAACTGCAGCCGTCTTTCCGAACGCAAGCTTGAACGGATCAAAAGCAGCGCTCTCCCCATAGGCCTGAGGCTGGTTGATGTTCTGTGCAACATCGATGCGTGTGCCATGGTTGGCCACATAGGCGATCTGCATAGAAAAGTCACCCGGCAGAGCCTGCTGCAGCGCCGCATTCCAGGACGTCACATATGCGTTCCTGAAGTTCAGCGGAATATACAGATTGGCAAGCCCAATGGTACCGTTGGCCGCGCTCTCCGTAAGTGTCCCGTTGGAATCAAAGGCAGCCGTAGGGGTCACAGGAATGCCGGTTGTGAAGTTCACCATGCCGCCGGCAGGGTTGAGGGCCGCCCCGTAGGTCGGCGTGTTCGTGTAAAACGTACTGGTCTTGATGGGGTAGTTGTATGCATACGAATTGTCGACGAAGGGCACATAGCTGACCCCAAAACCCGCGCGTACCACGGTCTGATCGGTAGCCCGATAAGAGGCACCAAGGCGCGGTGCAAAATTCCTGAAGTCGGTCTGCATGCCGAGGTTGGAAGCGTTGCCATCCTCGCCGGCCAGCACGAGTTGATTATTGCTCGGGTTGTAATTCACAAAGCCACCCGGCTTACGCGGCGTAGCGGGCGGGTACAACTCATACCGCGCTCCAATGTCCACAGTCAGCTTGGGCGTGACCAGCCATTTATCGGACGCGAAAAAGAAGAGCCATGTCTGCCGGTACGCGGGGAAGGTACTGTTGGTGTCCTGGCCGACCTGGTAGGGCACATTGAAAAGAACGCTGCCGATGTCGTTGGCTTGGCCGGTCACGGCGCCATTAAAAGCCGTCGCCCCCGGCGCGGAGGTTTGATTCTCGCTGAAGTAGAACTGCCCGGCCGCCGCGTTATTGTTGCCCTGCAAAAGGTCGTCGCGAACCCGCCGGATGTCCGCGCCCGCCTTCAACGTGTGATTGCCGAGGATCTTGGTCCAGTTGTTCGCAAAATCGATGTTGGATTCTGCGCGCAGCCACGGCAGCGACGCTGAGTAGCCGATCAGGGGAGAAGAAAAATTGTTGACCGTAAACGCGACCTGACCGCTGCTGGTAGGCGTCTGGTCCGTGCCGTTCGGCCCATTGCCGGGAATGCCGAGTGTCGTGGCATCGTTGGTGCCATAGTCGGTCTGCTGCGCCGAATTGCGCAAATGCGCTACGCCGACGCGCGCTTCCGTGAACAGCGTCGGCGAAAAGACGTGGTCGTAATTGAAGCCCGTGCTGTATGCCGCTGCAACGCCCGTCGCCTCGAACCCACCCCCTGCAGGACCGCCCAGAAACGCTCCGAAAAGTGGGGCCTGGTAGGTGTTCGTCGTCTGATGGCTGAAGCGTCCGCTGAAGTGATCCTTCGCGGTAATCGTGTAGTCGCCTTTCAGGTCGTAGCTGTACGAATCCTTGCTGAAGGGCGTGTTATAGGAAAAATTGTTGTTGAGGTTTCCGGCAATGTAGGAAGCAGCTGCAAGGTTCGTCGCGGGATTCCTTGCCAGTGCATCCAGATCCTGAAACACCGCAAGACCGACCTTGCTGATCCCCGGATTGTTCAGCGGAATAATGTCGCCTGCAAAGGCAGTCCGGCCCGTGCCGCAGGCTGGCGTTGTGCTTCCGCCGCCCGCGCAGTTCGCCGTTACACCGGTGTTTGGGTCATAAACCTGGCCGGCATACCCGCTGAGATTCAGGCTGCCGTTCACGACGTTATAGAACGGGATATTTGCGTTCGTTGTGGACGATTCATGGTCGGAGGTGCGCAGAAAATCGCCAAACAGGAAGAGCTTGTTCTTCACAATCGGGCCGCCCAGCGAAGCGCCGGTGTAGTTGTACACCAGGCGCCCGTTGGGTCCGGTAGCAAAGTAATTGCGGGCGTTCACCCCATTGTTCTCCATGTTCTGGAAAACAGATCCATGAACCTGATTCGTGCCTGACTTCAGCGTCACGTTGACGACGGTGCCGACGGCGCGGCCAAACTCCGCCTCAAAATTGTTCGTGGTGATGTCGACATTCTGGATCGATGCCGCAGGCGGCACCAGAATAATGTGAATGCCCGTGCGCTGGTCGTCGTCGATGCCTTCAATCTGATACAGGTTCACGTAGGAGGACTGTCCGTTGGCGTTCACGGAAAGATCGTTGTTGGCGTTGTAAAACTGAGAGTTATTGAAGACGACCGGGGCCATCCCGGGCACCGTATTGAGCAGCGATTGGAAGTTATTGCCGCTGCTCAGCGGCAGGTTTGCGATCTGGTGCTGTTCTATCGTGGTAGAGATATCGGCGCGATCGGTCTGCAACTGCGGGGGCGCATCCGTCACAGTGACAGTCTCCGTGGTGCTGCCCGCAGCCAGCGCAACATCGACACGTGTCGTCGTATTGGTCAAAACCTCAACGTTCTCGCGCAACTCCTTCTTAAAACCCGGAGCGGCCATCGTCACCGAATACACCCCCGGCGGGAGATCAGGTTCGGTGTAGTTGCCGCTCTCGTTTGTGACCGAGGAGTGAACTGTATTCTCCCCCTTCAACACGATCGTGACCTGCGCCTTGGGAATGTTCGCGCCGGTGCTGTCCGTGATCGTGCCAACAATGGTCCCGCTCACAGCCTGCGCGTGGAGCCCTTCACAACACGCGCAACAAAAGAGACCGACCGCAAGAAAACCTAAGCCAGAACGTGCCATGAGACCTCCGGAGATCAACTGGGTGCGGAGATGGAAGCAACACGGATCTGCTTCAATCTTCCAAACGGCAAACACTTACTGGAAACAGGGAACGACGCCCTCGCCGCGCGGACATCCGCAAGGCGCGGCCGGGACGGGTTCGCCGCCAGACGCAGTCCTGTTTCATTGCGGCGCCAAGTATTGGCTTCTACCGCAGCGGAAGTCAACCTTAGACTTACGCGATCCCGGGACAGCGTATCAGGGTCGATACGCCGCTTCCCTACCTGGTGTGTCCGGCAACGCCGGACCGAAATCCACGGGCTGGCTCAGCAGCGTCTACCACGCACTTCTTTTACAGACCCGCATACCAGTCATAGCCCAGCTCGGTCCAGTAATCATCAGGCTTCTCGCTCGTGTAGCTGATCAACCCGATCCGCTTGATCTGCTTGTACCCGTACTTGGTAGGCATGTGCAGCCGAAGCGGCGCTCCATGATTTTGCGTCAACGGCGCTCCCATCATCTCGGTCACTAAAAGTGTCTGCGGATGGCGGCACACATGCAGGTCATAGCCGTTGTAGTAGTCGCCATCCGGCGTCTCCATGTAGACGTATTTCGGTTCCTTCCCATTCACGGGCGCAGGCGGATACAACTCCAGAAAATCCGCCATCCGGACACCCGCCCAATGCACCACCTGGCTCCATCCCTCAATGCACTTGAACTGCGTCACCAGTTCGTGCCGCGGCAGCTGCAGAACGTCGTCCATCGTAAGCAAGAGCCCCGGCGTTCCAGGCTTCAGGGTGCTGTAGCTCTCGCCAGCCTCTTCCAGTCCGCGCGGCTTGCGTCCCGTGTGCTTCTCGTCTTCCTCGGCCTTGCCCAGCATGGGCGCGGGCGCCATCTTGTCAGCCGTGGCAATCTTAGGGTCGATCTTGGTGTCGTGTCCCTGATCCTCTTTCGTTTTCGCCTCGCGGTACCTGTACTCCCAGGCAGTCACATCTGCCACATAGCGTGGATGCTGCTGCGCATTACGCGCCCCCACGAGCTGCAACCGCCAGCTTTCCGGCACAAGCTCCTTTTTGAGCCCATCCACCCCATTTACGCGGAGCACCTCCGCACGGCTTAGCGGATATGTCGGGGCAAGGGCATGCTCATGAAACAGCTCGCGTGAGACTGCCGCATTGGCCTGCAACGTCCGCCTTAACGGCGCTGGCTGCATGTCGTCTTCCGGCGCATGGTCGAGCCAGGAATACAAACCGAACCCCGCAGCCGACGCCACAGCGGCCCCCACAAACGCGCGCCTTGTATGTCTGCGCGAGGCAGCCAGCACAGCCGCGTCAGCGGCTTCAGAACCAGGCATCCGCCGCTTCAACACGTCGTCCGCGCCTTCCGGATCCTCTGGACGCGCTTCCCCCGCCTTGACAGCCGCAGGCTCGCCCGCAGGCGACGCGCTGGCCGCTTCCGGCTTCCGCTGCAGCCGGTCTTGCATGCGTCGAAGTTCGTCGTCCTTATCCGCGTCGCTCATGCCAGCGTCTCCTCTCCGCTTCCAGCGACGGCGACTCCACCCGCTGGACCTCCAGTCCACTCACCATGGCCCGAAAGTTGTTCCATCCCGCAAGCACCACCTGCACCACATGAATCACAAAGAAACCCAAAAACCCCATCGTGAGCCAGAAGTGCAGCCATCGCGCCATCTCATAGCCGCCGCACAGCGTCGTCAGCCAATGCGCCTGTGTCGGCTTGTAGATCGCAAATCCGGTAAGCAGCATGCCCGCGCCCATCGCGATCACCGAGCTATACGCAATCCGTTGCGCGCCGTTGTATTTCGTCTGCGGCGGAAGACCCTTCCGCAGATGCAGATCCACCAGCGTCACCTGAATCGCATCGCCCAGGCTGCGCCGCTGCGGCACCAGAAACCGCCACTCCCCGGAAAACGCCGTGTACAGCACATAGGCAACCCCATTCAGCGCAAAGAACCACATAAAGAAGAAGTGATACCCCAGTCCCTGCGTCACGTGGTACGGCACATGGAGCTTCGCATAAAACCAGTCTGGGAAGAACCGAAACAGCGTGAAACGCCCCAGGCCCAGGCGATACACGCGATGCGGATGCCGGTACGCATTGTCCGAATCATTCCAATAGATCAGCAACCCGCTCCAGATCATCGTGAACAGCACCGGAAAGTTGATCCAGTGCATCCACCGCAGCGCCAGCGGATGCTTCCGCTCCAGGCGTATCGTCGTAGAATCTTCCGCCGTGGACGCTGCGGGAGCCTCGGCTAGCTCTCCCCCTGGCAGTTTCGTTGCTCCCTGGAACATGCCAACCTCAAGTACGGTCTTTCTTCTTGCGCCAGGCTACCGGGGTGCAGAAACGTATGCCCGGTTTACCCCCCAAGAAGGCAGGGCCACCTTGCCCTTGCACAACCATACGCCGGTCCCGTCGACACACGAGGGCCACCTGTTGTGTGGCTCCCGCTATTGGCTATGCCCCGGCGAACTCAAGGCCCGGAGCACTTCGGTAAGAACGTGGGCGCCACGGAGCAGCGCATTACGTCCGGCGGCCGTGAAGCACAAACGGAAGTAGGAAGAGAACCGACCGGAGGAGGTTGGCTCAAAGGCGAAACCGGGAGCTACACCCAGACCTTTCTCCTCCAGCCTGGACCACACAAGTTCCGCATCGACGGGAACCGCTATCTTGCACCACAGATACAAGCCTCCTGCGGGCGCCCTTACCTTCAAAAGGCCTTCCTGTATCGCGGGCGCCAGGGCTTCGACGGCCGCAGCGCACAACTCGCCATGATGCTGCCGAAGACGCACCAGATGGCGGTCCATCTCCCCACTGCGAATCAGGTCGGCCATGGCAAGTTGCGTCAAGCCGCCGGTGAAAAGGTTCGTCCGCATCTTGATCAGCGAAAGCTGCTTCACCATGTACGTCGGAGCAACCAGCCAGCCGATTCGCAGGCCCGGAGCCAGCATCTTCGAAAAGGTGCTGATCGCGATCACCTGCGAATGTCTATCGAGCTGGTGAAGACTCTCCGGTGGCGGCTGCGTTCCGAAGAACGTGCGCGCGTACACATCATCCTCAAGAATCGGCACCCGATACTTCTGCGCAAGCTCCAGCAAGCCAAGCCTGGTCTCCATCGACATCACGCGTCCGGTCGGATTCTGAAATGTGGGAAGGGTAAAGATCAGCTTGGGACGAAAGCGCAGCAAAAGATCTTCAAGGTGATCCAAGGGCCAGTTGGTTTCCCACGACAGAAGCTGCGCGCCCGCCGAGCGCAAACTCTGAATCACACCCGGATACGTTGGCGACTCAACCACCGCGTAATCACCCGGCTCAATCAGGCACCGAGCCAGCAGATCGATCGCCTCCTGCGCCCCGGCTGTGATCATCACATGCTGCGGATCAACACCGTTCCACTGCGCGATCGCCTCACGCGTTTGCCACTGCCCCTCCGTGGGCGCAACCGCGAGGACAGAGGGCAACTGGTCACGCATGATCCTGGTCTCACTCGCCAGGTACGCCTCCTTGGGAAAAATCTCCAGGGAGGGTGTTCCCGCGGAAAGCGGAAACGGCATGCCGTCCGCGCATGTCCTGGCCAGAACCTCAAGAATGGGTTCATCCAGCAGATTGGCTCGGCTGGAGATCTTGCCGCTCCACGAAAAACTTTCCTGCTCCGCAGGCAGCGCACACACAAAGGAGCCTTTGCCCCGCATACGCCGTATCGCGCCCTGCTGCTCCAGCACGGCATAGGCGGCCGTCACCGTGTTCCTGCTTACATACAGTCGGGCGGCGTACTCACGCTCGCTTGGCAGACGCTCGGTCGGTCGCAACGCACCGCTCTGCATCTCCGCGATCACCGTGCGCACAACGCGCGCCACCAACCCTTCGGTCCTGGGACGCGTATCGGGTTTCAGCAACTGCCTGGCGGAGCTTTCAACCGCGGACGACAACATACTTTCCATTATGGAACCGCTGGACACTCCCACGGGGCCACTTCGAAAGTGGCCCTCAAGCAAGACGCTGGAGGTCCTGAACACTTCAGGACTGCAGCGAGCGCTTCAACTCTTTCCAGTCCTCTTCCGTTTGATCCGCATACTCCCGCGCAAACGTCGCAATCGCCTTCTCAAACCGTCCTCCGCCGCCCAGATACCCCGCCAGCGCATCCGGATCGCCCGATCGCGCATGCCCTCGCGCCAACAACTCCCCACAAAGATCCGCATAGTGCGCCAGCGCCTCTCGATCGAGTTCGCTCATATCCACCGAACCCTTGTGGTCATTCAACTGCCGCACCAGATAATCCCGTCCCTCGATCTGCGTATACCCCAGAAAAGGATCGGATTGCACCTGCATCGCCCGCTGACCGTTCATCACGCGCAGTCCTTCTGATTTCGCACCCTGCGCCACTGCTCTGACGTCCTTCACATACGGCGCCCAGGCCGACGCAACCTCCTGCTTCACTTGCAGAAACAGAGGATCGTTCGCTCCATTTCCCTCCATATACACGCAGTAATCCCGCAAACCTACTGATCCCGTTCCCACCACCTTGAACGCCGCATCCACAGGCCGGTACCGCGACAGCAAATGCCGCCGCTCCGGCTGCAGACAGCGCATGTACGGCGCCAGCGACTCCAGTACCGGCGCAGCCTCCGCCTCCGTCAACCTCTCCAGCACCGGCGGCTTGCTGCAGAACACGCGTGCGCCCGCTTCCGCTTTTATCTTCGAGCCCTTGCTGCCCTTGGAATCTTTAAAGTCCCTCGTCCCTTTGCCCGCCTTCTCCGTCCCCTCCCCTTTCACAATTTGCGTCAGGCTATCCCGCAGGTGCAACGGCGTTGACCGCTCCGCTTTGGCAAACACCGTTTGCATCGTCTCCAATTCCGTCTGCCGGTGGATCTGGTACCGCGCAATGTCCACAATCGGCATCGCCGCAAACGCCTCCATGCTTTTCGCGTAGCGGTGCAGAAAGACGCGCACAGCCTCCCGGCAGTCGCTCTCGCCCTCGTGCGACTCCCGCGCCGCCAGGTAGATGCTGGTCGCCATGCGCTTCAAATCCCATTCAAACGGCCCGGCAATCGACTCATCGAAATCGTTGATGTCGAACACCATGCGCCCATCCGGCGCCGCAAACGCACCCAGATTCAACACGTGCGCATCTCCGCAAAGCTGGCAAAGAATCCCCGTACTCGGCTCCCCGCCAAGGTCATACGCCATCACCGGCACAGCGCCGCGCAGGTACCCAAACGGCGATGCCGCCATGCGCTGGTACTTCAGCTTCAACAAATGCGGCACACGGTCCGTCGACGCTTCGCGCAGCACCGCAAAGGCATTTCGCGCACCTTTTTTGCGCTTCCACTGCCCATGCTCTGACCGCCCCACCTGCTTGCGCCGGCTCTGTCCCTCCGCCCGCCGCTGCATCTTTGACGAAACCGAAACTTCCATAGTGAGAGCTACCTTATCAGCGGATTCGCACCCGTCGCGTCAGCCCTGCACTTTCTAGAGGGAGGGGCCTGTGGAACAGCCTTTCATCCCATCAACTCACATCCGCGCCCACCCGCTGCCGTCGCGTTCAGCCACGCCGGCATCAACGTGTCCCGCCGCATCCAACCACATCTATGTCGAACACCGGCACCATCCCTCTAAAACCCTTCGGCAAAACCGGCGTACAGATCTCCGCGCTCGGCATGGGCGGTCACCACCTCGGCTCCGCCAAGGACGAACAAACCGCTGTAGAAATCATTCACCGCGCCGTCGACGGCGGCATCACCTTCTATGACTGTTGCTGGGAGTACAACGAAGGCAAGAGCGAAAACTGGCTCGGCAAAGGCCTCAAAGGCCGCCGCGACAAGGTCTTCCTCATGACCAAGGTCTGCACTCACGGCCGCGATGCCGCGCTGGCAACCCAGATGCTCGAGCAATCCCTCCGCCGCCTCCAGACCGACCACCTCGACCTCTGGCAAATCCACGGGGTTGGCTTCAATAACGACGCCGATCTCTTCATTCGCCCCAACGGCGCTGCGGAAGCTCTTCTCAAAGCCAAGAAAGAAGGCAAAGTTCGCTTTCTCGGCTTCACCGGCCACAAGGACCCCGACTTCCACAACGCTTTCCTGGATACGAAGTTCCCCTTCGACGCCGTCCAGATGCCCCTCAACCCCTTCGACGCCAACTTCTTCAGCTTTGAGCAGAAGGTCCTTCCCCGCCTCGTAGCCGCAGGCATTGCCCCTCTCGCCATGAAGCCCATCGGCGGAAAGGGCGAACCCGTAGAAAAAGGCATCTTCACCGCCGAAGAGCTCCTTCGTTACTCCATGTCCCTCCCTGTAGCGACCACCATCTCCGGCGTGGAAAAGATCGAGATTCTCGAGCAAAATCTCAAAATTGCTCAGAACTTCACCCCCATGACCCCGGGGGAGATGCAGGCCCTCCGCGACCGCGCCAAACAACACTCCGGCGATGGTCGCTTTGAGGTTTACAAGACCTCCATCAAGTACGACAACCCCGAAGCCCGCATCGCGCACGGCTTTCCCTTCGACCTTCAGCAGATCGAAGTCCGCCAGATGGTCAAGGCCACCGACAATACCGGCAAGCCGTTTCCCGAAGTCAAAGCTCCCGACAAATTCCCCTGGCCACAGACCATGGACTTCTAAATAGCAGCGCTTGGTACTTGGTACTCAGTATTAGTGCTTGGTTGCCATAGAGAGTTGTCATCTCCCACCGAAGCGATGCGTAGTGGAGAGACCTGCTGTATGCATAGCGCCACCAACTTCAAAGGTTCAGTACAGGTTCAAGGAATCCCACCCATGCCCTCCGATGAAAAAGATCCATCATCGAGTCTTTCCCGCCGCCGCTTCCTCCAAACCACGGCCCTCACCGGAGCCGCCGCCCTCGCGCCCCTCACCATTCGTGCTGAAGCGCAGGCCACCTACCCCAAGGGCACCGGCCATAACGCTCAACTCAATCTCCCCAACCCCATCGTCCCCAACGCTCCCGGCGACTATGTTCCCTCCTCCATCGCGGACTTCCAGGTGCCCAAACGCCCCATGGGTTCCACCGGCCTGCAGGTGTCTATCCTCGGCATGGGCGGCTACCATCTCGGCACCGCGGAAAGCCAGGACGAAGTCGACTACATGGTCCACAAGGCCCTGGACCACGGCATCAATTTCTTCGATAACGCCTGGGAATACCACAAGGGCAAGTCCGAAGAGGTGGTCGGCCATGCTCTCAAGGGCCGCCGCGAAAAAGCCATCGTCATGACCAAGGTCTGCACCCATGGCCGCGACAAAAAAGTCGCCATGACCATGCTCGAAGAGTCCCTCACCCGTCTTCAAACCGACCACCTCGACGTCTGGCAGGTCCACGAGGTCATCTACTACAACGATCCCGAACTCGCCTACGCCACCGACGGCGTCCTCGAAGCCCTCACGCAGGCCAAACAGCAGGGCAAAGTCCGCTTCGTCGGCTTCACCGGCCACAAAAATCCCAGCATTCACCTCGACATGCTCAATCGCGGTTTCCACTTCGACACCGTCCAGATGCCCATCAACCCCTTCGACCCCGGCTTTCGGTCCTTTGAAAAAGACGTAATCCCCATAGCCGTACAGAAGGGCATGGCCGTCTTGTCGATGAAGTCCATGTCCGGCTCAGGCGAGTCCATCGTCCACGGCGCGCTCACCCCTACCGAGGCCCTCAGCTACGCCATGAGCGTCCCCGGCGTCAGCACCACCATCTCCGGCATGGAATCCGTCGCCGTCCTGGACCAGAACCTCGAGATCCTTCGCAACTTCAAACCGCTTCCTGAAAAACAGATGGCCGATCTCCGCGAACACGGCCGGCAGTTCAACGACGGCCGTTACGAGCTCTTCAAATCCACAGTCAAGTACGACGGTGACCTCGGCCGCACCCAACATCACTACCCCAGCACAGAAGAACTGCCTGCGTAACGCCTCCCCACCCAAAAGACGACTGCGCCCCGGGCTTTGGTCCGGGGCGCAGTCGTTTGCAAACGAACTTCGTTAGAAAATGATCTTCGCGCCAAACTGCGTGTTAAACGGCTCACCCGCGCCAATGCCCGGTGCACCGTTGTAATCGCCGATCGTGTCGTAAAGTGTGGGGTTGCCGCCGGCGGTAGCGGAAGGAGGGGCGTAGTTGATGCGGTTGAATAGGTTGAACATCTCTGCACGGAACTGAACCGTCAGCCGCTCGTAAATCTTCGTGTTCTTGAAAACAGAGAGATCGACGTCGCTATAGCCGGGGCCATACAGGGAGTAGCGCCGCGACGTGCCGAAACTGCCCGGGGCGGGGTTGGTGAAGGCGGAGATGTCGAACCAGGGTGTGTTGGGATGCTGGCCGAGGTACCCGACGCGGGGGTTGCCAATCTGGTTCGCACGATCGTTGCCTTCGGCCGTGCCGCTGGGGTTGCCGCCTGCAAACACGGTGAATGGTTGGCCGCCGTGGAAGCTGAGCAGGCTATTCACCTGCCAGCCGTTGGTCAGTGGCTTGAAGTGCGAACTGCCCGGGACAGCGTAGCTCATAAAGCTGACAAAGCTGTTGCGGATGTCGAACTCGGAGTTGGAGTAATCGCCCTTGAAGTTGCGGCTGTCCTGCGGGAGGGTGCCGCGGTAGTCGGAGACCTCGTCAAGGTTGTGCGACCAGGTGTAGACCGTGCTCATAGCGAAGCCGTGAAGGTCGTTGACGCGGAAGGTAGTCTGCAACGAATTGTAGTTGGCCGTCCCAATGCTTTCGACCTGGTTGATATTGTCGTACTGCGGGTATTGGCTAAAATACGGTCGCGAGGCCTGGAGTTTGTAGCTTGCCGTCTGGGTCGGATCGGTATTGTTCGCGGGCGTCGTGTAGACACCGGGCAGGGCCTGGTTGATGTCGAGCAAGCTGAGCAGGTGACGGGCTTGTGAACCCACATAGCCGAGCTGAAGAACCACACGCGAGCCGATGCTCTGCTCAAGGTTAGCGTTGAAATTCTCGTTGTACGAAGGGCGGAAGTTGGGGTCGATGGAGAATACGCCGCAAGGTGAAACAGCCGAGCACGGATACGTGATGGCTGAGGGAAAGATCGCGCTGCCGGACACGATCTGGTTCTGCGCCTGGGCAGTCGCCCCTACGGTGTAGACCGGGTCCGGCCCTCCCGGGTTGCCCTCAATGCCGTTCGGCGCCTGGTTGCCGGGACGGTTGTCTAGAAACGGATTCAGGTTCGGCGTGTCGGCGTACCACCCGTAGCCGGCGCGGAAGACGGTTCTCGGGTTCATGGCGTAACTCAGGCCAACGCGCGGGCTGATGTTCTTGTAATACTGCTGGTAGAGATTGGCTGTCTGGGCGCCTTGAAAGGCGAGGCCGTTCGTCGAAGTCAGGGCCGGACGGAAGACCGAAATGTCCTGGAAAGGCTCATGCAGAGGGCCTTCGTAGTCATAGCGGACGCCGTAGTTTACGTTCAGCTTAGGGCTGAGCTGCCAGTTGTCCCCGGCGTTCAGGAACCAGGTGTTGACGAAAACCTGGCGCTCCGGGTCGCCGATGGCGATGGTGGCAGTGTCGAACTGGCCTGAAAGGAAGTCGGCCAGGGGGGCGACATAGCCGTCAGGGGTGTAGCAACCGGTGGCGGTCTGCGGGCTGGTGTTGCAGCCGGGGATGGTGGCGTTGATGGTCTTCTCGATGCGGGAACCGTCAAAGGTGAAAGCACCGACTGCATGGCGGTGATAAAACTCATCGAGCTGAGCCTGGCGGAACTCGCCGCCGAAGCGCATCTCGTGCTTGCCCTTCACCCAGGAAAGCTGATCCGTGAGGTGGCCGGTGATGTCGTTGCGGCCCTCGGGCGGCGTGAGACCCACTTCATCAAAGCTGCCGCTGGCCGCCGCCGTGGCGCCGCTGCCGGTGCTGTTGCCTATCACGATGTTCGGAGCGTTGGGATAAGGCGCGCCGGTGACAAAGCCGAGACTGGCGACGTTGTAGCTGGAATTTTCGTCGGAGAACACCTGGTTGAAGTAGTTCACGCCCGCAAGAATCTGGTTGGAGATTGACGGCGAAAGGATGCGGTTATAGACGATCGCAATGTTCTGCACATGGATCGGCGCAACCTCGTAGTACGAGAGCAGCTGCGACCCAACCGGAGCCACCTGATTGCCCTGCCCCACAAACCAGTGGGCGCTCAGACGATCCTTGTCGCTAAGCTGATAATCAATCTTCCCAAGACCATTCCAGCTATAGCCGAACTCGGGGTCGTTGGAATGAAAGTTATTGATAGTGCCGACAGTATCGGCGCCAAGATTCCCTTGGCTCCACAAGGAGTTGAGCACCTTGGGCATCACCGGGTCGATGGCCACGTTGTACTGCGTAAGCAGCGCCTGGGCCTGCGATTGCCAGCCAACCGACGGTTCCGTCGCACTGCCTGACTCCCCAATCACAAATCGCTGGTGCTCAAAGGTAAGAAAGCCGAACAGCTTGTCCTTGAGGAACGGCCCGCCCACCGAGAACCCCGTGTTGTAATTACGAACCTTCTGCTTCGTATCGGAAAACGGACTCTTCGCCCCAAACAACTCATTGCGGTTGAAGTAGTACACCGTGCCGTGCAGTTGATTGGTGCCGGACTTCAGCGTGAGATTGACCGTACCGCCCGGGTTGCGTCCCGCTTCCGGTCCGGATTGCGTTTGCGCAGAGAACTGATCGACCGCGTCAATCGGCAGGATGATACCCGCAATGCCCGACACACCGCCCTGGTTCACAGCAGGAATATTGTGCCAAAGATCGTTGTTGTCCACGCCGTCAATCTGCCAGTTCATCTGGTTGGCGCGCGTTCCATTCAGCGAGCCATAGCCGCCACCGCTATATCCCGCATAGCCGGCAGTCAGGCTGATCATCTGCGTAAAATCACGCCCGTTCAAAGGAATATCATCCACGGTCTTGGAATCCAGCACAGTCGTCTGCGTGGTGGTCGTCGTGTCCAGCGACAAGCTCGCTGCGCTCACCTCCACGGTCTCCGCCGTCCCACTCACCTCCAGCTTCACCGGCAGCGTGTACGTCACGCCCGCGGACACACTTACGTGATCCACCTTCGTACTCGCAAAACCCTGCGCCATGACAGTCACGGAGTACTCGCCCAGCGGTAGGTCCTGGAACAAAAATTCGCCGCTCGATGAACTGACACTCGAGGTCTTTACGCCTGTAGCCACGTCCGTAGCAGTCACACTGGCGCCCTTAACAGTCGCACCCGTGGTGTCTGTCACGGCGCCATTGATCCCTCCGCGAAACGTCTGTGCGCGGCCGGCGCAGAAAGTGCAAAACACAAGGCAAACGACAAGGGCGGAAACACGAAGAGATTGAAAGAGACGAGCCATTCGAACTCCAGACAATAGAGGGCTATTGCCACTCAAGCGAGCGGGGCGGTTGACGATCTCCAGGCGCAAAGAAGTCCTTACGCCCAGGCAAGCTGGGTCATGATCCAGTGACAGCGAACAAACGAACTTTGGGTCCTGCTCTGCTACGAAACCGGCGAGATTGAGTTTTAGTGAATTTCCGTAAATGTAATCCTGCGAAGTCTCTTGTGCAAGCGGTATTCGTAGACAGACCGTATTTTCTGTAGATTCAGCATGCGCGCCCTCCACCTCCGGACAGCGCGAACAGCGACCCGCTAAGATGTGTGCCAGCGTGACGACTCGCTTCCGGAGCCGCCCACATCCTCCGAGGACGTCCCCACATTGCGCCGAGTCTTCCTGCTCCCCGTGGTCTTCGTCACGTACTCCCTCGCCTATCTCGATCGCGCGAACTACGGCTTCGGCGCCGCCGCCGGCCTCGCCCAAACCCTCGGCATCACCCAGTCCCGCTCCGCCCTTCTCGGCGCTCTCTTCTTCCTCGGCTACTTCGCCTTCCAGATCCCCGGCATGCTCGTCGCCAGACGCTTCAGTTCCACCCGCGTCTGCTTCGTCGCCCTTATCCTCTGGGGCGCGCTGGCCTCTCTAACCGGCATCATTCGCAGCTTCGCCTGGCTCGCCGTAGACCGCCTCCTCTTAGGCGTCGCCGAAAGCATCATCTTCCCCGCCATGCTGCTCCTGCTCACCCGCTGGTTCACCCGCGCCGAACGCTCCCGCGCCAACACCGTCCTCATGCTCGGCAACCCCGTAACGGTCCTCTGGATGAGCGTCCTCACCGGCTTCCTCATCCAGCGCTTCGGCTGGCAACGCACCTTCATTTACGAGGGCTTCCCCGCCATGCTCTGGGCCTTTCTCTGGCTAGCCATCGTCCGCGATGAACCCGCCGAGGCCCGCTGGGTTCCCGCCGCGGAGACCCAACGCCTCCGCGCCCAACACGCCGCCGAACCCACCTCCCTCCACTTCTACGGCGGCTACGAACCTGCCTCCCTGGCCCAGGTCCTCCTCAGCCGCTCGGTTATCCTCCTCGCGGTCCAATACTTCTGCTGGAGCCTCGGCGTTTACGGCTTCGTCCTCTGGCTCCCCACCGTCGTCCGCCGCGGCGCAAGCCTCTACGTGAACAGCACGGCACACGCCTCCCACGGCCATCTGGTCAGCATGGGTTCCACCGGCCTGCTCAGCGCGGTTCCCTACCTCGCCGCTATCGTCCTCATGGTCCTCGTAGCCCGCCGCTCCGATCGCACACTGCAGCGCGAAGCTCTCGTCTGGCCCTTTCTTCTCCTGGCCGGGTTAGCCATGCTCGGCTCCTTCCTCGCCGCCGACACCTTCGCCCTCGCCTTCATCTGCCTCATCGTCGCCGGGGGCTGCATGTACGCCCCCTACGGCCCCTTCTTCGCCATCATCCCCGAACGAACCCCGCGCCAATACAACGGCGAAGCCTTCGCCTTGATCAACTCAAGCGGCGCGCTCGGCGGCTTCGCAGGCAGCTACCTTGTAGGCCTGCTGACAGCCCTCACCGGAGGCCATCGCGCCGGCGACCTCCTCATGTCCGGCGCCCTCATCGCCTCCGCCCTTCTGCTCTTGCTGCTTCCCAAATCCCAATCCGAATCGCCTCTAGCCACTAACAACTAAAACGACAGCTTCAATGCAAACTGCACCAGCCGCGGATTGTTCACCGTTGA
>CAXUDN010000017.1:0-4533 GCA_964249715.1 uncultured Acidobacteriaceae bacterium
AAGCACTAAGCACTATCCACTAAGCACCAACCACCAAAATGGATCCTTTCCTCCACGCGATCATCGGGGAATACCGTATTCTCAGCCTTCTTGGCGAGGGCGGGATGGGGCGTGTTTATCGTGCGCAGCATCACCGCCTGGGTCGCGATGCCGCGGTGAAAATCCTGACCACCGCGGCCAACGATCCTGTCTTCCTGCAGCGCTTTCGTGACGAAGCGCAGATCCAGGCCCGCTTCTGCGACCCCGGGATCGCCAGCCTTTATGACTTCACCGAGTTTCAGGGCGCCCCGGTGATGATTATGGAGTTCATCGATGGCGAAACGCTGCAGGAGATCACCGCGCGGCTGGGCTCCTGGACCGCCGCGCAGGCCATTCCCGTCCTTGCCGAGTGTGCCCGCACGCTGGAGTACGTGCACGCGCAGGGCATCATTCACCGCGACCTCAAGAGCGCCAACGTCAAGATCAGTTCCGGGGGCAACCTCAAGCTTCTTGACTTCGGCATCGCCATTCCGTCCGCCGGCCGCACGGTCCAGCGTCTCACCACGGCAGGCTTCGTGATTGGCACCTTTCAGAGTCTCTCGCCCGAGCAGGTTCGCGGCGAACAGGCATCGCAGGCTTCTGACATATGGGCATTCGGTGTGCTTGCGTACGAGATGCTCACGGGCTCGCTGCCGTTTGAAGCCGGGAGCGCCGCTGAACTCTTCAGCAAAATCTCCCGCGCCCATTTCACCTCACCCAGTGTGCTCAAGCCCGCGGTTCCGAAAGCTCTGGATGGCGTTGTTTGCCGTTGCCTGAAGCGCGAACCCAAGGACCGGTACCCCAGCTTCACGGATCTCCGCGCCGATCTTCTGAGGCTGGGAATCCAACGCCCTGCCTTCCCTGAGATCGCCTTGAACACGAACGCCGCAAGCTCTCCTTCAACTCGCCGCCCGTGGATCTTCGCTGCGCTGGCTGTCGTCCTTCTGGCGGGGGGTGGCTTTGGCGTGCACTCTTATCTCGCTTCCAGCAACGACGCCTCCAGATCGCCGTCGCAGCAGAGAATGGATCCCACGCACGTACCGGCCACGCAGGATCCTCCAGACGTTCCCCGGGAGACACCCGTCGAGAGCTCCGGGGAATCACCCCTGGACTCAAGCAGCAGAACCCGCGACCTGTCCGCACAGGCTCCGGCTTCCTCCAGCAATATGAAAAGCGTCACCGTGGATGTCCTCGAGGGCTCGGCGGAGGTATGGCAGGACGGCCAAAAGCTCGGCACCACCCCCTATACCCTGCAGAAACCCTTCGGCCAGACCGTTGGGCTCACCCTGAAGCAGTCCGGCTTCCATGACAAGGCCGTGCAGTTCGACTTCACCGAACGCACCAACTACTCCTTCGAGATGACGCGGAGCAATAACCCATGAAGCTTTCCTGGCCCAGACGCTCCCTTCCCGCTGCCGCTTCGGCCGTCGCGCCCACGCAGGCCATCCAGATCTTAGAACCCTTTCTTGTTGACGCCGATCTGCTCTCCGATGTCGGCTGCGTCCGCACCAACAACGAAGACAACGGCCGTATTCTCCGCGACCCCGAGCGAGGCCCCGGGCAGGATCGCCTACTCGTCATGGTGGCCGATGGCATGGGCGGCCACAACGCGGGCGAGGTGGCCAGCACGCTTGCCGCGGAAACCCTCGTCGCCGCCTTTGTCAACATGCAGAGCGATCCTGCCGGAGCCCTGAAGCAGGCTGTGGCCGATGCCAATCACCGCATCTACACCGAATCGGAAGCCAACCCCGAACGCAATGGCATGGGCACCACCTGCACCGCTCTTCTGCTGCAGGACAATCTCGCATACAGCGCTCATGTCGGAGACAGCCGCATCTACCTGCTCCGCAATGGCGGGATCTACCTCGTTACTGAAGACCATTCGCAGGTCTTCGAGATGGTGAAAGCCGGCCTGATTACGTTAGGGGAGGCGCGCCATCACCCAGACAAGAACGTCATCACCCGCGCCCTCGGCCGGCAGCCCAGGGTTGAGGTCGCCGTCTGGCCCCAGCCCATGCCCGTGCACCCCGGCGACGGCTTTCTGCTCTGTTCCGATGGCCTTTGCGACGTGCTCGAGGACGACGAGATGAATTCCGTCGCCTCGGCGCACAACGCCGCAGATGGCTGCGAGGAACTCATACGGCTCGCAAAATCCCGGGGGGCCTCCGACAATCTGACCGTCGCGGTACTCAAGCTCGTTGCGCTCCATGGAGCGAACAAGACGAATGCGGATGCCGACCCGCTTTCAACCAGAGAGTCCAACAATGGATCGCGGCCGACCCGCCGCGTGGAGGTGCAGCCATGAACATTGGCGATCAGGTTGGCCAGTATCGCGTGACGCAGCTGCTCGGCGAAGGCGGCATGGGCGCCGTGTATAAGGCGGTTGACACCATGATTGAGCGCGAGGTCGCCATCAAGGTCCTCCGCCCCGAGATCGGCCGCAACGCCAACCTGCTGCAGCGCTTCCGCGCCGAAGCCGTCACTGTCGCCAGGCTCAATCACTCCGGCATTGCCACCCTGTACAGCTTTCAGCAGTACGGTGACGAATTCCTGATGATCATGGAGTATGTCCCCGGCAAAACGCTGGAGGCCATCGAGCGTGAGCGCGGCGCGTTTTCTGTCGAACTCGCTCTCCCGGTTTTCCTCAAGATTCTCGACGCCATAGGCCCGGCACACGAGGCCGGCATTCTCCATCGCGACATCAAGCCCGCCAACATCATGCTCACCACCTGGGGCGCCATCAAGGTGATGGACTTCGGCATCGCGCGCATTGCCGGCGCCGCACGCCAGACCCGCGACGGCGCTCTTATTGGCACCATGGAGTACATCGCGCCGGAGCGAGTGAAGGGAAGCGAAGGCGATGTCCGCGCCGATATCTACGCGCTCGGCATCGTGCTTTTCGAAATGCTTACCGGACGCCTGCCTTTCAACAGCACGAACGAGTTCGAATTGATGAAAATGCACCTTGAAAGCGAGATGCCCACCTTTGCCTCAGAGGGGGTTGTCGTCCCGGAGCCTGTCGAAGCTCTCGTCCGCCGCGCCATGGCCAAAGACCCCGCCGCGCGATTCACCTCCTGCGAGGAGTTCGCCGAGGCTGTCCAAGCTGCGGCAGGCGATGGCAAGGTGTCCCGCGGGGATATCGTCGCGCTGGTCGGCAAGCCGGTCGTCGCCGAGCTCGGCACCGCCGGCCATCACTCGTCCATCTCCGGAGAGACCCTCAGCCCCGCAGCCGTTCAGCCCACCACGATCCCACCCCAACCGGCTCCAGCAGAAAGCTTCGGTGCCTACACGCAGCCGTCCTCCGGCACTGCGTCCACTCCAATCGCTCAGCGATACAAAATGCCGATCCTTGCGGCCGCGGCGCTCGTGCTCGCGGTAGGCGGTGGTATCGGAATCGGCAAGCTGGTGCATCGCGCCCCCGAACCGGCTCCTCCGACCGTCGCTGCCCCGGAATCTACGCCCGATCCCGTTGCACCCGCACAAGGTGCCAGCGGCAGTCTGCTCCAGTCGGTGCAGCCGCCCGCGCCTCCAACGAACTCGAATCTCCCCGCTAATGTAACGCCCATTCAGGAGGCACCCGTTCCTGTCGCACCCGAGGAAGGGCAACACGCCGCAACCAGGCCACACCACGACACTGCACGAGAAAAAGCGCTGAAAGCTTTGAATGAGTAGACCCGCTATGAACCGCTTTGCCCGATTCGCCCTGCTTGCCTCCTTCGCCTTCGCGCCCATGTTGTGCCTGCCTGTCCCAGCACAAACCGGCAAGCCCATCACGGAGAAGGGCTTGGAAAGCTCTCTGAAGACCGGCGGTCTGAAAGACACCGAGCTGATCGCGATTGTCGGCAAACGCGGTGTCGACTTCATCCTCAGCTCGGACCTGCAGCAGCGCCTCGCCTCGGCCGGCGCCAGCCCCGCCCTGCTGGAGGCCGTGCGCACCCACTATCGCGGCCCTGACGGCGACATTGTCGTCCCGCCGCCCATCCCAACCTCGCGCGCCACGGAGCGCGCCGCCGAGCACGCGCCCGTCCGTCCAACTTTGCCGCAGGCTCCGGGGATCTACGTCCAGCGCGGCGGCGCCTGGGTGCCGCTTCATCAGGAGTCCGCCGAGTACCTTCCTGAAGGCGTGGTGAAGGCCTTCGGCAAAGCCAGCGGGGGTCTACTTAAGCTCAAAGGCGACGTCAACGCCGAGATCGCCGGCACCCACAGCAACACCAGCGTGAACTCCCCCGTCGTTTTTCTGATCCGTATGGCGCCCAGCCTCACGGCAGGCGATTACCTTCTGGTGCATGCGCATGAAAAGCACGACAACCGCGAATTCAAGCTCTCCGCCGAGATCCTGAAGAGCAAGGACAACGTTGCCTTTCGCATGCTCGATCTATCCGGTTCCAACCTCCAGATCGAGGTATCCCAAGGCGCGGGCGATTACGCCTTTGTCGATGCCAATACCCAGCCCAGCCACGCCGGCGAAGACCACAAAACATTTCTGTATACCTTCCAGGTTGCGCCCTAGAACAG
>CAXUDN010000017.1:4633-50411 GCA_964249715.1 uncultured Acidobacteriaceae bacterium
CCGGCGAAGACCACAAAACATTTCTGTATACCTTCCAGGTTGCGCCCTAGAACAGCTCCCCCGTGGACCGTAAGGCGATGCAGGGTCGCAGGCAGCCGGTGCGTACGTCAGTCTCGTCGCTGACCGGCGGAGAAACCTGCAGGGCAGCGAGGGGCCAAATTGCCGGCCGCGTTTTCAGTGCGTGAACTTCGTCCTGAAATCCTCGTTCGGAACGCAACTCCATGCGCTGCCGTGCGTCTACCTCAAAATGCGTCCTTGCGGCGACGTTATGTCCTCCCGTTCGCGCGTGTCCGCAAGGGAGGGTGGTCGGGTTCCTTGCACAGGTTACGGACGTACTTTTTTCGCTTGCAACTCCACCGGGCAGAAGGACGTCTTCCCAGATGAACGATCGATGACAGACGAAAAGGATCTCGAATGCCCCCCAAGTTGATGTACTGGTCGCTGACAGTTCTCCTGTTTTTTTCCCTCGGCCTGACCTTTGAGCTGCCTGCGCGGGCGTACACGGACCCGGGTTCTGCCTTACTTCTCTTTCAAAGCATCGGCGCGGTCGCATCCGGCTTGCTTTTCTACTTCCGCCGCAACGTCAAACGCCTTTTCACCCGCAACGATTCCTCCAAGTCCGTCGCCGCTCCCGCTGTTATGTCGCGCGTCGACTCGTAGCCTGCACTCATGGGTTCCGACTCGCCTCTTTCTTCAATCCCTCCAAAGAATTCCAGCCGCACCTTTCGCGACCCGGCCGGATGGGTTGAGCTTCATGCAGACGCCGTCTACCGCTTTCTTCAGCCCGCAGCCCAGGGCGAACTGCTTGAGTTTCTGAACTCTCCCCTGGGCGCTGAACTCACCCGTGCCGGCAAGCTCGTGGCGTCTGAAGTTCTGTCCCCGGAGACCGTCCGGCAGGAAGGCCTTCTCGACCCTGATCTCCAGGATGCCGGCCTGTTGGTTCTCCGCCATCCACGCATTCCGTTCCTCTCCTTTGCGTGGGAGTGGTGTCCAGCGCAATGGCTTGCCGCCGCGCAACTCACCCTCGATCTGAACCGCGATCTCCTCGCCGGCGGTTGGATCCTCAAAGACGCAACCCCGCTCAATGTTCTCTTCGAGGGCAGCCGCCCGGTCTTCGTCGACATCGCCTCGGTCGCGCCCGTTGACCTCACCAAGCCCATCTGGTACGCCTACAGCCAGTTCATCCGCACCTTTCTGCTGCCCATGCTCGCGCACACAAGCCTCGGCTGGCCCTTGCGCGCAACCTCCCTTCGCCGCGACGGCTACGAACCCGAGGATATCTACACCGCGCTCTCCGCGGCCCAGCGTCTTCGCCAGCCCGCGCTTTCAGCCGTAACCCTGCCTGCGATCTTAGGAAAAACGCGGGGAAAACAGGCCTCCAAAGCTGCCAACGACCCCCAGGCGCTGCCAACCGCCAAGGACCCTGAGCTCGTCCAGTACACTCTTGCGCAAACCACAGCCAAGCTGCTCAAGCAGATGCGACGCGCCATGCCCAAACCGCGCGCCAGCACCTGGACCGCGTATGCCGGCACAGCCACCCACTACAGCGAGGCTGACCATGCCGCCAAGCGCGCGTTCGTCGCCCAGGCGCTCGAGATTGCCGGCCCGCATTACGCCCTGGATGTAGGCGCCAACGCCGGTGTGTATTCCGAGCTGGCTGTCGACGCAGGCGCAGCCCAGGTCGTCGCCATCGACACCGATCTGCAGACCCTCGATCGGCTCTATCACCGCCTCGAAGGAACCGGTAAGCCCATCCTTCCCCTGGTCGTCGATCTCGCCAATCCGACCCCGGGTGCGGGCTGGCTGAATAGCGAATCCGCATCTTTTCTGAAGCGGGCCACCGGTCATTTCGACACCGTCATCATGCTGGCAGTGATCCACCATCTGCTGCTGCACGACCATATCCCCATGCAGGCCATCGCCGCGCTCGCCTCCGATCTAACCACCCGTACCCTCATTCTCGAGTGGGTTCCGCCAACCGACTCCATGTTCCGGGAGCTCGTTCGCGGACGAGAAGCTGTCTTCGCCGCGATCACGGAAGCCGCTTTCCGCCATCATTTCGGCGCCCGCTTCCGGATCATCGCCGAACACACCCTCGAGAACGGACGCATCCTGTTCCACCTCGAAAAGCACTCGCAAGGCAGCACCAGCCAGTGAAAGGCTGGACAAGCGCCGCGATTGTCGCTTTCGCACTGGCCAATCTTTATCTCCTTTCGCTGACCGGCCCGCTCGTGTCGCCGAAGCACGAGCTCGTTTTTCATCTCCCGGGCTCTGCCGAAGCCTTCTTCATTCCGGCCATCCTTGACGTCCTGCTCGTCTTTCTCGTCCTTACCGCCGCGCTCCTGTTCGCTCGCCGATCTCCCCGCGCCGAGCTTTTTCTGTGGTCCGCGCTGCTGCTCTCGCTTCCATCCGGCCTTCTCACCACCATTTACGGCTTCGAGAACACCAATGTCCCCCTCTGGCTCGGCTGGCCCGTCGCCCTGCTGGCCTTGCTTGCCTTCGCCGCAGTCAATCTCCGCCCTGGAGTCTCACTCCCACGGTTCCGCCGCGCACGGCCCCGTATAGCCCTGGTCTTCAGCTTCCTTGTTCTGCCGGAAGTCCTTCTCTTTGTGCAACTTCTCTGGTACGGCTACCAGGCCCGCAACCTGAACCCACCCTTCACGCCCGCCCCGCCGCAAGCCGCCCGCGAGACCACCCCCACTCCACGCATTCTCTGGATCATCCTCGACGAACTCTCCTACGACCAGGTCTATGCGCACCGGTACCCAGGCCTCGCGCTTCCTAACTTCGACCGCCTCGCGAAGCAATCCGTCGTTTTCACCGATGCCGTTCCCACCGCCGAATACACCCGCCGCGCTCTGCCCTCCATGTTCACCGGCCTTTCACTCCGCAGCACACAGCCGTCGGTCAACGGCCGCAAGCTCTATCTCTACAGCCGGAACACCGGGAAACGAACCCTTTTCGATCCCCAGGACACCGTCTTCGCCGACGCTCAACGCGCCGGCCTCCAAACCGCCATCGCGGGCTGGTACGAACCCTACTGCCGCCTGCTTCCTGGTGTCCTCAACCATTGTTTCTGGACCTACTCCGACGAACTTCCGGCCGGCCTGAGCGATCACGGCACCACCCTGCAACATACGGTGGAGCCCTTTATTCATTTTCTCCGCCTCAGCTTCCGTCCCGCCGGCATAGGCGCTGTCATGCCCACGCACGGCGCCCTGGATGTTCGCCGCCACCGCGCCGACTACGTTTCCCTGCTTGCTGCCTCTGACATCCTCCTCACCTCGGGCCAGCCCGGCCTCATCATGATCCACATGCCCATTCCGCATCCATGGGGCTTTTACGACCGCAAAAACGGCACCTTCCCTGACCACCGAACCTCGTACTTGGATAACCTCGCTCTCGCCGATGCCTATATCGGCAGAATCCGTGCACAACTTGAGGCCCAGGGCCTGTGGAAAAGCACAAATGTTCTCGTGATGGGCGACCACTCCTGGCGAACCTCTGACGTCTGGGCCACCTCCGCCCATTGGTCTCCCGAAGAACAGGCAGCCAGCCGCAACGGCAGCTACGATCCGCGCCCCGGCTATATCCTCAAGCTCGCCAACCAGGGAACGCCCGCCGAGATTAACGACAGCTTCGACGCCGTCCGTACCCGGGCCCTTCTGGATCAGCTCATCCGCGGCAGCATCACGACCCCGCGGCAACTCGGGCGTTGGGTGAATGGCGGAACAGCGTCTCCGCCCCAGACCGCGCGTCTATCCCCGTCGCCACTGCCGTGAACTTTGCCGGTCCGGTGGATTCCCGCACCAACAGGGTCATTGGAAAAACGACGTCGGCCGGATGCTCCTCCTGGGGACGCTGAATGCGGGCCACCAACTGCTCCGCCGCTGCAGCGCCCATGTCCTCCAGCGGCTGCGCGGAAGTGGACAACCTCGGCGACAGGTAGGCCGCCGTACTGATGTCGTCGATGCCCAGCACCGATATGTCCTCCGGGCAGCGCAATCCATGGTCCTTGATCGCTCGCACCGCCCCGATCGCGGAAACGTCATTGAACGCGAAAACGGCAGTGAAGTCCCGTGGCCGTCCTAAGAGGTCCATCATCGCCCGGTAAGGAATCTCCGGCGTCAGTTGATTCGTCTCCAGGTACAGCGTCAGTTCCGGTCCAACCGGCAAGCCCAGGCTCTCCGCAGCCGCCAGCATCGCGCTGTACCGGTCATTGGCATCCCGCGACCACTCCGTCCCGCACATGAACAACACGCGTTGGTGGCCCAGTTGCGCCAGGTGCTCCATCGCGCGGAACATCCCTTCCTGCTGATCCACCAGAATGCTGGTAACGCCCGCAATCGGGCACGCATCCGAGATGCTCACCGCGGGTACGTTGGGGTGCTCATACATCTTGGTGTTTACAAAAATCAAGCCGTCCACGCCGCGCTGTACCAGCGCATTCGGGTACTCCCGCATAAGATCTTCGCGGCCCAAGTGGCTCGTGATGAAGTACAGGTATCCCTTCTCCAGCATCACCCGCTCGATGCCGCGCATCACGCGCGTGAAATAGCCGTCGCTGGACTCCGGAGCGATCACGCCGATGGTCCGGCTCTCCCGTTTGCTCAGCGCCCGCGCCACAAGGTTGGGCCTGTAATTGAACAGTTTGGCCGCTGCCATCACCCGGGTGCGGGTCTCCTCGGAAAGCGACTTGGCCAGCGGCACGTCGTTTACCACCATCGACACCGTGGCCGGCGAAAGATTCAAATACGCCGCAATTTCTTTCAAGCCGGCAGGCTTGACCCGGCCACCCGGCGGGAAGGCGGCCTGCTTGACCGGTTCGTTCGCACTCATAGGATTCCCTGCGGCGTATTGTTGCAGAGCGGACCCAACCTAGGCAAAGAAAGATTTCGCCGCGCACGCAAATTTATTAACTATTTCGCAGCTGGGATCGATAACACGGTTTGCTTTCGTGACATACAATCGCGTTGCAACCCGTCGTGACCCGAAACAAACGCGCAGCGTTTCGCTTCGGAGCGAAAACATTAGTAGCCCTGGGAGGCCCCTTGCTTCGCCGTAACGGACTCAACTGCCTGTTCGCTGCTCTCTTCGCCTTGGCTTCCGTGGCATACGCCCAAACTGCCGGCCCGAACGCCCTTGCTTTCCAGCGCGCCACCCATTTGCGCCGGGGTATCAACACCAGCAACTGGTTCGCCCAGGCTCCCGGTCGCTACAGCCCCGAGCGCCTGAGGACCTATACGACGACGGACGACCTTGCCCTCATTCACCGCCTCGGCTTTGACCACATCCGTCTGAGCATCGATGCCGATCCGCTTCTGCCCTGGCTCTACCATCGCCCCGATGGTGATGCCTTTGTCGCCGAGATGGACCGCGTTATCGAAGCGGCCAACGCGCAGGGACTTGCCATCATCGTGGACATTCACCCCGAAGAGAAATACAAGCAGACGCTTCTTCAAGGCTCGGAAGGCGTCGGGCACTTCACCTCACTTTGGTCCACACTGGCCAAACATCTCGCCAATACCGACCCCAACCTCGTCTTCTTCGAGATCATGAACGAGCCCGAGCAGTCAGATCCCTATCGCTGGTTCGGTATCGAGGCCCAGGTCGTCCAGGCCATTCGTACCGTAGCTCCCAACCACACCATCATCGCCACCGGCGCGCACTACTCCGGACTCGGGGACCTGCTGGAAACCCAGCCTCTCGCCGACCCGGACATCATCTATACCTTTCACGACTACGAACCCTTTCCCTTCAGTCACCAGGGCGCAACCTGGACTGATGCCCGCGTCATCCCTCTCCGCAACGTGCCCTATCCCTCCACGCCCGACAACGTCCTCCCGAATGAAGCGCAAGAGCCCGATGCACGCGGCAAGTTCTTCGTCGAGCAGTACGGCCTGGACCGCTGGGATCTGGAACGCGTCGACCGCACGATCGCGTTCGCTGCCGAGTGGGGCAAGGATCACCGTGTCCCTGTCTATTGCGGCGAGTTCGGCGTCCACCGTCCCTATGCCGACCCCAAAGCCCGCTCGGCCTGGCTGCATGACATGCGCGTGACGCTCGAAAAGTACAACATCGGCTGGAACATGTGGGACTACCAGGACAACTTTGGCCTGGTCACCAAAGCGAATGGGAAGACCACGCCGGATCCACTCCTTGTAGACGCCCTTGGCCTCCACGCCGGACAGTAAGCCGGACTGCGCGGTTGTCCAGACAAACAGAAGGGCAGGGCATCAGCCCCGCCCTAACCACCTACAGCATCCGCCATGCCGGTCGGACCGAGCCGCCAGGGATCAGGCGCGCACAGCCCAATCGCTCACCGCTTCCCCCTGCGCCCAAGCACCCCGCGTTCCCCGACCGTACTGTTTCACCAATGCAGTGACCCGCAGCACAGCCTCCACCGGTGTCCCCGGCACAATCCCGTGGCCCAAATTGAAAATGTGCCCTGGCCGCCCATTGGCCTGCGCCAGGATCTCCCGCACACGCGCCTCGATCACCTCATCCGGCGCAAACAACGTAATTGGATCCAGATTTCCCTGCACAGCAACGTTGGGCCCCACGGCCCGCCATCCAGCATCCAGCGGCGTCCGCCAGTCCAGCCCAAGCACATCCGCCCCGGTCTCGCGCATCAGCGGCAACAGCGTGGCCGTGTCCACCCCAAACAGAATCACCGGCACACCCAAAGCCTGTACGCGTCGCACCAGCTCCGTCGTGGGCCCGAGCACATAATCGCGATAATCACTCGGCGAGAGCGCCCCCGCCCACGAGTCAAAAATCTGAATCACATCGGCCCCCGCCTCCACCTGCTGCGCCGCGTACTCGGTCAACACCGCAAGTAATTTCTCCATCAGCAGAGGCCAGGTTTTCGCCTCGGCGCGCGGAATCCCCCCTCTTACATCCTGCCCTGCCACGAAGCCCGCGTCCGGCAAGACGGAGGCATACATCAGCCGCTTCGTCTCCACATAGTTCCGCGAAGATCCGCCCTCGATCATGTAGCTCGCCAACGTAAAAGGCGCCCCAATAAACCCAAGGATCCCCAGCTGATCGCCTGCCGGATCGCTGTCCGGCCCCTCCGGCGCACGGGGCCGCGCAAAATGCTGCACCACCCGCCCAATCGCCTCCGCCACATACCCCAACTCGGCCGCACGATCCGTCCGCAGCGCCTCGACCTGCGCCAAACTCCGCACCGGCGTCCGCACCACCGGCCCTTCGCCGTTCACAAATTCAAAATCCAGCCCCATCGGCGTAAATGGCAGCAGCAGGTCCGCAAAAATGATCGCCGCATCCACCCCCAGCTGCTCCGCCGCGGTAATCGTCACCTCCGCCGCGATCTCCGGCGTCCGGCAGATCTCCAGCAGCGAATGGTGCTTCCGCACGGCCATATATTCCGGCATATACCGCCCTGCCTGCCGCAAGAACCACACCGGCGTTCGGTCAACAGGCTGGCGCAAACACGCGCGAACAAAACGGCTGGGAGCTGACAGGGAAGCAGGGACAGTCACACCGTCTAGAATACCGCCGCACGCCCATTCTTCTATCCAGCCCGCAGCCCAACTCCCTCAATGCCCAAAGTCACGTTGCGACACATGCGGCCGGAACGGAATCGTATACACCACCCCCACCGTCCCCAGCACAGGCGTGTAAATGAAACTTCCCGTATTCCAGTGCTGCCCCTGCGCGTCCAGCTTCAGCGCAAAATTCCGCGTCAGCCCAACATCGATGCCGCCCCCGTAGCTGTACACCGTCGAGTTGTCCTGCGGATAGCCAATGTTGAACGGGAAATAGATCGTCCCGGGTCCCACCAGAAAGTCCGCGTAGGGCTTGATCCCATGGAAGGGGACCGCCACCCGCAGCCCTGCAAGGTATGTATGCTGGCGCACATAGCTCCCCGAAACAAAGTTCGCCCGGAACTCCAGCGAAGGCTGCATCGGCAGGTGGAAGTACCGCGTGAAATCCACACCGAACATCCCGCCGCCGATGTCGTCAGGCCCATAGTTCGGGTTTGCATAGGTGAAGCCGCCGAAAGCGGATATATCCGCGGTCTTCCCCGCCGTCGGCACCGCCTGCGCCCCCACGCGCGACAGGAAGAGCAAGCCACCGGCAAAGCAAACAAACCAGAGCGTACGAGATTGCAGGTGATGCAGTCTTAAATTCATCGATTCCACATATTTCCTAAACCCGTTTGGATGCAGGAAGTTCCCCGGAGACTGCAGCTGCTACCCCCTGGCTTTGGTCACCCGCCCAGGTCACGCAAACAGCGGTTACAGAGGTCTGCGGCTACACTTGAGTGCAGCGTCCCTGCGTCTTCGGTTCCGTTCCTGAGCCCCTGCCGCCCCCGCTAATGTCATAACGAGAGTCGAATTGCCAAATACCATGCCGAACTATCTGGAGCTTCCAGTCGGGCCACGCGCCCCGGAGCTGGTCAACGCGGTCATCGAGATTCCCCTGGAGTGCAAGAGCAAGTTCGAGTACGACAAAGAACTGCACGTCTTCCGCCTCGACCGCAACCTCTACTCGCCGGTCCACTACCCCGGCGACTACGGCTTTATCCCTTCCACCCTCGGCGACGACGGTGATCCGCTCGACGTCCTCGTGCTCGTCGACAACCCCAGTTTCACCGGCTGCGTCATGGAAGTTCGCCCCATCGGCGCGCTCGAAATGACCGACCAGGGCCAGGGTGACGAAAAAATCCTCTGCGTCGGCTCCGGCAACCCGCGCTTCAACGATGTTGCCAACTACAGTCAGATCTACCCGCACATCCTCAAGGAAATCACCCACTTCTTCTCCATCTACAAAAACCTCGAGAAGAAGCGCGTCGAGGTCCACGGCTGGCGCGATGCCGCGCACGCCCGTGAGCTCGTCGTCAAAGCCCAAAGGGCATTTGGAGCCAGGCAGGCCGAAAAAGAGCCGGTAGCGGCAGGGAAGTAGCCCCGCGCGCCCCGGCATGGCTCGCCCATCCTTTCGCGCAGCGCAAGGGTGGGCCGCCCCGTACTGTCAGTCCCTTGACGATCTCCTCCGGCTCACCTCCAAACTCAGGTACACCACCACCCCACTCACCCCGACCAACGCCGCAAACACCAGCGCGGGTAACGGCCCCACGCGCTCACCCCGCGCCGCCCAAAGCGCAAACGCAATCATTCCCGCCGGCCCCAGGCCCGTAAGCACTGCCGCACCCATGCCGCCTGGCACCCGAAACGGCCGTGCCAACCCCGGCTCTCGCCGCCGCAGCACCACCAGCGCAACAAATTCCAGCAGCAGCGACGCTCCATAGAGCACCAGGTCAATCGAAATTAGCCGCTCGAAGCTCAACCGCAGCGCCAGCGCCCACAACACAGCGCACGCTACCAGCGCCACCCACGGCACCCCGCGCGCGTTCTCCCGTGCAAACACCCGAGGCAGCAAACGCGGTGCTCGGGGCGCGTCCAATGCCATCGCAAACGGCACCCGCGCATAGCTCATCATCAGCGGGTTAAACATCCCCACGCCGTTGATCATGCCCCCGGCTACCACCGCCAGCGCCAGCACCGGCCCCAGCAGCACTTGCCCCGCATCCGTCCACGCTCCCGTTGAAAACTGCCCCGGCGCCAGCCCCGCCAGCCCCACCGCCAGCAGCGGCAAGAGGTAGCTCAGCATCACCAACCCAATTGCCCCAAAGATCGCCCGCGGATAGTTTCGTTGCGGCTCGTCCACCTCCTGCGCCACGGTCGACGCGTTATCCCACCCCATGTAATTCCACATCGCCACGCTCACCGCGCCCGCCAGATCCCGCCCTTCTACCGGATTTGCCAGCGCTCCCGCCCCATGTCCATGCCACCGCCAGAGCGCCACCGCCGTAATCACCGCAAAAGGCGCCAGCAGTACAACGAACAGAACGACCGACCCATCGCCCACGGAACTCGCCCCGCGCAGATTCCACAGCAGGCAAGCCAGCACCACCGCCAGAGCCCACGCCGTCCCGCGCCACCCTTCTGTCCATGCCGGCGCAAAGCGGCTCAGGTAGAGCACAAACGTCACGGGGTAAATCGCCATATCGAAGACGCTCGCCGCCATCGACAGCCACGCCTCCTGAAATCCCCAAAAGCGTCCCAGCGCCCGATAAACCCAGACGTAATACCCACCTTCGGCCGGGATGGCGCTCGCCAGCTCGCCGATCATCAACCCCGTCGGCAAACTCCACACCAACGGCACCAGCGCCAGAATCAGGAGCGCCGGCCCGTAGCCTGCCTTGCCAATCACATCCTCCAGCCCATACGGCCCGCCCGAGACCATAAAGTACGTCGCCGCAATGAGTGGAATGAGGCGCATCTTGCGCGCGTTCCCGTTGATTGAGGTGCCCTCCCGAATGTTTTTCGTTAAACCGCGAAATCGAGTGAAACACGGGTCATCCCCAAGCGCCAAAATAATTCCGAGCGCCTGGCCCCCGCCTGCGTCTTCCACAATAGAAGGCCCCCTTGCTCGAGGAACTCAGTTTGCCCCTGCCGCAGTTCACCGAAGCCACCGCAACCCAGGTGGACCTGCCGGCGCTTGTCCAAACCTATGCCGCTACCCTCTTCCGCGTCGCCCACGCTCTGCTTCGCAACCGCCCCGAAGCCGAAGACACCGTCCAGGACACCTTTCTTCGCGTCCTCCAGCATCAGCACGATCTGCCCGCCATCCGCGATCTCCGCCCCTGGCTCATCCGCATTACCTGGAATCTCGCACTCGACCGCCGCCGCCGCAGCCAGCCCCAACAAGCTGACGACCTCTTCCTTCAGACCCTCACCGGCCGCAGCACCCCCGCCGACCAGGCCTTTCATGAGGCTCAACAAACCCGGCGCGTCCTCCATGCCATCGACCGCCTCCCCCAACCCGAGCGCCAGGCCCTCTTACTCTCCGCGCTCGAAGAACTCTCCACCCCGGAAATCGCGCAGATCATGAAGAAATCCGAGTCCGCCATCCGCGCTCTCCTCCACCGCGCCCGCACCCATCTCCGCGAGCGCTTACAGGACGTCCGCAGGAAAGGAGGGAAGCGATGAACGCACCAAAGCCCAACAGAATCGACGACCTCGACCAGCAAATTGACCGTACGCTCAACGCTCTAGGTAAATCTGAGCCTAAGTCCGACCTCCACGACCGCCTGCTCACCGCACTAGACCAGCGATCTCGCGTTGCTACGCACGGCGTTCTCCCAACCGGAGCGCAGCGAAGTGGGGAGATCTCAGGCTTCCGCAAGTGGCGCCCTTTCGCCTTCGCGACCGCAGCACTCGCCGCAAGCCTGGCCGCTTTCACTCTCCTGCCTCACTCCGCTGTCCAAAAAACAGGACCGATCCCGCAATCCACAGGGTTGCAGGCCCGCGGACTACCGGGCTCAACGCCACCCGAGTATGCGCCCTCCTTCGCCCCAAATCCGCGTGGCCCATCCTTACCGGCGGTTCCATCGCCGGTAAGGGTGGGATCGCTCCCGCCCACGCCAACGATAGCGACAAATGATCCCAAAAACCGCCCAATTCACGTCGCGGCCTCTTTGGAAATATCCACCATCGCATCGACCGCCCTCGACCAGCAAGCCCTCGCAGACTTTCGTGCTCCCAGCCAACCCGCCCCTCCACTCCCACCTACCGCGCAGGAGCGCCTCGTCCGCCTTATGCTCCGGCAGGGCGAAAAAGTGCAGCTTGCCAAGCTCGACCTCGCTCGCGATCCGGAGATTGAGCGAGCCGAGCTAACCGCCTTTTCCAACTTCTTCGATCCACCCGCCGCCACCCCGGAAGATCCCGTTCCCCAACCGGAAAAGTCCTCCCCAACCGATTCCGACAAAGTCCCGCAACCCTGATTCCCAAGGAGATCCACGTGCCATTCTTTCCGTTATCCAGAGGTGTCGCTTGTTTTGTAGCTGTCGTTGCCGTTGCGCCTCCCGGCCTCCTCGCGCAAAGCGCTGCCCCGAACCCCGGAAGCACAAAAGTCTTTCACCTCGCTAACGTCGCGCAGGCACAGGAGGCTATCCACATCACCACGGCCCTTCGGAACGTGCTGAACGCAAATGACCACGTCTACCTGGTCGAAGAGACGAATGATGTTCTGGTCAGCGGCCCACCCGAGGAGATCGCCCTCGCCGGTCGTCTCATATCGGAACTCGACCAGCCCAAGCGCACGTACCGCATCACGTACACCGTTGCCGAGTCCGACGCCGGCAAGCGCGTCGGTGTGCAGCATTTCAGCATGGTCGTGGTCAGCGGTCAACGCGTGCAGCTCAAACAGGGCGACAAAATTCCCGTTATTACCGGCAGCTACAGCACAGAACAGAAAGCCGAACAGACCCAGTTCACCTACCTCGACATCGGGATGAACTTCGACTCCACCGTCGACCAGTTCGCCAATGGCCTGCGCCTGCGCTCTGTGGTCGAACAGTCCTCCGTTGCCGATGCAACCCCAAAGGGCATCCTCGCCGACGAGCCCATCGTTCGCCAGTCCAAACTCGAGGGCACCTCTGTCATCATCCCCGGCAAGCCCCTGAACCTCGGCCGGATTGATGTGGTAGGCAGCACCCGCCACCTCGACATCGAAGTCGTCGCCGAACCCCTGCCCTAGCCTTCCCTACTGTCGTCTTCGCGGCAAGCCAGCCAGGGAACGACCGCCCCAGCTTTGCCTGCAATTACATTCCTTGTCACTACAATAGAAACAGCTTGCAACCTCGGAGATTCTTTGGATCCCACCCTCAAGGTCCTTACGTAAAGTATCTAAATTGAATACTTTACATAAGAACCTGGAGGGGGGTATGCGGCAGGCCGTACCATAGATCCAGCTATGACCGGCTCTCCCCGCACCGCCGTCCTCCTCCTCGCGCACGGCACCCCCGATCGCCTTGGCGAGATGGCCGAATACCTGCACAAGGTCACCGGCGGCCGCCCGATGCCCGCCCACGTGGTCGAGGAACTTCAACACCGCTACGCCGAGATCGGCCTGCGCGAAGACCCGCTGCCCGAAGGCCCACCGCTCACCCGATGGACCCTCCAGCAAGGCCGCCTTCTCGCGGAAGCTCTCGGCCAACCCGTCTACGTGGGCATGCGCAACTGGCACCCTTACATCGCCGACGTGGTCACCCGGATGAAGGTCGACGGCATCACTTACGCCCAGGTCCTCTGCCTCGCACCCCAGAACAGCCGCACCTCCACCGGCCTCTACCGCCGTGCCCTGGACGCCGCCCTGCAAGACACCCCCGGCACCCCGTTCACCTACGATTTCCTTGCCGGCTGGGCCGACGAACCCCTCCTCATCCAGGCCTTCGCCGACCGTCTCTGGCCCGCCTGGGCCGAAGCCTGCGCCAAAGCCCGCCGCCGCGTCCCCGTCCTCTTCACCGCCCACTCCGTCCCCTGCCGGACCATCCGCGCCACCACGCCCGAGGAGGCCGCCCGCGGCTCCGCCCCCCGCCCCGGCGCGCCCGTCCCCGCCGAGGGCATCCAGAACTACGGCACCGCCAGGGCCGGGGATCCCTACCCCGTCGAGTGCAAAGGAACCGCCACCGCCATCGCCAAACACCTCGCCCCGGTCGGCATGACCGACGCCGACTGGGTCTTCGCCTTCCAAAGCCAGGGCATCGCCGGCGCCCCCTGGCTGGGGCCGTCGGTCGAGGACACCTTCAAAGCTCTTGCCGCCGCCGGCCACACCGCTGTCGTCATGCAGCCCGTCGGCTTTCTTTGCGACCACGTCGAGATCCTCTACGACATCGACATCAACTTCCGCGATACCGGCCGGGAACTCGGCCTCGACGTCACCCGCGCCGGCAGTCTCAATGACTCGCCGATCCTGATCCGCGCCCTGCAACACGTCCTCGCCACCCGCATCGCCGAAGACCCCGCACCCGCGCCGGCCACCTGGGCCACGTCCGCCGAGGTGCACACCGGAGCCTTACCCGAGCCCGCTGCGGAGCTCCTTCCGGCCTGATGCAACGCATAGCCATCCTCGGCGGCGGCATAGCCGGCCTGGCTGCCGCCTACGAACTCGAAAAGCATCGCCGCGCCGGCAAGCCCGTCGACTGGCACCTGTTCGAAGCCTCAAACCGTTTCGGCGGCACAATCTCCACCACCCGCCTCCAAACCCGAGATGGCGAGTACATCCTCGAAGACGGTCCTGACGGCTGGGTCACCGAAAAACCCTGGGCTCGCGATTTGGCTGAAGAACTCGGCTTGGCAGACCAGGTCATTGCCTGCAACGAAGCCGCCAGGCGCACCTACATCCGCCTCCACGATCAGCTCGTCCCCACGCCTGACCGCATGCGCCTCATGGTCCCCGAAGACCTCAGTGCCCTGGACGACTCTTCCCTATTTTCCGAAGCCGCAAAACACGCCTACGCCGCCGAACTCACCCGCGCCGAAGAACTCCGCGGAAGCGTCCCGGATCACGATGAATCAGTAGCCAGCTTCGTCCGCCGACACTTTGGCGAAGAAGTTCTCAGCAAAGTCGCCGGCCCGCTTCTCGCCGGTGTCTTCGGCGGCGACGTCGAAACCCTGAGCGTCCGCGCCGTCATGCCCGCCTTTGTCGAAATGCAGAATGAGTTCGGCAGTCTGATCGCCGCGCTTCAAAGCCGGACCCGCACCCGCGGCCCAAAATCTCCGCAACCGACTTTCACCAGCCTTCGCCATGGCATGGGCTCGCTCACCGAAGCGCTCCTCGCCCATCTGCCCGCCGATCGTCTCCACCCCAGCACCTGTGCCACCGCACTAGGCCGCTCCCCCCGCGGGCAGTGGCTTGTCCGCTTCGCCGGCGCCGCGGCCAACTCCTGCGCGATCGGCTTCGTTCCCTACGACGGCCTCCTCATCGCTACGCCCATTGACGTCGCCCGGCACCTGCTCACCCCGATCGACAGCGCAGCCGCCGCGCTCATCCCCAGCCAGGCCAGCTCCGCCATTCTCGCCACGCTCTGCTGGCCGGCTAAACTTGCCCGCACCTTCACCATCCCACCAGGCTTCGGCTTTCTCGTTCCCGAACTCGCCGGGACCCAGCCCCAGCTTCTCGCCGCAACCTTCGCCGATCAAAAGTACCCCAACCGCGCTCCCGCAGGCAGCCGCATCCTCCGGGCCTTCTTCGGCAGCCACAGCGCCGCTCACCTTGCCGGACTTCCGGACGTTGAAGTCGCCAGCCACGCCCTCGCCGATCTACGCTCCATCCTCGGCCACTTGCCGGATCCCGATCCTGCCCTCACCACCGTTCGCCGCTGGCCGCGCAGCCTGCCGCAATACGAAGTCGGCCACCTTGACCGCATGGCCGAGCTTCAGGAACGCATCCAAGCACTCGGCAATCTTGCCTTGCTCGGCAACGGATACCGCGGCGTAGGCGTCCCTGACCTCATCCGCGATGCCCGCGTCGCCGCACGTACACTTACTCAAGACGACCCTCTGAACTGATGCCCTCTGCACCCGCCCGTACCCCGTTGCCCCGCGCCACCATGCCGTGGGTCGTCACCACCCCCGGCCACCCGTATTTCAGCACCGAGGACGGCCAACCCTGGCATCCCATCGGACAGAACGACGCGATCAGCTGGCAGGAGCTCAATCCGCTCTTCGGCCGCAAGGACGTCCCCGCCGTTGAAGCCTACCTCAAGCTCCTGGCCGACCATGGCGTCACCGTCATGCGCCTCATGCTCGAGTACGCCCAGGTCCAACACCGCTACTTTGAGACTCAGCCCGGCAAGTGGTCGCGCAACTTGGTTCAGTTCTGGGACGACCTGTTCGCCCTTTGCGAAAAACACGGCATCCGTCTTCTGCTCACCCCGTTCGACACGTTCTGGATGTGGCTGAAGTTCAAGCATCACCCCTACAACCGCAAAAAGGGCGGCACCCTCCAGCACCCCTCCAAGCTCCTCCTCTGCCGCGAAACCCGCGACGCGATCAAGGCTCGCCTGACCTTCGCCGCCGAGCGCTGGGGCGGGTCCGGCGCGCTCTTCGCCTGGGACATCTGGAACGAAATCCACCCTGCCCAGGCCGATATGAGCGCCGAGCCTTTCCTCGAGTTCATCGAGGACCTCAGCACCCACGTGCGCGCTGTAGAGACCACCAAACATGGCCGCGCCCACCCGCAAACCGTCTCCCTTTTCGGCCCTGAACTCCGCTGGCGCGCCCACATGCAGATGGAGCACGCCATCTTCCGGCATCCCTCGCTCGACTTCGCTACGATCCACATCTACGAGGAGGGCACGATCGACCACCCCAAAAACACCGTCGACGCTGCCATCGGCATGGGTCGTATCGTCAAGGAGTCGCTCGCCGAAATCACTGACGAACGCCCATTTTTCGACTCCGAACACGGCCCCATCCACACTTTCAAGGACTTCCGCCGCACCCTCCCGGAGCTCTTCGACGACGAATACTTCCGTCATATGCAATGGGCGCACCTGGCCTCGGGCGGCGCCGGCGGCGGCATGCGCTGGCCCAACCGCCGCGTCCACAGCCTCACCCCGGGCATGCGCGTCGCACAGCGCGGCCTGGCCCGCTTCCTCCCGCTCCTCGACTGGGGGCGTTTCTCCCGCATCAACATCACCGACAGGCTCCAGGTCTGCGATGACACCAACCATGAGATCGGCCCCAAACGCCTGGCCCGCTTCGGCTGCTCCACCCAGGACCAGGCGCTGGTCTACCTTCTGCGTCGCGATACCCTCCTGAAATGCGGTCGCGTTGCCCTGCGATCCGCTCCGCTGACCGTTCGTCTAAGAGTTCCTGCGCTGATACCAGGGGAATACCGCGTAGAAGCCTGGGACACCCGACTGGGGCAAACTGCCGGATGGAGCGTGCAAACGCTCGGCCCAGAGAGGGAATTCGTCTTACCGGCTTTCCTTTCGGATCTCGCTCTGGCAATCCGCCTGCTATCCTAAATAGGATCTTCCCTGTCGAACAGCTCATATTCCTGTACTCAGGAAGCAAACCTGAGCAAAGTTCGCGCAGATTTCTGCCGATCTCCTGGTGCAAAGCTCACCTTGTTCTCAGGAGTAAACAGGCGTACCGGGCGTTGCGGGCGGATGAACGAGCTTTACAGCAGCCTGCGACAACTCGGAACCAACCTGAATGCTCTAAGTACCTAGATCGCAAAGAATTGGACGAACGGCACCCCGGTCGCGTGTGCCTCTTTCCCCTGTTCGTTCGGATACGCTTCCCATCCTGGCCGGTACGTGGTGGCCGCTCGCTTGCGCTTCGGCGCGTTTGGAGTCGACTTGAACCTGTCAAGGGCGTTGCAGTCCTCAAAGAACGGCGAATTCTCGCATCCCGCACTGATGGTTTTTTCCCACCTGCGGTGGCATTTCGTTACGCAACGCCCTCAACACCTGCTCACCCGCGCCGCGCACACCCGCAATGTTTATTTTTGGGAGGAACCCTATCTCCTCGACAGCACCAACGCTCCCTCCGACCTACCCGCCGGGGGCCGTCTTGAGTTTCTCGAGTCCGGCTACCCCAATGTCCTTGTAGTCCGGCCACTCCTCTGGGCCGATGCTGACGCCGAGGCCGCTCAAAAAGTCCTCCTGGATAACTTCCTCAAGGTGCGCGCTGTCTCCCGCTTCGACGCCTGGTTCTATACCCCCATGGCCCTGGGATTTGCCGCCCACCTCCAGCCCGAGGTCACCGTCTTCGACGCCATGGACGAACTGTCTGCCTTCGCCGGCGCGCCGCCCCAGCTTCTGCAGCGCGAACGTGATCTCTTCCGCCGCGCCCACGTCGTCTTCACGGGTGGCCGTTCGCTCTACGAGCACAAGCGCACTCAGCACCACAACGTGCTGGCCTTTCCCAGTTCCATCGAAACCGCCCATTTCGCTCAGGCTTTAAAACCCCAACCTGATCCCGCCGATCAGGCCGCGATCCCGCATCCGCGCGTCGGCTTCTTCGGTGTCCTCGATGAGCGCTTCGACTCCGGGCTCCTTGCCGAAACTGCCCGCCTGCGTCCAGGGGTCCACTTCATCATGCTCGGTCCGGTGGTCAAAATCGAAGAAGAATCCCTCCCCCAGGCTGCCAATCTGCATTATCTCGGCGGCAAAACCTACAAGGAACTACCGTCCTACCTGGCCGGCTGGGATGCGGCCATGCTCCCTTTTGCTCTCAACGAGTCCACCCGCTTTATCTCGCCGACAAAGACCCCCGAATACCTCGCTGCCGGCAAGCGCGTGGTTTCCACACCCATCCGCGACGTCGTCCACGATTACGGCAACGCCGGCCTGGTCGAAATTGCCGCGACCCCCGACGAATTTGCTGCCGCAGTAGACCGCGCCCTTACCACCCACGAGGACCCCAGGTGGAAGCGCGCCGTTCGGTTCAAACTCGCCTCCAGCTCCTGGGACAGCACCTGGGCCGCCATGAGTGCGGAGATGGAACGGGCTCGTCTCGCAAAATCTGCCGCCCACTCCCGCCAAACCGGCTCGGTGAAGCAAGCCAAATTGCGCACCACGGTCTCCAGGCGCGAAACGTATGACTACCTGGTCGTAGGCGCCGGCTTTGCCGGTTCGGTGGTCGCCGAGCGCCTCGCCGCAACGGGTAAACGCATTCTCATCATTGACAAGCGCCACCATATTGCAGGCAACGCCTACGACTTCTATAACGAGCAAGGCCTGCTCGTACACCTCTACGGCCCGCACATCTTTCACACGCAATCGGAGAAGGTCTTTAACTATCTTTCGCAGTTCACCGATTGGCGTCCCTACGAACACCGCGTGCTCGCCTCCGTCGACGGCAAACGGGTTCCGATCCCCATCAACATCGACACCATCAACCAGCTTTACGGGCTCAATCTCGATGCTGCCGGCATGGAAGCCTTCCTTGCAGAACGCGCCGAACCCCGTGCCGACATCCGCACCTCAGAAGACATTGTCGTGAGCAAAGTCGGCCGCGAGCTCTACGAGAAGTTCTTCCGCAACTACACCCGCAAGCAGTGGGGCGTCGATCCCTCCGAGCTGGACTCCAGCGTAGCCGGCCGCATCCCCGTTCGCCTCAACCAGGATGATCGGTACTTCTCCGACACCTTCCAGGTCATGCCCCTCGAAGGCTATACCCGCATGTTCGAGCGCATGCTCGCCCACCCGAACATCACCGTCCAGCTCTCCACCGACTACCGCGAAATCATGGACGAATACCCCGAAGCAAAGATGGTCTACACCGGCCCCATCGACGAGTTTTTCGACTATCGCTTCGGCAAGCTGCCCTACCGCTCTCTCCGCTTCGAGCACGAAACCCACGACGTCGAGCAGTTCCAACCCGTCGGCGTCGTGAACTACCCAAACGACCACAAGTACACACGCGTCACTGAGTTCAAACACCTTACCGGCCAGGAACATCCCCGAACCAGCATCGTGTACGAATACCCCCAGGCCGAGGGCGATCCCTATTACCCGATTCCGCGCCCGGAAAACGCGAAACTCTACGAGATGTATCGCGAACTCGCTGAAAACACCCCCGGCGTTTACTTTTGCGGCCGCCTTGCGAACTACAAATACTTCAACATGGATCAGGTTGTCGCCCAGGCGCTGCACCTCTACCGCAACATCGCCGAAGAAGAAGTCACCGCCGCTGTTCTGCAATCCAAACGTCCCGTCGCGACCGCGTCCACCCCTGCTCTTCCACGCGCCGCAGCCGATGCCGCACCGTCAAGCACTGAGAGTCTGGCAAGCTAAGGTGCATCTCCTCAGGCGCCGCTCACAGATGAGCGGCGCTTTCCCTTGCAGCAAGCTGTTATCTGATCCGCCATGAAGATTCTCATCCTTTCTCCGCACCGCGATGACGCGGCCTTCTCCCTCGGCCTCTCCATCGACACCTGGCTGGCTGCCGGGCACAAGGTGCAGGTCCTCAACTTCTTCACGCAGAGCCTCTACGCACCCTACTCCGACGCCGAGTCTCTCCACCAAAATGACCGACTCTCCTTTGTTTCCGCCGTCCGCCGCCGCGAAGACATCGCGTGGAACAAGCTCCTGCGCGACCGGCTCGAGTTCCATGACCTCGACCTCCATGATGCTCCGCTGCGCCTCAACTGCAACCTCGGTGAACTCCCCACCCTCGAGATCCGCCCCGGTGACCGTGCTCTCGCCCGCGGCGCCGGCGCCATTGCCAAACTGACCCGTAACGCCACGCCCGAGACCATAGCCGTTCTCGCTCCCCTTGCGATTGGCGCTCACATTGACCACCGCATCATCCGTCAGGCTGCCATGGAGACACTTGCCGCCTCGCCCCTCCCGATCGCTTTCTATGAAGACCTCCCCTACGCCGCTCGTGAGGAAGAGGCGACCCGCCACGCTTCCCACGCCGCCGACCTGAATCTGGAACTCGAAGCCGTCTTCGTCGCCCCCCCAGCCAGTGACCCCGCAGCCGCCATTCATCGCAAGCTCCGCATGGCCGAGTGCTACGATTCGCAGGTCGACTCCGATATGGTTCGCACGATCGCGGAGTTTTCTCGCGCTTACGAAGGCCGTGAGCGCCTCTGGGCCAACGCAACGTTTCGCAGCTCCGCTTCAGCCTTAGCTCAAGCCGACTCCGCCTCCTGAAATGTCCGACAACCCCGCAGCAGATTCACTCCAAATCGCCCGTCCCATCGCGCCGGATTGCCGCGCCATTGTCACCGTCCCCGCAAAGAACGAGGCCGCCACCATCCAGCGCTGCCTCACGGCCTTCGCCGCTCAGCTCCAGATCGATGGCACGGCACTTCCACCGCAGCGCTTTGAGATTCTTCTTCTGCTCAACAACTGCACGGACGAAACGGCCGCTCTAGCGCAGCAGTGGCAAGCCGCAAACCCCGGCATCCGTCTCCACATTGCCGAGCGCACCCTGCCCCGCAGCCAGGCCCACGTCGGCACCGCCCGCAAGCTGCTCATGGATGCCGCCTGCGAGCGCCTCTTTTCGGTGCGATCCGCCCCCACAGCGATTCTGTCCACCGATGCCGATACCGTTGTAGCCCCGGACTGGATCGCGCAGAATTGCCAGGCACTCCGGACCGGAGCCGACGTGGTCGGCGGCTTGATTCACCTGCTGCCTGAAGATCTCGATGCCCTCTCCCCTGATCTGCGCCACTGCTACCAGCAGGATCGCCGCTATGCCTCGTTGGTCGCTCAACTCGAAGACCGTATCGACCCCAGGCCCGGTGACCCCTGGCCGCGTCACCTGGACCACTTCGGCTCCTCGCTCGCGTGCACACCCAAGGCCTACATACTGGCCGGCGGCATGCCCGCGGTCACGCCACTTGAAGACGAGGCCTTTGTGGACTGCGTTCGCCGCGCGGACCTCACCCTGCGCCATGAACCCGCGGTGAAGGTCTTCACTTCGGCTCGTCTTGAGGGTCGCGCAAGAATCGGCCTTGCCAGGCAATTCCATTGCTGGAGCGAGCTCCCCAACCACGACGCGCATACGGTACCTTCCGCGGAGTTTCTCGAGTACCGCTTCCACTTTATGGGACGGCTCCGCAGAATTTTTGCTGACAAAGAGGCCGGCGGCCTCTATCTACCGACCCCCTGGTGGCGGGACACCGTCGCTCGCGCCCTCGCGACGGAACGCACATGCCCTGCCTTCCTGGGCGCCATCTATTGCGACACTCTCATAGCAGAAAGCTACAAGCGGGATCGCTCCGAGGACCGTCACGCCCCCATCGCGCAAGCGATTGCCGACCTCCGACAGAAAATAGGCGATATCCCACCCAGCAGGCAAAGCCAACGCCGGGGCCTGCCGGTTCAGGCCACGTCTGCGCCGCTTCCCCAATAATCCAAACGCCCCGAGAGCAGGGAACTGCGCCCCACTTCCGCCAGCGTCCCATCCGGATTCGGCTGGCGCAGATACATCGTCAGATCCCGCAACACGCGCTCAAAGCGTGCCGGCCGCAGCAGCCCATGCGCGCCTATCCCAGGCACAATCTGCGCCATCAAGGCCGTAGCCCCCCGGGCAATCGCAAGCCGCGTCATATTGGCGTAACGCACCATGCGCCGTGCATCGTCTTCGCCGGCGTCTACCCACATGCTGGTTTCCGCAAGCTCGGCAGCCCGTACAATCCACAGCGCAGCTCCCTGGGCCAGCAACTCAATCTCGCCCATCCGCGCAAGCTGGTACGGATCACCCTGTCGCCCTCGGTTCGTCACCCAGTCGCCAAACATTTCAGCCAACCGCAACATAGCCCCGGCCTGCACAGCCGCGAACCGAATCGCGCCGCCATGAAACAAGGGCTCACGATAGAAGTCCCCAGGTTTGCCGATCAGGTCTTCCCCGGAAATCCGCGCTCCCGTGAAGTCGATCGCCAGACTCTCCGAACTCTCCATCCCCAATGGCTGCCACGAGCCCCGGTCCAGCCGCACCTTCGTCGCAACCTCGGGGCGCTCCATGCGTGGGAGCACCATCTGCCAACCCTTGCGCTCCGCGGTCACAATCGGCCGTTGCACAAACGCCGCTCCAGTCGCAAACGTCTTGCACCCCTCCAGCGTCATCCGGCTGTCCAGCTCAACGACACGCATCGGTGCCGGTTCGCCTGTGTTCCAAACGCCAAACAGCATGCCGCTAAATGCATCTTGCGCGGCATAGCGTAGTTGCTCTGCGCTGCCATACGTCGCAATCAGGATCAAAGCGTTGACATGGCCTTCGAAGATCCGCCCTAATGCCAGATCCGCCCCGCCAATGGAAGCCAGAATTCGCAGTAAAGGAAGATGTCCACCCCGCTCCGTACCCAGTCCCAGCCCACCCAGCTCCGCAGGAAGCGCCGCCGTCAGCAAACCCCGCTCCCGCAGCGTCTCAAGGGCCATAAGTGGGGGTGTGCTCAATTCCCGCTCCGGTTGGGAGACCAGCTCGTCAGCTATCTCCTGCGCCTCGACCACCGCAAGGCTGCGCCGAATCTCGATCTCATCGGCACCTGAAAAAATGGGCATCGTCCGAAACCTTCTTAAGAAGTAACGTGCTTCCGGAAGAGCGGCAAAAACACGCGGGAGGCCGGAGTTTGGAGCGTCAAATGATAAAACTCGCACAAGCTAGATGGTCGGGGCGAGAGGATTCGAACCTCCGACCCCCTGCTCCCGAAGCAGGTGCGCTACCAGGCTGCGCTACGCCCCGAACCGTTGTGCTTGTTTCAGTGGTCGGCGCCCCGGGAAGGTTCGCGGTTTGCGCAGCCCAAACCAACAGGCACGCCCGCTTCTGCCGACTCCATGAGTCTAGCAGAAAAGCCATCCAGGGCGCCGTCCCGCCGCCCACCCGCACCCCTCACTCAGGCTTACCCTCGGGGGCAGGGGACTGCCCGGCAGGGTAAGCCAGCGAGGGTTGCGCCGTCGCCGGCTGCGCCACATGAGGATGCCGCAATCTGCGTGTGCCATACGCCTCGCCCTTGCGGGAAATCATCCGCTCATCGAATGCCCGCGCCGAAGGCTCACTGTAGCTCGCCCCCGAAGGCACCAGCACATCCCGAACCCGCCGCGTTGGCGTCCCGCCCACGCGCACCTGAATCCGCGCACGATCAATGCCTTTTTCATCCGTCAGGTACTGCCGCGCATTCAGCACGCGCTGCGCTGCCGCCTGTGGGGTCTCATCCGCGGAAGCGTCGCCGATCATCACCAGCCGCGCATCGGTTTGCTGCGTCATCGTCAGCGCGATGTCATCCAGGCAGCCCTTGGCCTCGTTGTCCACCCGCACCGGCCGGCGCTTGTCGCGGTCAAAGCCCAGTGAGCACAGTTCCGCCGTCTGCGGAATCACCGGCTCCTCCGGCTTCGTCACGGTTACCTGTGTCGCAAACTTTGCCTTCTGCCCTAGGTCGTCCTTCACCTCGCACGTCACATCGATCGTTGTATTTCCCAATCCCGCCGTCGAAAGCCTCGCGGTCTTTCCGCTCGGCGTCACCAGGCCTGCACTTGCTCCGTAGGAGTACGTCAACGCTCGGTTCTGCGGGCTTACCCCCGCTGTACTGATCTGCACATCCGTCCCGGAGATCACCGAAGCCGGCAAGGCCGTGCACGTTACCGACGGCGGATCATACGGCTTCACCTCAAAGGGCGCCGAGCAGGCAGCCTGGAAGCGCGCCCGACGGCCATCCACGACATGCCCCACGACGGTATACTCCCCCGGCGTCAGCCCCGTCGTGTCGATCGCCACATTGCCTTCGTCCGGCTTTGCCGTGCCGCCGCTCGTCTCCCAGTGCCACACCGGCTTTACGTTTGGCTGCAGATTCAGCGTGCTCCCGGTCACCAGCAGTGGCTCGCCCGGATGCACGAGCGTGGGCTGCGCCGAGCACCCCAACTCGACCGGCAGCGGTGGCTTGTAATCGCCGAACCGCAGCACCAGCCCGGCGGAAAGCTTGAACGCATCCACTTCACCAAAGCCGCCCGAAACGCCCGCCGGCAAGACCAGCGGCCCGTAGACATCCTGGGAGTACTGAAAATCCGCCTGAATCGGCCGCACCGCCAGGTGGTTGTTGAAGATCGGGAGCACATAATCCACGCCCGCGCCGCCCGTCACGCCCCATCCCCACTTCAGCGGCTGGGTCACCGGCCCGTTATAGCGCGAACCTCCGCCAAGAAAATGCACAAACGGCACCCACGAACCGAGTGGCAGCCGAAACACCGGTCCAGCCTGCGCGGTATACATGAGCTGATCGCATTCACTGCCCGTGCAGTTCGGAAAATATGCCCGATGCTCGCTGTTCCCGGAGAAGTACCCTCCCTCGATCTGTAGCCCGGCATACCGGGTCAAATACCCGCTCAGGCTCACCGTCGCGTTTGGGTTCAAAACATCCTGGTACTGAAACCCATAGATCCCGCTATTGACGGGATGAAACAGCCCATCTCCGCCATAGATCTCCAGACGCGAGTCCGGATGCTCCGTCCCCCCGCCGCTAGCCTGGCCCATGGCAGCGGCCGGCAAAAGCCAACTTACAGCGGCAAATGTAACCGGCAAAACTGCAGCCGAACAGCGACGGAGATGCATGCGGACAAGGCTCCTCAATCCAAACATTCGCAAACCAAGGGGAAATTCGGCAGTCTTGCTTCAGGCATCGCAGCGTATTGCAGGCTCTCCCGGGTGGTACCCCTGAAGGTTGGCATCCTGTGCCGGTTGGACTTTCTCCATTTGGAGCCGCACCGGCTTCTCTACACTGAAGCAGCCCTCTATGGCGTGGCACAAGCCCACCTTTGTGCCATACGCGCCCTCTTGATTCTTTCCCCATCCGGTGTACGACCCCAAGCCATGCAGCAACAGCCCCCGTCGCAGCATCCATTCCTTCAGGAAAGCTCTAGCCGTGATCGAACGCCGTCAAATCGTAGAATGGTGGCAGCGAGGCGATATTCTCGCCCTGGCCACCCTCATCCGCGTCGAGGGCTCCAGCTACCGCCGCGTTGGCGCCCGCATCGCCGTTGCCGCGGACGGCGCCTATGTAGGCTCGGTCTCCGGGGGCTGCCTCGAAGCGGAAATCGTCCGCAAAGCTCTCTGGCTCGTTCGGAATGGCGCCGTCGTCCAGCGGTACTCCACCCTTTTCGATGACACCGCTGATATCCCCTACGGCCTGGGTTGCGGCGGCACCGTCGACGTGCTCCTCGAGCCCCCCGATACCCCCGAGTTCACCGCCATGCTGGAGGCCCTGGCCGCCTCCCTGGAGGGCGAGTCCCGCACCATCACCACCTGGGCTCCCGAGAGCAATCAATCCCTTACCCGTGAAGTCCGTGACGGGCAAAACCATCTCCTCTTTGGCAGCCGGAGCACCTTCCCACGTCCAGCCGAAGCGTTCATCGAGAACCTGTACCCTCCACAACGCCTTCTTCTTTTCGGCGCGGGTGACGACGCCCAGCCGATGGTCCGCATCGCCACCCTGCTCGGCTGGACCGTCCACGTTCTCGACGGCCGCCCCCAATGGGCGCGCCCTGAGCGATTTCCCTCCGCCCGCAGCGTCGTCGCCACCAACCGGCTCATGACCCTGCAACCCACCCCGGCTGACGCCGTCATCCTCATGACCCACAGCTACGAGCAGGACCGCTCCTGGCTCGAGCAGATCCTGCCCTGCCAACCCCGCTACATCGGCCTTCTCGGCTCCCGTCATCGCAGCGCGTTGCTCCTCGCCGAAGCCGCCCAGGCCTTAAACTGGCCCCTGGTGCGCGCGTGCGAGCGCGTCTTCTCCCCCGTGGGTCTCGACCTTGGCGGTGACGGCGCTGAAGCCGTTGCTCTCAGCGCCATCTCCGAAATCCAAGGCTGTCTCCACAGCAAACTCGGTCATTCCCGCCGCATAACGCCCGAAACCATCGCGCACCAGATCGCCCAGGGCGGCGCCTCGCGCTACCTGCAGGCCCAATGCGCCCTGTAAGCACCGCCGCCGTTATTCTTGCTGCCGGCTTCTCCCGCCGTCTTGGCCGGCCCAAACAATCCGTCGTCTTCGAAGGCACTTCGCTCCTGGAACGGGCCATTCGCACTGCGCAGGCAGCCGAACTTCACCCCATCATCGCCGTGGTGAATGAGCCTTCCTGGACCGACCTCCTCGCGCCCTGCAACGTGATCGTCCTGCTCAATCCCAAAGCGGAGGAAGGCATGTCTACCTCCGTCGTCGCCGGCATCCACAGGCTTGAGCAACATGCCGTCACGGGAGCCATCCTCATGGCCTGCGACCAACCCGATCTACGACCCGATCACCTCCGCGCCCTCTGCGCCGACCGCAACCGCATCACAGGCTCCCACTACGCCAACCGCACAGGCGTCCCTGCCTACTTTCCCGCGGCGATCTTCCCCGAGCTCCTGAGACTAACGGGCGACGCCGGAGCCCGCACCCTTCTCCAGAACGCCGTTTCGATCCCCAACGACGCGCTGGCACTCGACATAGACACCGAAGAAGATCTCCGTCGCGCTCAGCAGCAACTCACCTCAGGTTCTCACTAACCGAGCCTGCCTTCCTTATTTCCCTCCCGCAGCGAACCTGCTCTGCCTGAGTGCCGTAAGCCACCTCACCCGACCAATCCCCGCACAAACTCCTCCACCAGATTCGCCGCCACATGCACCCGGTACCGCGCCGTTGACCGAATATCGTCAATCGGCCGAGCCTCCGCAAACACCGCTGCCCGCGCCCGTTTCACTGTCTCGTCCAATGCCGCTCCGCCCAGAGAAGCCCCCCGCAAAGCTTCTTCCGTCCCCACCAGCCGCAAAGGACGGTCTGCCAGGGAAGCCGCCCCCAAACGCACCTCCCGCACCCGCCCATCCACCACCTCAGCCACCCCTGCCAATGCCGTCTTCGAAATCGCCTGCGCTTTACGCGTCCCCACCTTGCGAATGTACTGTCGCACGCCCGTTGGCACCCGCTTCACCAACACGCTATGCAGCAGCTCATCGGCCCGCAACGCCGTCCGCTTGTAGCCCAAATGAAATTCTCGGTAGGGCACCGTCCGCTTCCCCGCCGAACTCACCAACGTTACTTCAGCGTCATACGCCAGCAGCGCCGGGGGCGTGTCCGCAGCAGGAGAGGCGTTGCAGAGATTTCCCCCAATCGTCCCCCGGTTCTGGTTCGCCACCGACCCCGTCCACGAAGCCGCCTCCGCCAGCAGCGGCCACTCCCGCGCAAGCTCCGCATGCTGCCGAATCTCCGAGAACGTCGTTCCCGCCCCAATATGTACTGTCTCAGCTTCAATCCGAATGAAATGCAGCGCCTCCAGGTGCTGGATCGACACCAACGACCGCGCCGCCAGACGTCCGGTGTTGAACGCGACCATCAACTCCGTCCCACCCGCCATCGGCACATGCCGCCCAGGCTCCTCCGCCAGCAATGCCAGCACAGCCTCCAGCGACGCCGCTCGCGTTAGCCCGAACAGCGCCGCCTCAGACCGCATGCACTTCCAAATCACGCGAAAGCTGCAAGCTCGCAGCCTCCACCGCCTCGAAGATCCGCATATACCCGGTACACCGGCAAAGATTCCCCGCCAACCCCTCCGCAATCTCCTCCCGCGACGGCTTCGGATGCTTCTCCAGCAAATGCTTCGTTGCCAGAATCATCCCCGGCGTACAAATCCCGCACTGCGCCCCGCCGCACTCCAGAAAACACTGCTGAATCGGGTGCAAATGCGCCGTTTCTCCGACGCCCTCAATCGTCCCGACCCGCGCACCCTCTACCTGCAACGCAGGCACCAGGCACGAGTTCACCAACCTCCCATTCACAAGCACCGCGCAGGCCCCACACTCGCCCTCGCCGCAACCTTCCTTGGTTCCCGTCAGTTGCAGATCTTCGCGTAATACATCCAGCAACCGCTTCATTGGCTCCACCCGCACACTCACCGGAGCCCCATTCACATTGAAAGCAATCGACACGGCATTCAAGCCGGCACCTCCGTCCTGGTATCCGGGTCCACCTCAGGCGCAAGCTCCTCCGTGCCCCCAAGCCCCGGCTTCGTAAAGCTCGTGAACCGCTCGAACAGATCCTCCGGCAGCAACGGCACAGCGTGAAACGAAATCCCCGTCGCATTCTCAATCGCATTCAAAATCGCCGGCGCCGGGCCATCCATCGGCAGCTCGCCAATGCCCTTCGCCCCACCCGGCCCATGCACACTCGGCACCTCCGCAAAGTGCACGTGGATCTCCGGCAAATCCGCACTGGTCGGCATAATGTAGTTCGTCATCTGGTTGTTCATCAACCGTCCTTCGCGGTACTCACACCGCTCATACAGCGCGTACCCGATCCCCTGCGCCACCCCACCCTCAATCTGCCCCTTCGCCAGCACCGGATGGAGTATTTTCCCGACCTCCTGCAGCGCATCGAACCGCGTTACCGTAGCTGCGTAGGTATTCATATCCACCGCCACCTCAGCCACATACACCGCCCACGCAAAGTCCGGATAGGCATCACCCCGATACAGCTCGTCATCCCACACCACCGGCTTCACCGGCTCATACCGCACACACGCTTGCAACGTTCCATGCTCGCGGAGGAAGCGCCCCGCCGCGTCCCGAAACTGCTCCGCCGTATGCCCCTCCGGTAACCCTGCATACCCTCGCAATGTCCCGAGCATCTTCTCCGCCGCCCGCTCTACCAGCTTGCCCACGATCATTGCCGTCCGGCTCGCCACTGTCGGCCCCGAGTTCGGCACCCGCGCCGTATCCGGCAGATCGATCCCCACGTCCTCATAGGGCAGCCCCAACGCGTCCGCCGCCACCTGGCAAAGGATCGTGTTCGTCCCCTGTCCAAACTCCGCCGACGACACCAGCAGCTCCGGCCGCAACGTCTCTGCATCCACCGCCAGCTTCACCTCCGAGTTCAGCCGCCGCTCCCCCGACCCCGTAAACCCAGCCCCATGCATGAAGCAAGCAAACCCCACGCCCCGCTTTACCGCCGAGCTGCGATTCTGCTCCGCAAAGCGCGTCAGCTTGTCGTGGTAGCTGTGCTCCTCGAGTGCCCGCGTCAGCAATCCCTGCATGTCCACCGGCGACTCCAGCAACTGCCCTGTAACCGTCCGGTCGCCCGTAGTCAGAAAGTTCCGCCACCGCAGCTCCTCCGGGCTCAACCCCACCACCCGCGCCACCCGGTCCATATGCCGCTCCAGCGCAAACAACGATTGCGGTGCCCCAAACCCCCGAAACGCCCCGTGCGGCGCTATGTTCGTCGCCATCGCCTTGGATCGCACCCGCAGAAACGGCCACTTATACGGCCCCGGCGCATGGATCGTCCCCCGCGACAGCACCACCGGCGACAACGTCGCGTACGCCCCGCCGTCGATCGCAAAGTCAATCGTCCCGCCCAGCAGTTTGCCGTCCTTACTCACCGCCGTCCGGTGCCGCGTCCGCGAAGGATGCCGCTTCGTCGTCGCCGCCATGTCCTCGGCACGGTCATAGACCATCTTCACCGGATGGCCGCACTGCATTGCCAGCAACGCCGCATGCGACCCGATCACGGAAGGGAAGTCCTCCTTGCCCCCAAACGCTCCACCCGTCTCCGTCTGGATCACCCGGCATTTTTCCGCAGGCAAACCGAACACCACTGTCAGCGCATGAACCAGATAGAACGGACATTGCATCGACCCCCGCACGCAAACGCTCTCCACCGCGCCCGCCTCATCGCGAAAACACTCCGCGATGACCCCATTCGGCTCGATGTACAGCTGCTCCTGCGCCCCCGTCGTGTACTCACCCTCCACAATAAGATCAGCCCGCTCAAAGGCTTCCGCCAGCCCATCTTCGGTAGCCTCGGCGTCTCCGGAATACATCGTGTACGTCTTGAAACAATTCGCCGTCGCGCCCCAGTCCGCTCCATCCCAGATCACCCGGTCCACGTTGTTCCCCGCAACCGCCGCTTCACTCTCCTCAATCGTGAACACCCCCGGCAGCTCGTCGACCTCCACTCGCACCCCAGCCACGGCGCGCAACAACGCACCCTTCTCCGGGTGCGCAATCAGCAGCACCGGTTCCTCGGTATGGTTCACAAGCTCCGCCGCCAGGCACGGATGATCCTTGATCAAATGAACGATCGCATTCTCCCCGGGGATATCGCTCGCCCGCACCACGGCATACTCGTCCCAGGGCACCTCCGGGCTGAAGTGGACCGCCCGGATGCGCCCCCGCGCCACCGGCGACCGCACCGTCGCCCCATGCCACATCCCCGGCAGAGCCAGATCGTCCACATACGCCGCAGAACCCAGCACCTTCGCCCGTCCCTCCTTGCGGAGCGGTGAAGTCCCCACCACCGGTGCTCTCAGCTCAGCCATCTGCGGGACGCGCCTTCTCTCTCTGGGTTTCGGAAGAGCATACCCGAAGCCAAGCCGCGCGTCACCGCCCCAACGGCCGAATCTCCTCTTTAGAAGTGCCTCAGCTTAGGGCGCGGCGCCTCGCCGATCTCGCTCGCAACCCGCACAGCTTCCGGTGAAGGCACCACCGTAGGCCGTTCGATTCGCTCAATCGAGCGTGTCACCAGATCCCGCGATCCAAGCCCTACCGCCAGCGAAAGCGCAAACACAATTCCGCCAAACAGAATTCCAAAGGCCAGCTCAACAATCGTGCCGCCGATGCGCAAATGATCCAGCGCCATCGCCGCCGTTAACACCAGTACCAGCCATTTCACGCCCAGCGAGAGCACCCGCGCGTATTGCAATTGCGCATTTACCGCGCCGATCAGCACTGAGCGCGAAAGAAACCGCGCCGCCAACCCGCCGGCGAACAACAGCAGCACCGCCCCTACCAGATGCGTCAGGTACGGGAGCACGAACATCTCCACCTGTGCATTCGCGGAGTAGGCTGCGTCGAAAGCCGTAATGCCCACGGCCACGCCCACAATGATGAACAACCACAACAGCGTCCGCGACACCAGAGCGGAGGGTGAGTGTGCCGGCGACCAGTCCCCCAGCGTCGTCACCGCGCCCGGCAGCCGAAACGCCGAGACCCGCTCGTCGAACCGCAATCCGGCGAGGATCTTGCGGCAAACCACCGCGACCAGCCACCCCAACAGCGTCAGCACAATGATCGACAAAAGAAACACAAGAACACCCGGCAAAAACGCAGCCAGCACATCAATCACACGGTGCGTAGACTGCCGGAGAGCGGATTCAATCTGTAAACCCATCATCTTCCTTTCCGCGCCGCCCTGAGAGCACGCGCTACCCCAAAACTCTGGACTTTAAGGATTGAACCGGTCCGGCCAACGCCAGCGCGACACCAGATACGGCTTCTCCTGCTCAAAAGCAGAGGCTGTCCCTTCCAGAAACGCGTCGCTTCCGCCATCGCGCAGCTCACTTGCCACCCACGCCAGGTACAGCGGCGTAAGCGCACCGAGCAAATGCCCCCGGTTCAGCGTCCGTAGATGGAAGGCCAGCGCAAAGTCATACACCACCCGTGCCCAAAGGCTCGGTGGGAAGGAAAAGTTCTCCGGCGCGCTCAGTGACAGCTTTTTCAGCGCCAGCAAAGATTGCGGCGGCAACACCAGTGACCAGATCTCCCGCAAATTTGAAAACGCCAGCCGGAACCCATCCACCAGCGACCGGATCTCGTCGGCACTCTCCGCAGGCAGGCTAGCGGAGGCGGCCGAAAACTGCCGCGCCGCCGGCAACGTCCTTGCCCGCTGCCAGAACGTCGCCTTCATCTCGATATCCGCGAATAACGACGATGTGACCGCCGGGAACAGCACATTCAAATCCGCCTCATGCGGCCGCGGTAAAGCCCTTTCCCCACCCTCAGTCTGCCGCACCGTGTACCCGGCGATTGAGGCCTCCGCCACGGGCCAAACCAGCCCATCTTCCATCGGCATCCCGGATCGCATGGCCACATTCGCCAGCCGTTGCAGCATACGCCCGGAGAGGGCCGCATCGAGCGGTAGGGGAAACCGCACATCCACCCCAAACAGCGCCCGGGTCAGCGGATACAGCAACGACGCATTCACCAAACCTTCCTGCGGCCCCGTCCGGTACCTCGGCACCACAAGGTCGGCATTTCCCTCCAGCGCCCGCCGCAGTCCCACCACAGCATCGCTTTGCAGCGAGCCCGCATCGCTTCCGAGCAGCAGGACCCCACGCAGACCACGCTGCTCTACAACACGCGCAGCAGCCGCATAGTCAGCCGCATTCAATACCCACTCGCTATCCGTCCTCTGCAGGGGATAGGAAGTCATCACTGAGTTGCTGTCCGCGATTGCCTGCTCTTCCCCCTGGTCCGGCGAAACAATCAGCAAGGGCTCATGGGGCAGCACCTCATGCAGCCGCCGCACCATCCCGCCCAACTCCTCGGACGGCATCGAAGGCAAACACACCGCAAGACTTGCCTGCGCGCCTCGGGCCGCAGGCGCTTCCGGGGACAGTGGTTCAACGGTCGGAACAGTCGACATCAAGCAGCTCCCGTTTCGTCAGATGCCGTTCCGAGCAGCGCCAACAACCCGCGCAGGGGAATCGACAGCCATGTCGGCCGGTTATTCAACTCATACAACAGCTCGTAAAATGCCTTCTCCAGCAGCAACGAAGCGAGCAAAATCTTCGCCTCCTGCGGCTGTGGCATCAACTCCGGCCTGGCCTTCACCGCTTCAGCATACCCTCCCAGGAACGCCGCCGAACTCGCATTCTCCCAGAGCGTCGCCCACGGCCGCATCGCGTCCAAGCTATCCGGCCGACGCTGCGTAGCCCGTTGCAACCCCGATTGCGCTGCATAACTGAAGCTCCGCAACATGCCCGCTACATCCCGCAAAGGCGACTGCTTCTTGCGCCGGTCTTCTAACGACCGCGCCGGCTCTCCCTCAAAATCCACCAGCAAAAAATCTGATCGCGACCGCAACGTCTGCCCCAGGTGATAGTCGCCGTGGATCCGAATGCGCTGCCCAAACTTCGAAGGATCGCCCTCCAGTCCCGCCAGTAACGTCTCCAGGGACCCACCCATCGCCAGCAACCGCGAAGCCTCATCCCGCGTCTCCGACGGCACCTTCTCCATTCCGGTACGGAGCGTTCCTAGTGCCGCCCGTGCCTGCGCCAGAATGCGCTCACGCTCCTGCGCAAGTTCGTTGTCCGTGTAGCTCTCCGCCGCAAATGCCTGGTTCTCTGTGGGCGTCGCTAACGCCACATGCAGTTCACCCGTACGCCGCCCCAATAACTGCGCGGCCTCCAGGTAGAGCCCCGCATGCTCTCGTGCCTCGGCAGGGATCTCGTCGATGTCACCAAGTTGCGCCGGTTTCCCAACGCTCGAAGGCACAGGACAGTTCGCCACTGACTCGAAATACCGCGACAGTTCCTCCAGGGTCCACTCCCACCCATCGCCCTCGTTCGGAGCAAACACCTGCAAGAACGCCAGCGTCGTTCCGTCATCGGTTCGGTGCAGATCACCCAGGTAAGCCGGAATGTTTCCGTACTGCGCCACCTCGGTGAGGAAGCGGGAGATCTCCACATCCGGGTTTTCCCCCATTTGCAGCCGCCGGAACAGCTTCATGATCGCCTGATCCCCGAACAGAATCGACGTATTCGACTGCTCCGCCGATCCCACCCGCGACGGCAGATCCAGCAACTCCCGCCCATCCAGCGTCTTCGCCTTCGTCGCCGCAAACGAGGCCTGCGACGAGCCCAACTCCAGGGCCACCTCAGCCCCACGCACAATCAGGCTCAACAGCGCCCCGCGGAACTCTCCACTCGCCGTCGCGTCAAACAACATCACCGGCCCATCCTCACGGTTCAAGGTTGCAATCACCGCGCCCGGACTCTTCTCCTTGATTGCCTCCGCCTCTCCGTCGGCAGCCAGCGCCATCGGCAACTGGTACAGATCCGAGCTCCCGTCCTCATACAGAATGCTTACCGTCGCCAGCGCTCCCCTCGTGTGCGGGATCGCCGAAACTGACCCAAGCTGCGTGGAGCGGATCGTACGCGACTTCCCGCCAAACCATCGCCGCTGCGCGATGTACCCTGGCAGCACCTGCTCCAGCAACGCCTCACTGGACTCATCCAGCAGCGCGCCCAAACTGTTGGCCGGCATGACCGCCTGTCCCACTCTCTCGGCCGGCACTTCGGCCTGCTGCTCTACGACGGGCGTTTCCGGCACCGGCGCGGCATCCTGGAGCTCCAGCCAAAGAAAGCTGTAGGGCGCCAGCGTCAGCGCATAGGGCGTCTTGTCCACAACGGGGAACTGCACATACCCCAGCATCTCCACCGGCTGCCGCCCCACGTACTTGCCCAGATCCAACTGCACAGGCTGTGCGAAGCGCGAGAGGTTGGCCGCGCAAAGCACCGTCTCGCAGTGCCCATCCTCAAATTCATAGCTGCGGATATACGCCAGGATCTTCCGGTTCGACGGGTGCAAAAACTCCAGCGTTCCGCGCCCAAAAACGCGAAACAGCTTCCGCAACGCGATCATGTTCCGTGACCAGTGCAGCAGGCTCGAGGGATCGCCTTGCTGCGCCTCCACATTGATCGCCTGGTAGCCCCACACGGGGTCCATGATCACCGGAAAATACAGCTTCGCCGGTACGGCCTTTGAAAACCCCGCATTCCGGTCCGAGTTCCACTGCATCGGCGTCCGCACCCCGTTGCGGTCGCCCAGGTAGATGTTGTCCCCCATCCCGATCTCGTCGCCGTAGTACATGATCGGCGTCCCAGGAAAGCTGAACAGCAGCGAATTCAGCAACTCAATCCGCCGCCGGTTATTATCCAGCAACGGAGCCAAACGCCGGCGAATACCCACATTGATCCGCATGCGTGGGTCTGCCGAGTAGGCCATGTACATGTAGTCCCGCTCTTCATCCGTCACCATCTCCAGCGTCAGCTCGTCGTGGTTGCGCAGAAACAATCCCCACTGGCAATTTGGCGGAATATCCGGCGTCTGCGCCATGATGTCCGTAATGGGCAGCCGGTCCTCCTGCCGCACCGCCATATAGATCCGCGGCATCAGCGGAAAATGGAATGCCATGTGGCACTCGTCGTCATCGCCAAAGTAGGGCCGCACGTCCGCCGGCCACATATTCGCCTCGGCCAGAATCAAACGGTTCTCGTACTCCTGGTCGATAACCCGCCGGACTTCCTTGATCTTGACGTGCGTCTCCGGCACATTCTCGCAGCTCGTACCATCCCGCTCCACCAGGTAGGGAATCGCATCCAGCCGCAGGCCATCCACCCCCATGTTCAGCCAAAAGCGCATGGCCTCCAGCACCTCGTGCATCACCCGCGGGTTGTCAAAGTTCAGGTCGGGCTGGTGCGAGAAAAATCGATGCCAGTAGTACTGCCCCGCGACGTCATCCCACGTCCAGTTCGACTTCTCCGTATCGGTAAAGATGATCCGGACACCGTCATACAACTTGTCCGTATCACTCCACACGTACATCGCGCGCTCCGGCGAGCCCTTCGGCGAGTTGCGGGCTGACTGAAACCACGGATGCTGATCGGAGGTGTGATTGATAACCAGCTCGATCATCACCTGCATGTCGCGCGCATGCGCCGCGTCCAGAAACTCCCGGAAATCGTCGATGGTCCCGTAGCTCGGGTTTACATCCAGATAGTTTGCGATGTCATACCCGTCGTCCTTCAAAGGCGATGGGAAAAACGGAAGCAACCAGAGGCACGTGACACCCAGGTCCTGCAGATAATCCAGCTTCGAAATCAGCCCCTGAAAATCCCCAATTCCATCCGCATTCGAGTCGGCAAACGCCCGGACGTGCAGTTCGTAGATGATCGCGTCTTTATACCAAAGGGGGTCGGTGGTACTGGCGGGTTTCTTCACTGACAAATCACGTCCTCGTCCCTCCTACGATGCACCGATGCCCCACGGTGTTTGATCCCCGGGACCACAACCAGGCACCTACACCCTCCTCGGGAGATCCATGCGTGAAGCTCTCTCAGCCCTGAACCGTCGGGTGGCGACCGGCGCCGCGGATCGAGCGCATGAGAGTAGGGACGCGTAAAGGCTCGGGAAGGAATGCGCCTCAGCTTGGAATGTAATGCTTCTCCGGAGCTTAAGGCTGACTCACCGGAGCCGAGACAACCGGACTCACAGGTACCACCCGCAACACATGCGCCGGCGTCTCCGGCCGCAAAGCCACGTAGCACCACTCCTTCCACGTAAACCGCCTGCCCGTCATTAAGTCCTCCACCTCAAACTCCGCCCCCCACGGCACCCCGAGGTGATCCAGACGCAACTGCATCCACGCCGTCTGCTCCCCGGTAGTATCCAGATTCACCACCACGACGACCGTATTCGAACCATCCTCACTCGCTTTCGAGTAGCACATGATCTGGTCATTCTCTGTGCGGTGAAACCACAGCCCCTCGTTCCGTTGCAGGGCCACGTTCTCCCGCCGGATCGTATTCAACTGCGTCAGCAAAGGTGCAATCGAGATTGGATCGGCTCGGTCCCATGCCCGGATCTGGTATTTCTCACTATCCAGATACTCCTCCGACCCTTTCTTGCCCGCCGGGGGCTTTGCCGCCCGCCCCTCGCACAGCTCATATGCCGGCCCATAAATCCCCCAGTTGGCGCTCAACGTCGCCGCCAGGATCGCCCGCTGCATAAACACCGACCGCCGCGCAGCCGGGTCCGTTACCTGCAGCTGCTCATGCAGAATATCCGGCGTGTTCGGCCACACATTCGGACGGAAAAAGTCCCTCACAGGCGGATTGCAGATCTCCTCAAAGTAATCCTGCAGCTCCTTTTTGGTCTGGCGCCATGTGAAATACGTATACCCCTGCGAATACCCACCTTTCGCCAGCGAATACATCACGTGCGGCCGCGTAAACGCCTCCGCCAGGAACAGAACCTCCGGCGTGTTTGTATGAATCGCCTCGATGCACCATTCCCAGAACGGCAGCGCCTTGGTATGCGGATTGTCCACGCGGAAAACTTGCGCCCCGCGCTCAATCCAGAACGTAAACACGCCCAGCAAGGCATCCCAGAGCCCCCGCCAATCCCCAGACTCAAAGTTGATTGGATAGATATCCTGATACTTCTTCGGCGGGTTCTCCGCATACTGGATCGTCCCGTCGGGCCGCGCCTTGAACCAATCGGGATGCTCCTTCACCCACGGATGATCCGGCGAGCACTGAAAAGCGATATCCAGCGCCAATTCCATGCCATTCACCTTCGCCGCTTCCACCAGAGCGTCAAAGTCCGCAAAGCTTCCCAATTCCGGGTGCAGCGCTGTGTGTCCCCCCTCGGCCCCACCGATCGCCCACGGGCTACCGACCTCCCCGGGCTCGGCCGTCACACTGTTGTTCTTGCCTTTGCGGTATTGCACCCCGATGGGGTGAATTGGGGGCATATACAACACATCAAATCCCATCGCCGCAATCGCCGGCAGCTGCCGGATCACATCCTGAAACGTCCCATGCTCCTCCGCACTCTTGCCCGCCGAACGTGGAAACAGCTCATACCATGCCGAAAACCGAGCCCGCTCGCGATCCACCCACACCGGCACATCCGACTCATACTGCGTCGCAAACCGCAGGTCCGGGTACCGCGCCACCAACTCCACCAGGTCCGGCGTCAACGGATCTTCATACCGCTCTGACTTCTTCGCAGCCAACGCGCGCAGGCCCGCCGCGGCCTCCTTCAAATTCGTCGCTGCCCCATCCTTGGCCCGGCTCTGCGCCTCCTCCACCAGCCGCGCCCCGATCTCCAACTGCAGCGGAATCTCCTGCGGCGAGACAATCTGCTGTGTCGGCTCCTTCGGGTCAGGTTGCGCCGCCAGCCGCTTCGCCAGATCACTCACCCACGTATCGAAGTGATCGACCCACCCCTCCAGCGTGTAGTACCACATCCCCAGCCGGTCCACCGGGAACCGGGCAGTCCAGAGGTCGTTCGACAGGGCAGTGAAGGGAACACTCTTGAAATCCTTTTCATCGCTATGCCGGTACAGCAGCCTCGCCCCCACGTGATCGTGCCCATCGGAAAAAATAGCCGCGGTTACCGTCACCTGATCGCCGATGATTCTCTTCGCCGGATACCTTCCCCCATTCACCTGCGGTTGCACCTCTTCAATCACGACCCGCCGACGGCCTTCGCTCGGTTTCATCCCGTATCAACCTTTCCACCCGTTAACGCACAATCCAAAATCGCCCGGGATCGAAGCGAACCCGAAACCCGTATCCTAAGAACAAGCACATCCGTCAGCCTTCGCTGCCGAAGTCCCTTAACGGGGATGCTCGCAGACCCGGGGCTGGTTGTCGGTTGGCTGTATAACCCGCATCGAAGGAGCCGCTTTGCCCGAGGACTTTGCTCAACCGCAGGACGTACCCCTGCACGGTGCCCGCATCGAGGACTACGCCCTCATCGGCGACCTTCAATCCGCCGCTCTCGTCAGCCGGGCGGGTTCCATCGACTGGCTCTGCTGGCCCACCTTCTCCTCCCCTGCCTGCTTCGCCAGCCTCCTCGGCGCCGCAGAAAATGGTTACTGGAGCATCCGGCCCACCGGCGATCTCCGCGAGTGCCGCCGTTCTTACCGTGAACACACCATGATCCTCGAAACCACCTTCGTCACCGACGAAGGCGAGGTCCTCCTCACCGACGTCATGCCCCCGCGCGGCGCACACTCCGACGTCATTCGCAAAGTCCGCGCCGTTCGCGGCAGCGTCCCCATGCGGCTGGAGTTCGTCATCCGTTTCGACTATGGCCTCACCGTTCCCTGGGTCACCGCACAGGATCACGAAATCCGCGCTGTCGCCGGCCCCAACCTCGTCGTTCTCCGCAGTCAGTGCATCGGGGGCGACCAGATCTCTTTCCACGGCGAAGACATGACCACAGCCGCTGATTTCACCCTGGCTGAGGGGCAAGAAACCTGCTTCGTCCTCACCTACGGCGCCTCCAACGAAGACCAACCGCCCCCCATCGACGTCGCCAAAGAGATCGAAAACACAGAGACCTTCTGGACCGAGTGGTCGGCCAAGTCCAAATACAACGGTCCCTACGCTGAAGCAGTCCAGCGCAGCCTCATCACCCTCAAAGCGCTTACCTACCTCCCCACCGGCGGCATCGTCGCCGCTCCGACCGCGGGTCTGCCTGAGCAGATCGGTGGGGAGCGCAATTGGGATTATCGCTACTGCTGGCTCCGCGACGCCGCGTTTACCCTGCTCATCCTCATGCTCGCCGGCTACACCGAAGAGGCCATCGCCTGGCGACTCTGGCTCCTGCGCGCCATCGCAGGCTCCCCCGATCAACTGCAGACCCTCTACGGCATCAACGGCGAACGCCGCCTGGTCGAGTGGGACGCCGCCTGGCTCGCCGGTTACGAACACTCCCAGCCCGTCCGCATCGGCAACGCCGCCGCCGAGCAGTTCCAACTCGATGTTTACGGCGAGGTCGCCGCCGCCCTGGGCCGCACCCCGAACGCCCAGGACGACCTCCGCACCCCCGCCGCCGACCTGCAGGCCGCGCTTACCGACCACCTCTGCAAAATCTGGCAGTACCCCGACGACGGCATCTGGGAAACCCGCGGCGGCCGCAAACAGTTCGTTCACTCGAAAGCCATGGCCTGGGTCGCCCTCGATCGCGCCATCAAAAGCCACGAGCAGTTCGACGGCAAAGGCGACTACGAGCGCTGGAAAATCAATCGCGACATGATCCACAAAGAGGTCTGCGAACAGGGCTTCAACAAGGACCTCAACGCCTTCACCCAAAGCTACGGCTCCGATGCCCTCGACGCTTCCACCCTGCGCATGGTCCTCGGCGGCTTCCTCCCTCCCGACGATCCCCGGATCCTCGGCACAATCGACGCCATCCAGAAGGGACTCATGCCGGAGGGCCTTGTTCAGCGCTACAATCCCGCGAAAGCCGATGACGGTCTCAAAGGGAAAGAGGGCACCTTCATTGCCTGCAGCTTCTGGCTGGTCACCTGCCTCCATCTCGCCGGCCGAGTAGATGAAGCGAAAGAGCTCTTCGAACACCTTCTAACCCTTCGCAACGACGTGGGCCTTCTCAGCGAAGAGTACGACCCCGAAGCCAAACGCCAGCTTGGGAACTTTCCCCAGGCCCTCTCCCATCTCGGCCTCGTTCACGCGGCTTTCACGCTCTCCGGCCAATGGAAGCCTGAGCCCTTCACCGCGCCTCACTGCTGACGCCGGGTATACAACCCCCCTTTCCGCCCATGACTCTATACCCGGGAACCGGGCAGCATGGGAGGACACATTCCCGCGCCCTGCAACCCCTCTAATTCCCCGCAGGAGCAATGGCAGATGGCGCGTATCCCTGGCTCAACCTACCGGTTGCAGCTGCACGAAGAATTCGGTTTTGACCAGGCCTCCGCCATCGCTCCGTACCTGAAAAAGCTCGGCGTAACCCACGCCTACAGCTCGCCCTACCTGCAGGCCGCCCCCCACAGCCGCCACGGCTATGACGTCGTCGATCACCGCAAAGTGAACGAAGAACTCGGCGGCGCCGAAGCCCATGAACGCTTTTGCAAGACGCTCGGCGATCTTGGCCTCGGCCAGGTCCTCGACATCGTCCCCAACCACATGAGCCTTGGCCGCCAGAATCGTTACTGGTGGGACGTCCTCGAAAACGGTATCAACAGCCGCTACGCCGGGTTCTTCGACATCGATTGGAACTCCAGCGAAGAGCGCCTCCGCGACAAGGTGCTCGTCCCTATCCTTGGCGATCAGTACGGCCGCGTTCTCCGCGCAGGCGGCGTAAGAATCAAGCGCATCGGCCCAATCTTCACCATCGTTGTCTCCGAGCAGGAACTTCCTCTCTCGCCCTGCACCCTGCCCCTGATTCTCTCCAAAGCTGCCGACCGTGCCGGATCCGATACCCTTCGCTTCCTCTCCGCCAGTTTCGGCCGCCTGCCTGCCGCCGAGGAGTGGGACCGCTGGAAACTCAACGCCCGTGACCGCGACAAGCGCGTCCTTTTCGGCCTCCTCAGCCGGCTCTGTCTCGAAGAAGGCGCCACCTGCCACGAAATCGACAATGTACTCGACGAGATGAACGCTAACCCTGACGCGCTCGACGAGCTTCTGTCCCAGCAGAACTACCGCCTCTCTTATTGGAAGACCGCCGACCAGCAACTCGGCTATCGCCGCTTCTTCGACGTCAACACCCTCATCGGCGTGCGCATGGAGCGCGAATACGTCTTTGAAGAAACGCACGCACTGATCCTCAAGTGGGTCAAAGAGGGCGTCCTGGACGGCCTTCGCATCGATCACCCCGACGGCCTTCGCGACCCCCTCGAGTACCTCGACCGCCTCCGCAAAGCCGCTCCGGACGCCTGGATCATCGGTGAGAAGATCCTGGAGCCCGGCGAATGGCTTCGTCCGGAATGGCCCATTGAAGGCACCAGCGGCTACGACTTCATGAACCAGGCCATCGGCCTTCTCGTCCACCCCGAGGGCCTGCTCAAACTCGGAGAACACTATTCCGAATTCACCGGCGATGACTGTACCTTCCCCGTCACCGCCCACGACAAGAAACTGAACGTCACCCAGGAGGGCCTCGGCTCCGACGTCAACCGCCTCGCCACACTCCTTGTAGAAATCTGTGAAGGAAATCGCGACTACCGGGATTTCACCCGCGCTGAAATCCGTCGCGCCATCCGCGAAGTCGCCTCCTGCTTCGCCATCTATCGCACCTACGTGATCCCCAAGCGCAGGGAAGTCACCGATGAGGATCGCGAGATCATTCGCAAAGCTACCGAATGCGCCAAGAATAACCGGGTGGACATCGACGGTCAGCTGTTCGACTTCATGTGCCAACTCCTGCAGGGTGACCTCCCCGGCGAAAAAGAAGGCGAGTTCGTCTACCGTTTCCAGCAGTTCACCTCGCCCGTCATGGCCAAGGGCGTAGAAGACACCGCCTTCTACTGCTACAACCGGCTCGCCGCTCTGAATGAAGTCGGCGGCAATCCGGCCTGCAGCGGCTTCTCCCAAGCCGACTTCCACAACTACAACACCACCATTCAGCGCACCTTCCCGCAAACCATGCTTACCCTGAGCACCCATGACACCAAGCGCGCCGACGATGTCCGTGCCCGTCTCGCCGTGCTCAGCGAAATTCCCGACGAGTTCGCCGTCAAAGCGCAGCAATGGCATGACACCACTGCCCGCTACCGTGACGCTCAGGTCGATGCCGGCACCGAATGGTTCCTCTTCCAGATTCTAATCGGCGCCTGGCCCATCACTCCCGACCGCCTCAAGGCCTACATGCAGAAGGCCATGCGTGAAGCCAAGCTTCGCACCACCTGGACCAGCAACAACGCCGAGTACGAGAACGCTCTCAACGAATATCAGGACAAGCTCCTGGCCGACGAAGCTTTCACGAAAGATCTCGAGAGTTTCGTCGCCTCCATCACCTACGCCGGCCGCGTCAACTCCCTGGCGCAGACTCTCTTGAAGCACACGTCCCCCGGTGTTCCCGACCTCTACCAGGGCGGTGAACTGTGGGATTTATCGCTCGTCGACCCCGACAACCGCCGTCCTGTCGACTACGATCTCCGCTCAAAACTTCTTGACGAACTCGCCTCCCTCGACGCCTCCCAGATCATGGCCCGCATAGACGACGGCCTCCCCAAACTCCACCTCATCCACCAGGCCCTCAACCTCCGCCAGGAACACCGCATTTGGTTCGGCCCCGAGGCCGCCTACATCCCCCTCGAACCCACGGGGCCCGACGCCGATCGCATCGTAGCCTATCAACGCGGCGAGAACGTCATCACGGTCGTCCCACGCTGGATGCAAACCGGCGGCCTTCCGAACGCCAAGCTCAGCCTTCCACAGGGGCGCTGGATCAACCTCCTCACCCAGGAACATGTCCAACCCGGCACACAAAACACCCAATCGCTCCTCGCAATCTTCCCGGTAGCCCTCCTCATCAGCATCCATTAGCCACCAGCCGCTAAAACTCCGGCCCGCGCAACCGGCGCCCAAAGGTCAAACTCAAGCATGCAGGAATTCAAGGTATGGGCACCCCGCGCCCAGCAGATGCGTCTCCAGATCACCGGCCAGGACCCCCAACCCATGCAGTTGGCCTCGCCTGAGTCCGACAACCGCGGCTGGTGGAAGCTTCGCGTTCCCTCGGCGCAAACCGGCGCCGACTACGCCTTCCTGATCGACGATGACCCGACGCTTTACCCGGATCCCCGCAGCGCCTGGCAACCCAAAGGCGTCCATGGTCCCTCGCGGGTCTACGACCAGGGCGTCTTCACCTGGACCGACAAACACTGGCATACTCCGCAACTCGCCAGCGGCATCATCTACGAACTCCACATCGGCACGTTCAGCCAGGAAGGCACCTTCGACAGCGCCATCCCGCACCTCGATCACCTCGCCGATCTCGGCATTACGCACGTTGAAGTGATGCCCGTCAATGAATTTGCCGGCAACCGAGGCTGGGGTTACGACGGCGTCTTCCTCTACGCCGTCTTCGAGCCCTATGGCGGCCCCGACGGCTTCAAACGCTTCGTTGACGCCTGCCACGCGAAGAACCTCGCCGTCATCCTTGACGTCGTCTACAACCACTTCGGCCCCGTCGGCAACTACGCCGGGAAATTCGCTCCCTACCTCACCGACCGTTACCACACTCCCTGGGGAGCCGCCGTCAACTTCAACGAGTCCGGCAGCGACGAAGTTCGCCACTTCTTCATCGATAACGCCCTCATGTGGCTCAACGATTACCACTGCGACGGCCTCCGCCTGGATGCCACCCACGAGTACATCGACCGCTCCGCCATTCACTTCATGGAGCAGCTCTCCGCGGACGTCAAACGCCTCGGCGCCATGCTCAATAAGCAGTTCGTCCTCATCGCCGAAAGCGACCTCAACGATCCGAAGTTTGTTCGCTCCATCGAAGCCCACGGCTATGGCATGGACGCCCAGTGGTCCGACGATTTCCACCACTCGTTATTCACCCTCCTCTGGTCCGATCCCGGCCGCGGCTACTACGACGACTTTGGCTCCATGAACGATCTGGTCAAGAGCCTTAAGTCCGCCTTCGTCTACGACGGCCAATACTCCCGCTACCGTCATCACAGCCACGGCCGGCCTGTCGAGGGCATACCCGCCCACCGCTTTATCGGCTACATTCAGAACCATGACCAGGTAGGCAACCGCGCCGCCGGCGAGCGTCTTGAGCACCTCGTGGGTCTTGAGTGTTCCAAGCTGGCCATCGGGCTCACGCTCATGGCGCCCTTCGTTCCCATGCTCTGGATGGGGGAAGAGTTCGCCGCCTCCAACCCCTTTCTCTACTTCGCCGACCACGAAGAAGAAGAGATGCGCCGCCTCGTCTCCGAAGGCCGCAAGAAAGACTTCGCCGCCTTTGGTTGGAACGAAGACGAGATCCCTGACCCCGAAGCCCCCGAAACCTTCGAGCGCTCCAGGCTCAACTGGAGCGAAGTCCACGAGGGCAAGCACGCGGACATGCTCAAGTGGGTGAAGGACCTCATCGAACTCCGCCGCTGCAACGTGGACCTCAACGACGGCGACTTCGGCCACCTCCGCGTCTCCTGCACCGAAGACGGCCAGGCCCTCACCATGACCCGCGGTTCCGTCCGCATCCTCATGTACGTCGGCGAAGGATCCAAAGCCTTCCCGCTCCTCGAAAACGAAACCCTCAAACTCTGCTCCCGCCCCGGGATCAACGCTGAAGGTAAGCAGATCCTCCTCCCCAAGAGAAGCCTCGCCATTCTCACGCGCAACTAGCTGTCCTGTAGCGTCCTAACCTTGATTCTTCCGTTCCGATCGATGCATCGCGCTGTCAAGAGTTTGCAGTTTGCTGCGACGCCACAACTGCCGCGAGGCAGAGTAAGAAGGGGCACGGCTTCAGCCGTGCCGGATTACCGCGTACGCCCGACGGCTTTAGCCGCTGAGGTACGCCTGAGCAGCCCAGGCACACAGAGCCTTTGCCGCGCCAGGATCTTCTGATCCAGAATAAAAGAGCGTCTATGTCCATCAAAACCATCTCCACCCGCGAGGTCTACCGCAATCCCTGGACCCGCGTCCGCGAAGACATCATCGAGCGCTCAAACGGCCAAAGAGGCATTTACGGTGTCATCGACAAAGATCCCGCCACCATCATCCTTCCCATAGAGAACGATCACGTCACGCTGGTCCGCCAGTTCCGCTATACCGTCGGGGCTACCTACTACGAACTCCCCCAGGGTGGTTGGGAAGACCCCAGCGCCGACATCGAAGCCATGGCTCGAGGTGAACTCCGCGAAGAAACCGGCCTCATCGCCGAACACATGACCCTGCTGGGCAAACTCTGGATAGGCTACGGCGTCATGAACCAACTTCACCACACCTACCTCGCCGAAGGCTTGACCCAGGGCCCCACCGACCGCGACCCGGAAGAAGACGACATGACCGTTCATCGCGTCTCCGTCCACGAGTTCGAATCCATGCTCCTCGACGGCCGCATCATGGACAACTGCACCGCCGCCGCCTGGGGCCTTTACCGCGTCTGGCGCGACCGGCAGAAGCCAAATACGCCTCCAACCACCAACC
>CAXUDN010000018.1:0-13455 GCA_964249715.1 uncultured Acidobacteriaceae bacterium
AGGTCCAGCGGCCGTAGTAGGTGAGGGCCTTGCCGCCGAAGAATTTGGGATCGTCGGAAGGTGGGTCACCGACGATGCAGAGAATGACCTTGCCCTTGACGTCAACTCCGGCGTAGTCGTTCCAGTTGAATTCGGGGGCGGTGACGCCGTAGCCAACGAAGACGATGGGGGCATCGATGGTGGCAGTCGGGGTGAGGGTCTGGTTGGCGACGGTGTAGTCGGTGGCGTAGGTGAGTTTTTGTGGTGCGCCGTGGGCAGGGAGGAGGGTAAAGCTGGTCTGATCGGGGATGGCCTTCATGCCGACAAAGTTGACCTGCTGCATGTAGGTGCCGTCGGCGTTACCGGGAGCGAGACCGGCCAGGGCGAACTGGTCCGCGATGTAATCGGCAGCGAGCTGACCGCCGCGGAGGCCGGGGTAGCGGCCTTCAAAGAGGTCGGAAGAGATAAATCGGTCCGTTTCGCGGATGCGATCAGCGCTGACGGCAGCTTCGGCCCGGGTGAGGGCGGGAGGCTCGGAGGTTGCGGGCTGCTGGGCGTGCAGCGAGAGGAGGCTGAGAGCGGCGATGCCGGGAGTGAGCTTTTTCAGCAAAAGTGTCTCCAATGTGTGGGTAAGTATAGAAGTTATCCCGTCCATTCAAGGGAGGCAACGCGCTAGACGGTGCGGTCTGGGCTGATGCGGACGTTCTGCATCTTCATCAGGCCAAGGCGTTGGAGCGTCTTGCGGGCGAGGCCGGTGAGGGGCTGGGTGGGGAGCCTGCGCGAGGTTACCCATAGCAGGTCGCTTTCGCTGCAGGGAAGTTGCGAGCGCAGGCTACGCGTAAGGCCGGTTTCGCCGGGTTGTGCGACGTAGACGGCTTCGTCCTCGTTGAAGGCCTCCGGGTCGAATTGCGCGAGTTCCTGAAAAAGCGATGTCGGGATGGCGTGGGGCTCCGCAGTCTCGCCGGCATCCTCCTCTTCGTCCGGGAAATCGACGTGACTGGCCTGGGATCCGGTTTGGGATTCTGCGGGTTCGGCGAAAATTTCGACGTAGTAATTCGTGTTGGTGATGCCGTGACGGAGGCGCAGGACGGGTTCCAGTCCTTCGATGGCTTCGAGCGGAAGGGGCGGAAGCTCCAGCATGCCGGGCATCAGGCTGGCTGCGGAGGGGCGGCGCTCCAGCAGAATTTCCGTGACGGTTCCGCGTTTGCGGGTGGCGAGCAGGCAGGCGATGCGGCGGCTCAGGAGTTGTTTGCGGGCGGATGTGGGATGAGCGCCGCGGGTCCTGCAGAAGGCGATGACGGGGCATTGAAGGCAAAGCGGAGCTTTGGGCAGGCAGACCGTGGCGCCGAGCTCCATCATGGCCTGGTTGTGATCGCCGGCCGGGTTGGACTGGCCGCGGCGGAGAGGGGTGGGCGGAATGAGGTCGTTGGCGATGCGGAGGAGCTCCCCGCGCATTCCTGCGGACTTGTTTTCGCGCTGGCCGAGCAGACGCAGGAGAACGCGTTCGACGTTGCCGTCGAGGACAGCAACCGACTCGCCAAAGGCGATGGAGGCAATGGCCGCGGCGGTGTACTCACCGATGCCCGGGAGGGTGCGAAGCTCTACCGCCGTTCGTGGAAGCTCCCCGTTGAGCTCGCGCTGCACGAACTGCGCGCCGCGATGCAGCATACGCGCGCGCCGGTAATAGCCAAGGCCGCTCCAGAGGGCGAGCACGGCGTCTTCCGGGGCGGCGGCGAGCGCGGCGATGTTGGGAAAGAAGTGAAGGAACTGCGCGTAACGCTCCATCACGGTGGCCACGCGGGTCTGCTGGAGCATGATCTCGGAGAGCCACGTGGCATACGGATTGCGGATGCCACGCCAGGGAAGGTCGCGGGCGTGCTTGCGGAACCAGGGAGCGAGCGCTTTGCGGAAGGGTTCAGGGTGGAGCGGCTGGACGGCGAGATCCGGGAATGGCTCTGGTTGCGCGGCGGGGGCCATGAAGCTTCAGTGTAGAGGGTTGCGTGATGCTTTGGTGGTATGCGGGGACCTGGTGACCGGTTCCGTGTGTCCTTAGTGTAAGAAGCTCTGCCCTTTTGGTTATGGGGTAACGGACACGATAGGGCTCCTCCGTTCCTCGCCGGTGGAATGGCTTAGAGCCCCTTCTGTTTCTAAGGTGTGCTTAGAGTTTGCCCACCCGAAAGGAAGCAGAGAATGCTCTTCAAAATGGCTGCACTGTTTATGGTCGCCGCGACCACCCGTGTACAGACGACCGGTAGCAAGGTGCAATGGATTTACGAAAGTGGACCGAACAAAGGCTACATCTGCGCGGTGATGGAGCAGAACGGCCCGAAGTACGACGTCTTTATACCGCCAGCCTCGGCGACCCCCGACGTCGTCAACGTCAAAGCGCTGACACCTGTGCCGTGGCAGCAATTCGGCAACATGGTTAACGCGGAACTCGCAGTCAGCAAACACTGCAAGCTCTAAGGAGCTGGGCGACGCGTCGATTTGATCTTGTTTGCCCAGTGTTCCAGGGGCGAACAGGTCAAGCAGGGCGCTCATACTTCCAGTTGCGCGATTTGCCTTCGGCTATCCATGCGAGGGCAGTCGCGATGCGCTTCGAGCGAGTTTCATCCCGTTTCGCGTCCGCGATCCATTCTGCGTACTCACGGCGGCAGCTCGGGCTGAGCTGGTCGAATTTCCGGGCTGCGATTTTGTCCGTCTGGAGGGCTTGAATGAGGGCTTGTGGGAACTCGATCTTCTCGCGGGTACCCGGTTTCGCGACGCGCTGAATGGAATGGGTGCGGGTGCCCGCTGCGATAAGGTCCGCGGCATGGCGGATGTAGGCTTCGAGCTCGGGTTGGGGCGGGAGGTCGGCCAAGGAAGTGACTTTGCCGAAAGAGCCCATGCCCTCTTTCGAGTCGATGCCTCCGCCGCGGAGGGTTTGCGCCATTTCCGCGCCCCAGAGACCAAAGGAGCAGTGCTCTTTGAAAGCGGAGATGTTCCCGAGAATGACGCCCTTGTAGACGAAGAAGGGGCGGGACCATTTGATGGTCTCCTCGACCTCCGGAACAACGCGGTGCAGGGTGTCACGGAGCTGGATGAGGATGGGTTGGGCGAAAGGTTTGGCCTTCGCGATATACGCGTCAACCGCGGGCGATTGGCTGGGGAAAGGGGCGACAACAGTCACGAGAACAGCATAGTGCCGCTCCCGCAGAATGCAAGGGCTTCTTGTTTGCATTGCGGACCTGAAGCCGGCGTAGCTTGTACGGAGGGCGGTGCAGGTGATCACTGCGTTTTCTGTCCTCGGTGCTCAGATTTCACGGGGATGCTTGATATGCGTGAACCGGACAGAGGTGAAGATGAAATGCTTCGTGAATTGTGGAATATACGAGAGGAGCGTACGCCACGTTGGGCTCGGAAGCGTGGGCCGTTACGGTTCGTTTAATCGAGTTGCAAGGAGCGGAGTGCGGACCTGGGCAGGCGGGTGAGGGTGGCGGCGTGGCGGAGGGTGTTGGGCCAGAGGTGGGCGGCGGTGGTGAGGAACGGTTTGGCGACGGGGTGGAGGAGAGCCTGGGAGAGGAGGGTGGCTCGGGCGAGCTGGTGATGAAGTTGGTGGTGAAGTTGGGGTTGGAAGAGGGTGGCGGGGCGGTTGTTGAGGATGGCCTGGGCGGCGGCCAGACCGGTGAAGAGGGCGATGGACATGCCGTCGCCGGTGAAGGAGGGAATGACGGCGGCCTGGTCGCCGACGGCGTAGAGGTTGGGGGCCAGGGCGTGGCGGCGCATGAAGCCGTAGGGGATGGCGCTGAGGGCGAGGGGTTTGTCGAGCAGGGGTGTGGCGCCATGCAGACGCTGGGCGGCGTGGGGGTTCGTGGTCTTGAGGTGAGCCAGAAAGCCAGGGTAGCCGCCAAGCTGTGTGAAGCGGTGTTTGCGGATCAGGGCGGTGAGGTTCGCGGCGCCGTCTTCTACGGGTTGCAGGCCGGCGTACCCGTGGGGAAAGAGGTGGAGCTCGACGCTGTTCTGGAGGATGGCGGCCTGGTCGGGGGAAAGCTTCCAGTACATTTTGAGGGCCACCAGGTCGTTCTGGCGGCCTTCGGGGCGCGGAAAGCCGCGGAGATCGTGTTTGCCCGTGGCGAGGATCATTTCGGAGGCGAGGAGGATTTCGCCGGTGGCGAGGGTGGCTGCCCAGCCGGTGGGAGTGGGGGTGAGTTGTTCAATGGACGCGTGGAGAACCGTTGCGCCGGCGCTTTGGGCGGCTGCGAGGAGGAGGGTGTCGAGACAGCGGCGGGTGAGGGATTGGGCGGGGAAAGGAAGTTGGGTCTGGGTGAGGTGATGAGAGGAGGTGAGGCGGACGGTGTGGATGGGGTGGGAGTTTGGAGAGGATGCTGCAGTTTCAGGGGACTTATGGGACGTAACCCAGGTTCCAGAAGCGGGACCTGGGCCACCCGTGGTTTGGGATGGGGTTTGGGAGGGAGTTAGGGGGATGCCCAAATGGTTGAGCAGGTGGAGGGCTTCAGCGCTTAGAAATTCGCCGCAGACTTTGTGCTTGGGGGCGGCGTCGCGGTCAATCAGCAGGACGGAGCGTCCGGCGCGGGCGAAAGTGATCGCCGCGGCGGCACCGGCCAAGCCTCCGCCGAGGATGAGGATGTGGGCGTCCACTGCTGAGAAGGCGATTTATTGCTGATTGATGCGGACGTTCCAGATTCGGTCGTCTACGGTGATTTGGTGGGTATAGGCAGTTTCGCCGGTGCTGCGGACATCTTCGACAAGGGCGCGGACAAGGCTGATGCGGCTCTCCACAGAGCCGGCTTCGGCTGAATCATCGAACTCGACGGCACCCTGGCCGCCAGCGGGTGTGACATTTTCCATCATGTTGGGCTTGGAGCCGGAACTGGGAAGAAGCGTTGCCCCTGCCGTCAGCGGAGCCGGGTGAGGCAGAGGCGGCCGATGGCGCAGCGCTGGATTCTCACCGCGCTGACGGGGATCTCGGCGGCAGTGAGGAGGCGGTTCCAGTCGGGTTCGCGAAAGGCCCGGCGGATGCTGACGAGGCCGTCGTGCTGAACGAATGGGTGCCAACGCATGACGCGGCTAAGGAGCGAGAAGAGACGGTAGGAGCACGGACTGCGCACGAGATCGGAGATAAACCAGCCGAGGGTGGCGTGGGCTTCCATCCAGCGGAGGAAATGGATGATTTCCTGATCGCGCATGTGGTGCGTGACGAGGGAGCTGAGGACGAGATCGGGCGTTTGCGTGACCGGGTGAGTGAAGAGGTCGCCGGTGATCCAGTGAATACGGCTGTAGGTGGGGTTGTGACGGCTGAACTCGGTGGCGGCGCGGCTGGCGTGGGGGTTGAGGTCGATACCGGTGAGCTGGACGGAGAGTCTACGGCGACGCGACCAATGGGCGATGCGGCGAAGGACGTCGCCGCCGCCGGAACCCACATCGACGATGTTGAGGGGTGATCGATTGGTGCGGTGGGTGAGGGTTTGCTTGAGAAAGCGGAAAGTCGGGCGGTAGGCGAGGGTAAGGCGGGTAGTGGCGGCGATGTCGCGGACGGTGTCGCGGAAAGTTTCGTAGGAGCAGGGCTCGTCCATGAGTTCGGGGAGAAGGGCGGGCTCGAGGCGTGTGGAGAGGTCGAGAGTGGGTGGCATGGTGTAGGGGATGTTGGCGGTCCGGGCAGAATACGGGAGTGTCTCCACTACCCTTCGCTCCGGTGGAGATGGCGTCTTTGGGATGTGGTGGGCAAGACCGCAGTTCACTCCGCTACGGCTGCGGCTTCGATCGAGATGACAACTCTGTTGGAGACCAGGAGGGGAGCGTTAGACGGCGTGGAAGCGCATGGTTTCCGCGGTGAGACCGGGGCCGAAGCTCATGGCGCAGCCCTGTTGGTCGGGTTGGGCCTCAGCGAGGAGGCGTTCGAGGACGAACATGACAGTGGCGGAGCTCATATTGCCGTACAGGTTGAGGACGTCGCGGGAGCAGTTGAGGGCCTGGGGGGGAAGATGGAGGCCACGTTCGACGGCGTCGAGGACGGATTTGCCCCCGGGGTGGACGGCCCAGAGGTCGATTGCGGAGGTGGGGGCGGGGGTGGTGATTGCGGAGCCGGTTTGTTCGAGAGCCTGGCCGATGGCGTTGGGGACCTTGCCGGAGAGGAGCATGTCAAAGCCGAGGCCGCCGATCTTCCAAGTGATGAGATCGCGGGTTTCGGGGATGAGGACGGCGCGGAAGCTGTCGAGGGCGAAGCCGGTGGGGTCGGTGGAGAGGAGCGAGGCAGCGCAGCCGTCCGCGAAGACGAGGAAGCTGAGGACCTGTTCGAGGTCGGTGGTTTCCTGGAGGTGGAGTGTGCAGAGCTCGAGATTGACCATCAGGACGCGGGCGGTCGGCTCAGAACGGAGGATGTGGCGGGCGGTTTTGAGGCCATTGATTGCGGCATAACAGCCCATAAAGCCGATCATGGTGCGCTCAACGTCCGGGCGAAGCCCAAGATGCTCGACGGCCTGGAAGTCCAGCCCGGGAGCGTAAAGGCCGGTGCAGGTGGTCACGACGACGTGGCTGATTTCGCTGCGCTCGGCGGGGGTGAGATGGAGGCGATCGAGCGCGCGGCGCATGAGAACGGGGGCGAATTCCTCGTAGGCCTTCATGCGTTGGGAGGTATGGGGGAACTCGCCGTTGCGGTAGAAATCGTGGGCGTTGAGGTGGAATTCGGTGGAGGCCTGGTTGGGCGCAAGGATGGAATAGCGATGCGTGATGCCCGAGCGGGTGGACATGCGATTGAAGAGTGCGCGGGTGCGCGGCTCGGGGCCGGTGGTGAGGAGATGATCGGCAAAGGCGACGAAGGCCTGGTGGACGTCGTGATCAGGAACGGCGGTCGCAATGCGGTTGAGGTAGGCCTGGGTCAAGCGTCGAGTCTCCCGGAGGTGCAAGGAGTTGGATGCCTCACGGAGTGCGGTGCAAGAAGCCAGGGCTTTGCTCGGATGAAAAGAGCGGCCGGCAATGAGGGGATCTTTCCCGTTTTGGGAACCAGGAAAGCGGGCTGGGCGTATGAGTGAGAGAAATTCAAACCTCCGCGAGTAGACTGAGTCCTACCTTCTGATGGATAAGCGTGATGCATTCCGGATGGCGCTGGCTTCGCTCTGGGCGAACAAGCTACGGTCCGTTCTGACGCTGCTGGGCGTAGTGATCGGGGTCGGCAGCGTGATCGCGGTGGTGACGCTGGTGAACGGCGCGAACCGTTACGTGGCGACGAAGATCAACACCTTCGGTGCGGATGTGTTCACCGTGCAGCAGATGCCCAGCGTGATCACGAGCTATGAGGAATTTCTCAAATACAACAAGCGTAAGGTTTTGACCCTGGATGATTATCGTGCGGTCCAGGAGGAGTGCAAGGGTTGTCCGCAGGTTGGGGCGAACTCGGCGACGACGGGCAAGGTCGTGGTAGGTCGGCAGAGCAGTACGACGACCCAGATCCGCGGGTACACGGCGCTGATGCCGGAGATGAGCAACCTGAACATTGTGGAAGGCCGCTCGTTCACCCACTCGGAAGAGGAGCATGCGGCACACGTGGCGGTGATCGGGGCAGATATTGAGGAGAACCTGTTCCGGGGTGCGGATGCCATGGGCAAAGAGATCCGCGCGGACGGCGTTCCTTATACCGTGATCGGGCTCGGTGAAAAACAGGGAACGACGTTGGGGCAGAGCCAGGACGACTATGTGGTGGTGCCGCTGCCGGCGTACCAGAAGACCTATGGGGGCACCAAAACCGTGGACATCGCGGTTCAGGCCGGGGTGGGGCCGGTAATGGAACGGGCGATCGACGAGGTGCGGGTAATCATGCGCAGCCGGCGGCACGACCGTCCGGGGGTGGACGACAGCTTCACGATTGAGACAAGTGACAGTCTGATGTCGCTGTGGTCGCAGCTGTCGAGTTCATTTGAGGCCGTGGCGGTGGGCATTGCGGCCATCTCGCTGGTGGTAGGCGGCATTGTGATCATGAACATCATGCTGGTGAGCGTGACGGAGCGGACCCGAGAGATCGGCGTGCGCAAGGCGCTGGGGGCGAGCCGGGCGGATGTGCTTCTGCAGTTTCTGATGGAGAGCGCGACGATGTCGCTGGTGGGCGGCATGTTTGGGGTGATTTTCGGGGTCGGCATTGCCGAAGGTGTAACGGCGTTGATTGGATTTCCGTCGAGTCTGGCGGTTTGGAGCATCTTTGCTGGACTGGCTGTCGCGATTTCAGTGGGCATCTTTTTTGGGGTGTACCCGGCGCGGAAGGCCGCGAATCTTGATCCGATCGTTGCCCTCAGGAGCGACTTCTAATGGCCTCGATGACACAGCAGCGGGAAGCGGTGACGATGGCGCTCGACACGCTGCAGGCGAACAAACTGCGGTCGTCGCTGACCATTCTCGGCATTGTGATTGGGGTGATGACGGTGATCATCATCTCGTCGGTGATCAATGGCTTGAACAGCAAGGTTTCGGACCTGGTGCAGTCGTTTGGGACAAACATCCTTTGGGTGACGCGCTTGCCGTTTGCGCAGCGACCGACGCCGGAACAGCTCCTGCGCAAGTACCTGACCCAGGATGATGCCGAGGCAATGGCGCAATTGCCCCACGTGGTGGCTGCGGGTGGGAGCTTGCGCTACCAGAATCCGACTTCGTTTGGGTCGAGCAAGGGAACGGCCAAATACGGGCAGCGAAAGGCCGAAAACCTGATTGTGGCGGGGGATTCGTCCGCGAACGCCACGGTCTACGACCAGAAGGTGGCACTCGGCAGATACCTGACGCCAGATGATCAGCAAAGGGCGGCGGACGTGACGTTGCTGGGGTCCGATACGGCGGAGACGCTGTTTGGGGGGGAGGACCCGATCGGCAAGGAGATCCAGATTGAGGGTCGAAGCTTCACTGTCATCGGGGTGATGGAAAAGCAGAAGCGCGCCTTCGGGAGCGGCAAGAATCCGCAGGACAATATGGTGAACATGCCGATTACGACATTTCACAAGCTGCATCCGGAGGTGCTGGACTACTGGATCAGCGTCAAGTATGACGACCAAAAGAACAAGCCCATTGTTGAGGATGAACTAGAGGAACTGATGCGGCGGCGGCGCAAGGTGGCCAATAGCGCAGAAGACAACTTTCTGATTACCGGGCCGGATTCGCTGACCAAGCTTTGGGGGCAGATTACCGGCGGCCTGGCTGCGCTGATGCTCGGGATCAGCGCAGTGGGGCTGATGGTGGGCGGTGTGGGCGTGATGAACATCATGCTGGTGAGTGTGACGGAGCGTACGCGCGAGATCGGCATCCGCAAGGCGATCGGTGCGACGAAAAGCACGATCATGACGCAGTTTACGGTAGAGGCCGTCGTGCTCTGTGCGCTGGGTGGCCTCATCGGGATCGTTCTGGGCTCGGTGCTGGCGTTTGCGGTGAAGCTGGCAATCAGCTCGCAGGTTAGCTGGTTGTGGGTCGTCGCGGCGATGCTTTCCTCTTGTGCGATTGGGTTGGTGTTTGGGATTTACCCGGCGTGGAAGGCGGCGACGCTGGATCCCATCGATGCTCTGCGGTACGAGTGAGGGTGTGGATCGAGGAAAACAATCGCAGCGAGACTGAGGCGTATTCTTTGCCCATGCGTTTCGTTTTCCTGGCAATGATGGTCTCAGCATGCGTCCCGTTGATGGCCCAGCAGTCAACTATTCCCGCGGCACAGGCTCCCGCTTCTTCACCGCAGCGTCCGGGTGGCCCGAACTCAGGGCCGGCGCCCGCCGCGCCTCCATTGACCGGCGATGCGCTGCAGAAGCCCGGTGTCCCCGTGGGGATCTTGTCCGCTCGATTGACTCTGCGCAGTGCGGTTTACGACGGCATGGTGAGCGACTACTGGATCTATGCCCCGGCGCAGTATGACCCCAGTAAGCCGGCCCCTGTCATGATCTTCCAGGACGGTGAAGGTTACCTGAACCGCAAGGGCGATCATCCGGCTCTGAATGTGATCGACAACCTGATTGCCGAGGGCAAGATCCCGGTGATGATTGCGGTGTTTACCAATCCGGGGGACATTGCGGGGTCGCCTGATACGCCGACGTATAAATTTGTCGATGCGTATGGCAGGAAGTGGGGGAGAACGCTGAAGGATTCAATGCGTTCGACCGAATACGACACGGTCAGCGACCGGTATGACAGGTTTTTGCGGGATGAGCTGCTGGCGGAGGTCGGCAAGAAGTACAAGCTGCGGGCGGATGCGTATTCGCGGGCGATCACGGGCTTGAGTTCGGGCGGGATCTGCTCCTTCAACGCGGCGTGGCAGATGCCGGAGCAGTTCAGCCGGGTGATCACGTGGATCGGCTCGTTTACGTCCATCCAGTGGCATGAGGATCCTGCGGTGGCTGATGGCGGGCAGGACTACCCGGAGAAGATCCTGCGGGAAGATCACCGGAATATCCGGGTGTGGCTGCAAGATGGCGCGAATGATCAGGAGAACCCGAAGTATGGGTCATGGCCGATGGCGAATATCCGGATGGCGAATGCTTTGAAGCTGAAGGGCTACGACTTCCATTTCTCGTTCGGGAAGGGTCCACACACCGCAGGAGAGGGTGGGGCGGAGTTTGCGGAGGAGATGACGTGGCTGTGGCGAGGGTACGATCCGGGAAAGACGGCCGAGACCTATGCGCAGGAGCCAGCGGAGGCGGGCAAGCCGCCGTTCCGGGTGGGCATTGTGAACCGCGAGCCGTGATGATCGAGGCAGGGCGTCTTCAGGAGACAGCCCAGGCCGGAGGATGACCCCCCGGCCTAGGCTCATGAAGGATTTTCAGGTCTAGTTTAGGGATTAGAGGGGGTTCCGGGATCGCCCGCGGAGGGGAACTCCGGCGCCATCAGGAAGTCCTTCCCGTAGAGGGTTCCATTGCCGAGGACGCGGTTGTATCCGTCGTTGCCCGAGCTGTAAAAGCCGTTGTAGCCTGGAATTCCATCGCGAAAGACTTTGTAGCCCAGGAGGCCGTTCTTTTGGAATGCGGCCAGCGTGTAGATGTAAGTGTTCTCATTGCCAAGGCGCGTGCTAAAGCGTTCAACATTGAGAGCTGTGAGTCCGGCAAAATCAGGCGAAGACGCACTCGTGCCGATCACCTGGTAATAGGACCCTCCCAACACCTCAACGTCTGAGCTCTCCTGCCCTGTGCAGATGGCACCGCCGGGGCAGCCGCCCATGTGCAGCGCGAGATCCGGTACGGTGCGCTTTTTGCTTCCGGTTGAGACCAAGGACTGGTACGAAGGCTTGGCAAAGACGACGCTGTCGCCGCCGCCTGAACCCCAGTAGCCGCCTGTGGCGTAGGTTCCGTAGAAGATGTCCTGGGTCAGGGGATTCCCGTAGGCGTTTTCAGAGACATAGGCCGAGCGAAGACTACCTGGGCTGTAGGTGGTTTGAAGATTGGTGCCGCCGACGCCGGTGACGTGGGGGCTGGATGCCGGGAAGTTGGCTGATACAACAAAGGTGCCGCACGGATTGCTGTTGGTGAAGAAGCAATTTGGCGCCGGGATGTTGGTTGCACCCGAGTCGCCGGAGGAGGCGACGAAGGTGATTCCCTGGGCGTTGCCCTCGGCAAAGAGATCATCCTCGAAACGGAGAATGGAGGTAAAACTTACGCCGTCGTTGTAAATGGGTGTGTAAGCCAGCTCTGAGCCACCAAAGGACATATTGACGACGTCGGCTCGATTGTCAGCGATGATTTGAGTAAGGCCATCGACAAAGGATTGATCGGAAAGGTCGGGGATGCTGTAAAGGACGATGTGTGCGTTAGGGGCCATCCCGCCGGTCTGCTGCAAATCCAGTTCGGCTTCAAAGGTGCCGTCACCATTGGGGTCGTAGGCGGTGCCCCCGTCCACGAGGACTTCGCTGTAGCTCGGAGAGGCGAGTGCATCGTGGTGGAAGTAGAGGTCCATGTCGGCCTGGCTATAGCCGCCGTCGACGAGCACGGCGATCGTGGTGCCGGTGCCACTGATTGCCCTGTAGCCGGGCCAGTCGTAGGCCTGCTTCAGGTCAGTGAACCAGTAAGGACCGACGGTGGAGTAACGGTTATCGGGAAGGGCCTGCTTCTGGGTCGTATGGTGCATCCGGACGACTCCGGAAAGCCCGCTGACCATGGCATCGACGCTCCCCAGAGAGGGGGGTGCGCTGATCTGCTGCGAAGCAACAAGGACGGGTTTGCCCTTGGCGTTCACTCCGTGAAAGAGCGTGGTCGACAGGGCGCCTTGAACGGCGGCGGCGGTTCCGGAAACGCGCAGGACATGCGAAGAAACCACGATGGAAGTGAGGCCGTAGTTGCCGAGTTCCTTTTGGATTGCGGCGATTTTAGCGGGATCTGTACCAAAGCGGGCCTGTACCTCCGCTGGCTTGAGCCAGTGGTGGTACTTGGGCGACGCGGAGTTACTCAGGTCCTCGAGGAGGGCGTTGAGCTCGGCGCGGTGCTGCTGCGGGATCAGGACTTCGAAGCTGACGGGCTCGGCAGCGTCCGCTGGGGACGTGAGAACGGGTTTGGTCTGCCCGAAGAGTGGGGACGTGAGAGTTGCGCCGAAGAACAGGCCGACAAGCGCCCCGGTAAAGTACCTGGATCCCATGCAAGAAGCTCCGATGAACGAAAGTTGTAGGCATTCTTTGTATCACCTGAAGCGTTGCTCGCAAGCAACACTTTCGTAACCAAAGGAAAGATGTTCCATTGGGCAAACTTCCAGCCCGCGCAACAGGGGCGAGGGAGCATCATCTAAACGGTATGCCAAACGCCGCAACCCCTTCTGCTTCCGTTGAGTTTTCACACTTTGACCTGGAAAGGATGGGAAAGAGCGATATCTATAAGCTGTTAGCGTCGGTGATCCTTCCTCGGCCGATTGCATGGGTGGTGAGCAAAAATCATGCGGGCGACATCAACGCGGCTCCGTTTTCGTTCTTCAACATCCTTTCGTCTGATCCTCCGTTGGTAGCCATCAGCTTCTCGGCCGCGCCGGACCGGGACGGGAAAGATACGCTGGCGTTTATCCGGGAGCGGCGGGAGTTTGTGGTGAATATGGTTCCTGAGGAGCTTGCGGAGGCGATGAACACGACCGCTACGAATGCGCCGCGCGGGACCGATGAGACGCAACTGGCCGGGCTGGAATTGGCGCCTTCGCAGGTGGTGGATGTGCCTCGCATCGAGGGGTCGCCGGTGGCGTTGGAGTGCCGGCTGTTTGAGACGCTGGAGCCGAGTGAGACGAGCACGATCCTGTTGGGGCGGGTTGTGTATGTGCATGTCAGGACATCGGCGTTTGAGGATGTGGCGCGGCTGCACATTGACCCGGCGCAGATGCGGCTGATCGGGCGCATGCATGGTGGTGGTGGCTATTGCACGACGCGGGACGTGTTCAACCTGGAGCGGAGGAGCTGGCCGTTGTAGGTCAGCCCTCGGCAGTACTCTGAGGCGGTGTGGGCATTTGAGCTGAGTTCATGCTCCACGGCAGCTTCAGCGCCGGGATCCTGTCCCACGT
>CAXUDN010000018.1:13555-29368 GCA_964249715.1 uncultured Acidobacteriaceae bacterium
TTTCGCGAAGCCTGACTTCTTCCGCGGCTCACCTGGGGCAAGACGGACATGTGCACATGGCTGAATGGCGAAGGCTGCCGTCTTGCCTGCGTATGGGGCCGGAAGAAGAAGCGGTCCGCGCTGCTCCTGCACGAGGCTAAAGGAACTCCGTCACTCGCTTTCGCGTGGCCCGGGCGTGGCGCCCGTGAAATCAGAGCAGCAGGGCTTCATGGCATTCGAGAACTCCATGTACTCCACACGCGTCTGATCCGGGTCGTATAGGTTCAACTGGATTTTGCCGTCGCGGCCCGCCTGGATGCTGGTGCAGGCTTTCCCTTCGCAACCATTTGCCTGCAGTTGAGCAAGCACCGTCTGCATGCGCTCGGTACCCAGGGAAAAATGATTCATTACCCCTGCCTGGTGCAGGTCCGGATTGTGCTGGTTCAGCATGTATTCCAGCCAGTCGGTGCCGTCTGGAACTTGCAGGCTGACGTAATCATCAGGGGTGTTGTCCTTCGCCGAGCCGTGCCAGTAGGGCCTGAAGCCTAGAGTGTCTCGCCAGAAGGCGTCTTCCTTCGCGCGGTCCTGCACGATAAAGCCAACATGAATCATGTGATGGCTCGTTGCCGAGGGTAGAGGCTGTGACGCAGCGACGAGTTTTGGGATACCCACAAGTGTCTTTTCACCTGTCGCCGTGGGATAAGGTGACTCAACGAAAAAGACCAGATTGCCTTCGGGATCCTTCACGCCGAACTCGTTATCGTGCATGGGTTCCGCAGTGGATACACCGTGGGCGTTCAAGTATTTTTCCAACCCGTGGGCGTCGCGGGTCGTAAAGCCCACCGCCGCCATGCGGAGGTTGTCCTGCGGAGGCGCGGTTGCGAGCACCTCAACCCATTGCGAATGATTCACGGCAAAGATTTTGGTTCCATCCCCCGCCTTGGTCTCCGGAAATCCCATTACGGGGCCGTAGAAAGTCTCGGCATCGGCGGGATGCGTCGTGTAGTCGCGGAAGAAGGCGATACCGGTGATCTCAGGACGCTTTTGTTGCGCACTGGCAAGGCTGGGGACAATCGGCAGGAGGCAAAGCGGGAGGACGAGGAGGGCTCGGCGCATGGCACACACTTTCTCCTAAACAAGGTGGGACGGTCAACTCTAAAGCGTTTCAGGCGGGTGCAACGGGTTGGCGCTTTCCGGCTGGACTTCTAGAATAGGAGGGTATGGCGTTTCCCTGGAAAGTTTGCGTTGTGTGCGATGAAGAGTTTGAGTTGCGGCCCGATAAGCCTGGGTTTGCGAATCGCTGCCCGGAGTGCAGCGCCCCCGAAGCGGAAGCGGAGCGGGCGCAGAAGAAGGGCGTGGGAGCCATCGACACCAGCGATGCGGGTGCGAACGCCGAGCGGCGGAAGGCTATCCGGGACCTGCTGTACCGCAAAGAGAGTTAGGGCCGTTCCAGCGCCATCGCCACGGAATTTCCGCCACCAAGACAGAGAGCCGCAACCCCCTTGCGGGCATCTCGCCGGGCCATTTCGTGGAGCAGCGTGACCAAAACGCGGGCGCCGCTCGCGCCAATGGGATGCCCGATCGCGACAGCACCGCCGTTCACGTTCACGCGATCCAGCGTGATACCCAGTTCTTTGGTCACGCCGAGTGCCTGCACGGCAAAGGCTTCGTTCAGCTCAAAGAGATCCACCTCGTCCAGGCTCCAGCCGGCGCGCTGCAGAACAGTTTGCACGCCAACCACCGGCGCAAGCATCACCCATCGCGGAGCTACCCCGCTGGCGGCCTGCGCACGGATGATGGCCATCGGCTGAAGGCCGAGTTGCTGAGCGCGGTCAAGCGACATGACAAGGACCGCAGCGGCGGCGTCGTTCACCCCGGGAGCATTGCCCGCCGTTACCGTTCCACCCTCCGCCTTGAAGGCTGGGCGAAGCTGGCCGAGCGCTTCCACCGTCGTGTCCGGCCGGATGCTCTCATCCGTGCTGAACTGGGTCGGCGGAGCACCCTTTTTCTTGCCGGGAAGCGTAATGGGCAGGATCTCCTGCGCGAACCGGCCCTCGGCTGATGCCGCGGCGGCGCGGCGGTGGCTTTCCACCGCGAAGCCATCCTGCTGCTCGCGGGTGAACCCGTGCTTTTCAGCGACCAGCTCTGCGGTCATGCCCATGTGCTGGCTGTCGCAGGCACACCAAAGGCCGTCCTTCACCATGGAGTCAATGACCGCGCCATCGCCCATGCGGTAGCCTTTGCGGGCGCTGGGAAGCAGGTAGGGCGCGTTGGACATCGACTCCATGCCGCCGGCCACCACGATCTCCGCATTGCCGCTAAGCACGGATTGTGCGGCAAGCGCGACAGCTTTCAGCCCGCTGCCACAAACCATGTTGATGGTCAGAGCGGCGACGCGATCCGTAAGACCCCCACGAAGCGCTGCTTGACGCGCAGGGTTCTGGCCCAGGCCAGCGGGCAGGACGCAGCCCATAATGCACTCGTCCACAGTGGCAGGATCAATACTCGCGCGACGCACCGCCTCACGGACCACCAAAGACCCCAGTTCCGTAGCGCTCATGTCGCTGAGCGCTCCTTGGAACTTGCCCACCGGCGTGCGCACGGCGCTGACGATCGCAATATCCTGCATTTTCTCTGACTCCCGGGGCGCGGGAAAGGAACTGACACCTATGCGGCGCCCCGTCAGCACGGTACGTCGTCCGTCCCGAGCTTGTCCACCTGGCTTGCTCCCGGCGCGAGATGAGGCGCATGCATCTTTGCTGGATGCAAGTGATCTCGCGCCCCGAGTTCGAAGCCGTTGACAGGCGTATGGTGAAAACGGCACCTTCGGTGGTGGACGCGAGAGGATGTATGAAGATTTTTGCGCTGATTCGACAAGTGCCCGATGCTGAAGGCGGGTTGCGAATCGTCGAGAATGCAGTTGATCTTACCGGTACGTCGCTTGTGATCGACACCATGGATGAATATGGCGTGGAGCAAGCGCTCCGGCTGCGCGAGGCACAGGGTCCGGGTGAGGTCGAGGTCATTGCCGTGGCTGTCGGGCCGGCGAAAAATGAGGAAGCTCTGCGCGGCGCGCTGGCCCTGGGGGCGGATCGCGCCCTCCATGTACGAAGCGACGTGGCTGTAGATGCCGTTGCGATGAGTAAAGCCCTGGCAGAGCTTGTGAGCCGGGAGGGTGCGGAGCTGGTTTTGTGCGGCGGGCGCCAGTCGGATTGGGATAGTGAGGCCATAGGTGCGGCTTTGGCAGAGCGGCTTGGCTGGCCACAGTTGACGTGGACCACGGAACTGACTTTGCAAGGCAGCGAACTGCAGGGCAGGCATGATCGAGAGAACGGCAGCGAGGGTTTCAGGGTGACGCTGCCCGCAGTTGTAACAACACAGCAGGGCCTCAACGAGCCGCGTTTTCCCACCCTGCCGAACATTGTGAAGGCACGAAAAAAAGAGTTACGCACGGAGCCCATCGAGAGCTTTGGCCTGCTTCCACTGGTCCGGACCACCAAGGCCGAGGTGCAGCCACGGCAGCGCTTACGGCGCATTGTCACAGTGGACGGAGACGCCGGTGCAGCTTCTGCCGAAGTCGCTCAGATGCTGCTTGTAGAGATCGGAGCCAAGGCATGATTCTGGTTGTGGCAACAAGCGAAGGAACGCGGCTGAGCAAAGGAACCTATGAACTCGTCAATGCCGCACGACAGATTGCTGGAGAGGATCCCGTTGCCATTCTGGTCGCTGGAGAGAAGGTGGACGAAGTTGCAGCGGAAGCCACGCGCCTCTCCGAACAGGTGTTGGTGGCATCCCATGCTGCATTAGGCCGGTACAGCCCGGAGACCTGGGCGCAAGCCATCAGCTTCGTAGCGGCGGAAGGCGAGGTCAAAGTTGTGCTGATGACGGCGACCCGCAGCGGCCGCGAGGTCAGTCCGCGCGTTGCTGTGCGCCTTGAAGCCCCCTTGCTGGAAGATGTGATTTCGCTCGAGCGGAAGGGAGAGTCCCTCTCGGCGCGGCGGTACAGCTTTCTGTCGCGCGTCACGGAGACGATCACCGCAGAGGCTCCAGTCATCGTGGTTTCCGTGAAGCCGGGCGCGTTTGAACCCGCACAACCGCTCCCCGAAGCAGGCGAGCAGTTCGATGTGGAGCTTGAGCTCGAACCTAGTCGCGTGACCACCTTCGATGAGCGAACTGAAACATCGGCCAGCGTGTCGCTCGATGATGCGGAAGTCGTCGTCGCAGGTGGACGCGGCGTAGGCAGCGCTGAGAATTTCGGGACGCTTGTGCTTCCGCTGGCAGAGGCGCTTGGAGCCGCAGTGGGTGCGACCAGGGCTGTGGTGGATGCAGGATGGCGGCCCTATGCGGAGCAGGTGGGGCAGACAGGCAAAACCGTGCAGCCGAAGGTCTATGTCGCAGTCGGTATCTCCGGGGCGACACAACATCTGTCCGGCATGAACAAGAGCAAGCTGATTGTGGCGATCAACAAGGACGCGGATGCGCCCATTTTCAAGATCGCCGACTATGGCCTGGTCGGCGATGTGGGCGCGATTGTGCCGGCGCTGCTGGACCAGCTTCGGAAGTAGCCGCTTACCTGGATGGACGGGAGAGTATTGCGTTGTTGCCGTTGAGTCACCGCGTCGCCTTTGCCCTTTTCGCCGTGCTCACCCTCTCCCTGGGCGCTCGCGGGTTCTATCGCCTCTACCGGCGCGTGGCGCGCGGCCGCAGGGATGGGGAGGCGCGCTTCAATCGCCTGGCCGCGAGGCTTTGGTATGCATTTTGGACAACGCTGCTGCAAACCCGCGTCTTTCGCAGGCGCCGTGGACTCGGTGTCCTGCACGCTTTCATCTTTTATGCCTTTGTCCTCTATCTGCTTGTGAATGCGATCGATGCCGTCGATGGCTACGTTAGCCTTCCCTCGCTGGGTAGCCCCGCATTGCTGGCGATCTACGGTTCACTTACGGATGCCTTCAGCGTGCTGGCCATAGTGGGGGTGATCGCCTTTGTCCTGCGCCGGTTCCTGCTGCCTTCGCGGAAGGATTTTCGCTTCAACGAAGTGACACTGCTGCAAGAGAGGATCAAACAGGGCTCCATCCAACGCGACTCCGCCATCGTTTCCGCTTTCATCGTGCTGCACATCGGCAGCCGCATCGTCGCAAACTCTGCGCGGCTAAGCCTGGTGGGAGTGGACCGTTGGCAGCCCTTCGGCAGCGCGCTGTCGCCCTTCTTTGCGGGAGCCCATGCGATGGCGTGGCGCATCGCGGGCTACTGGGGAGCTTTGGGCAGCGTTCTGCTCTTTCTCCTGTACTTCCCTTACAGCAAGCATGTGCATCTGCTCATGGCGCCTCTGAACTACCTGTTCCGGCGCGATGCGGGTAGCGGTGAACTACCCACACCCGAGATCGATTTGGAGGCAGATGAGCCGGAGATCGGCGCGGCGCGGCTCGCGGATCTTTCCTGGCCGCGCCTGCTGGATGCGTATGCCTGTATTCAGTGCAATCGTTGTCAGGACGTGTGCCCCGCCTCGCAAACAGGCAAGGCACTCAGCCCGGCGGCGCTGGAGATCAACAAGCGCATGGTGCTGAACTCGATGGCAGGTGAGGTGAGTGCTTTCTCGCTCTCGGGTGCATCAGCGTTTGAACTTGGCGCTTCCCCAGGGCCCACCTTGCTGGAAGCCGTGATCTCGCCGGAAGCGGTATGGGCCTGCACCACCTGCGGCGCGTGCATGCAGGTGTGCCCGACACAGGATGAGCAGATGCTGGACATCATCGACATACGGCGCAACCTGGTCATGGCGGAGGGCAGCTTCCCTACCCAGCTGCAATCGGCCTTTCGGGGAATGGAACGCGCCAGCAATCCCTGGGGTCTCGCGCGCGAGAAGCGCATGGCCTGGGCGGAAGGACTCGATGTTCCTACCATCGAGGAGGTGCCCGACGCGGATGTTCTCTACTGGGTGGGGTGTGCGGCCAGCTACGATGCAAGTGCGCAGAAGACCGCACGCGCAACCGTCCAGTTGCTTGCTGAAGCCAAGGTGCGGTTTGCGGTGCTCGGCAGGCAGGAATGCTGTACGGGGGACAGTGCGCGCCGCGCAGGGAACGAGCTTCTCTACCAGCAAATGGCGACGGAAGCCGTTGCCGTGCTCAACGAGGTGAAGCCCAAAACGGTATTGGCGAGCTGTCCGCACTGCGTAAACACCATTGCGACGGAGTATCCGAGGTTCGGCGGGAACTTTAACGTGGTTCACCACACGGAATACCTTGCGCAGTTGGTGGATGGTGGAAAGCTGAGTCCGGTGAGTAGCGAGTCGACGGTGACGTTTCACGACCCCTGCTATCTTGGCCGGCACCGTGGAACGTACGAGGCGCCTCGATCTGTGTTGCACGTGCTGGCGAACGAGTATGTGGACCTGCCTCGAAACAAGGAAAACGCATTTTGTTGCGGCGCGGGCGGTGCGCAGTTCTGGAAAGAAGAGGAACGTGGTACGGAGCGTATCGCCGAAAACCGCTTTCGTGAAGTTCAAGGTACGTTAGCAACGGGCGACAGCAAGAAGACGCTTGCAGTAGGGTGCCCTTTTTGTAAGAGCATGCTGGCCAGCACGCCCGCAGCAGCCGACTCCAGGATCGAGATCAAGGACGTAGCCGAGTTGTTATGGGAGGGCGTGCAGAGGAGCAAAGGCGCGCCTGACATGCCGCCTGTTGTTGCCACGGTCACCCAGAGTTCAAGCAGCTCAATCCCTGTTCGGCAAACGGATGCAAGGGATGTCACACCCGCATCGAAAGAACCCTCAGTCATAGATGTGCACCCCGGGATAAGGCGTGAGACAAGGACGATTCAGAACGCTTCGCCTGCCCCTGTGAACGATGCAGCCATCGCAGTCCAGCCTGCGAACACTGAACGCAAGAAATGGACGCCCAAATCGGCTGCTACAAAAACGGCCGGAGAACAGGCTCTCTCCGACGCGACACTGCAAGAAGTCGCGCCTGTTGCTGTGCAACCGCCTGAAGACATCGGTGAGAAGGCACCCGAGACCAGGAAAAAGTGGCAGCCAAAAAGTGGAAAGCAAGGCTAGCCGGGAACGGTTTCAGTATTCCAGGAGATGCGAGATAGAGATGAGCGACGACACGAAGTCACCGGGGGCGCGGTTCCGCCACGCACTGGCAGAGGAGAAGCCGCTCCAGATCGTGGGCGCGATCACCGCGTATGCCGCGCGCATGGCAGAAGCTACCGGCTTTCGCGCTCTGTACCTTTCCGGCGGCGGCGTTGCAGCGAACTCCCTGGGCCTGCCTGATTTGGGCATCAGCACCATGGAAGACGTACTCATCGACGTGCGCCGCATTACGGATGCCACTGCCCTGCCATTGCTGGTCGACATTGACACCGGCTGGGGTGGCGCTTTCAATATCGCGCGCACCATACGCTCGGTGAGTAAAGCGGGCGCAGCCGCCGTGCACCTGGAGGATCAGGTAAGTGCGAAGCGTTGCGGTCACCGTCCCGGCAAAGAAGTTGTTCCGACGGCCGAGATGGTGGACCGCATCAAAGCCGCGGTGGACGCACGTTCGGATGAGGCATTCGTCATTATGGCCCGTACGGATGCCCTGGCCGCTGAGGGTCTGTCCTCGGCGCTGGACCGCGTAAAGGCTTACGCCGAAGCAGGGGCGGATATGATCTTTGCCGAGGCTGTGACCGACCTTGCCCTGTACCCGCAATTCAAGGCGGCGTCGAACGTGCCTGTGCTCGCAAACATTACAGAGTTCGGGCAGACGCCCCTCTTCACCAAAGAGGAGCTTGCGGCAGCCGGTGTGGATATGATGCTGTACTGCTGCGCCGCCTATCGTGCGATGAATGCTGCCGCTCTGAAGATCTATGAGACCATCCGCACCGAGGGCACACAGCGAAGCCTGCTGGAAACCATGCAGACGCGTGCTGACCTCTATCGATTTTTGAATTACCACGCGTTTGAGCAGAAGCTGGATGAGCTGTTTGCACGCGCAAAAGAAGAGCTTTGAGTGAAATTTCACGGAGACATGAAGTTATGAGCGAAGCGGTGACGGAACAAGCAATCTCTGGTTTTAAGCCGAAGAAGTCTGTCGCTCTCTCGGGAACCCCGGCGGGCAACACAGCGCTGTGCACGGTAGGTCGCACTGGAAACGACTTGCATTATCGCGGCTACGATATAGCCGATCTTGCATTGCAATGTGAATTTGAAGAGGTAGCTCATTTGCTGGTCTACGGAGCGCTCCCAACACGGGCAGAGCTCCAGGCCTATAAGCAGAAGCTGAAAAGCCTGCGTGGCCTACCGAAATCTGCCAAAGAGGCACTGGAGTTGTTGCCGGCGTCGACGCACCCAATGGATGTGTTGCGAACGTACGTCTCCGTTCTCGGGTGTCTTGAGCCTGAGCCTGAAAGCCATGAGGCTGCCGGGGCCCGCGCCATTGCAGATCGCCTGATTGCCTCCCTGCCGTCCGCTCTCCTGTATTGGCAAGCATTCGCGGATACTGGGAAAAGAATCGATGTGGAGATAGAGGAGCCAACACTGGCAGGTCACTTTCTCCACCTCCTGCACGGCAAATCTCCGGATCCGCTTTGGGTGCGAGCGATGCAGACCTCTCTCGTTCTGTATGCCGAGCACGAATTCAATGCTTCGACCTTCACTGCGCGTGTCATCGCCGGCACGGGCTCGGACCTCTATTCCGCAATGACCGGTGCCATCGGAGCCTTGAAGGGTCCCAAGCACGGCGGCGCGAATGAAGTCGCCCTGGAAATCCAGAGTCGGTACAGTTCTCCGGACGAAGCGGATACGGACGTTCGCGAACGGGTTCAACGGCGCGAGGTCATCATAGGCTTCGGCCATCCCGTCTACACGGTAAGCGATCCGCGCAACAGCATCATCAAGGGTGTGGCGCGCGAGCTTGGAGTCCGTGCGGACGATCTGCGCCTATATGAGATCGCAGAGCGAATCGAGAGCGTGATGTGGGAGACGAAACGCATGTTTCCCAACCTCGACTGGTTCAGCGCCGTAGCCTATGAGCTTATGGGCGTTCCGGTGTTGTTGTTTACGCCGCTCTTCGTCCTGGCACGCGTTACCGGGTGGGCGGCGCATGTGATGGAACAGCGCGCCGATGGGAAGATCATCCGGCCATCTGCAAACTACACCGGACCCGACAATCTCGAGTTCATTCCCATCGACCAGCGCGAAGAAGGAGCGAGGTAGTCTCTTGCACGAAGCCGTTTCAGCGGAACGTCCTGCTCCGGATCGCGTGTTAACCGATATAGCGGATTACATCTTTCATTACGAAATAAAGAGCGAGCTTGCCTACTCGACGGCTCGTCTCTGCCTGATGGACAGCCTCGGTTGTGCATTGGAGGCGTTGGAGTACCCAGCGTGCACGCGCATGCTCGGGCCGCTTGTGCCCGGCACCGTGGTGCCGGACGGCGCTCGCGTGCCAGGCACAGGGGCTGTACTAGATCCTGTGAAAGCAGCCTTCGATCTGGGCGCCATGATTCGTTGGTTGGATTTTAATGACACCTGGCTTGCGGCGGAGTGGGGCCACCCTTCAGACAATCTGGGCGGCATCCTGGCAGTCGCTGACTGGCTTTCGCGCACCGCTGTCGCGCAAGGGCGTAAACCTCTGGCCATGAAGCAGGTGCTCACGGCCATGATCAAGGCGCATGAAGTTCAGGGATGCTTGGCCCTGAAAAACTCATTCAACCGCGTGGGACTGGATCACGTTGTGCTCGTGAAGGTAGCGTCCACTGCCGTTGTAAGTCATCTGCTGGACCTTAGCTATGACGAGACGATCGCCGCGTTGTCGCTTGCGTGGGTCGACGGGCAGAGCTTGCGCACCTATCGCCACGCTCCTAACGTTGGCCCTCACAAGAGCTGGGCTGCCGGCGACGCTACCAGTCGCGCAGTACGGCTTGCTTTGATCGCGAAGGGTGGCGAACCATCCTATCCATCCGCTCTTACCGCGCCCAAGTGGGGGTTCTACGATGTTTCCTTTAAAGGGCAAGAGTTTCAGTTTGAGCGGCCCTATGCGAGTTACGTCATGGAGAACGTGCTGTTCAAAATCAGTTATCCCGCAGAGTTCCACGCGCAGACCGCGATCGAAGCAGCCATGCATTTGCGAGGCAAGTTGCTTGCCGCCGGCAAGGATGCCGGTGATATCGCTAAGGTGACGATTCATACGCATGAGGCTTGTCTGCGGATCATTGACAAGCGAGGTCCCTTGAGTAACCCGGCAGATAGAGACCACTGCATTCAGTATATGGTTGCGGTGCCGCTGCTGTTCGGCCGTTTGACCTCTGCTGATTACGAAGACCACATAGCCGCCGATCCTCGCATTGACGCACTGCGCGCGAAGATCGAATGCGTAGAAGAGCCCGCGTTTACTGCGGATTACCTTGACCCTGAAAAGCGCTCCATCGCAAATTCAGTACGAATCGAGTGCGTTGGAGGCGAGGTATTCGAGGATGCTGTGGAGTACCCGCTAGGTCATAGGCTTCGTCGGGCTGACGGAATCCCTTTGCTCGAAGCGAAGTTCCGCAACAATTTGGCTCGACGTTTTGATAAGGCTCAGCAGAATGCAATTCTCACGGCATGCGAGGAGCAACAACTGCCGCAGATGACGGTAAGCGAATTTGTCGACCTGTTTCTGCCTGCTGAAACCGAGGCCGAGGTACTGCCTCAGCGGTGAAGGCGGAGTAACAACCAGAGAACGGATGGAGATCAAGATGGAGCAGCAGTTTGCGCTCACAGAGGAACAGAAGGCCATACAGGACCTTGCCGTTTCATTCGGCCAGGAGCGCATCGCACCGCACGCACTTGAGTGGGACCAGGAGAAGCACTTCCCTATAGACGTCCTGAAGAGCTCAGCGCCGCTTGGGATGGGCGGTATCAGCGTACGCGAAGATGTCGGGGGCAGTGCTTTGAATCGTTTGGGTGGCGTCCTGATTTACGAGGGACTTGCACGCGCGTGTCCGTCCCTCGCCGGATATTTTTCAGTACACAATATGGTCGCGCTGATCATAGACCGCTTCGGTACGCCGGAGCAGCGCAATCGTTGGCTGCCGGCGATGTGCCGGTTCGATTCTCTCGGCGCCTATTGCCTGACGGAACCGGGTACAGGGTCGGATGCTTCCACATTGACAACCCGTGCTGAATACCGGGACGACGTGTACACGCTGAACGGCGTAAAGCAATTCATCTCCGGCGCCGGAGCAGCAGATCTTTATGTAGTCATGGCGAGAACGGGCAATGACGGAGCCCGCGGTATCTCAACCTTTGTGGTGGAAAAGGGCACGAAGGGGTTGAGCTTCGGACCCTGCGAGCGGAAGATGGGATGGCACACACAACCCACGCGTCAGGTGGTTTTGGAAAACGTTGAGGTACCAGCCTCGAATCGAGTAAACAGTGAGGGTATGGGCTTCAAGATTGCCATGTCTGCGCTGGACGGCGGTCGCTTAAACATTGCTGCCTGTTCCCTGGGGGGCGCACGATCGGCTTTAGACAAGGCGCGCGCCTACATGACGGAACGTCAGGCTTTCGGCAAGCGGCTTACCGAGTTCCAAGCCCTCCAGTTTCGCATGGCCGACATGATCACCGAGTTAGAAGTCGCCGAAACATTTCTTTGGCGTGCGGCTGCAGCACTTGATGCCGGCGACCCAAAAGCAACGGCGCTCTGTGCAATGGCGAAGCGTTTTGTTACGGACACGGGCTTCCATATAGCGAACGATGCCTTGCAGATGCTGGGGGGGTACGGCTATTTGGTCGATTACGGCATTGAGAAGCTCGTACGCGATCTTCGCGTTCACCAGATACTCGAAGGAACCAACGAGATCATGCGAGTCATTATCGCGCGTCACTACCTGCCGCGCCTTGAAGCGCAACCTGCCTAACGCGAAACGAGGACAAAATGAAGATTGCAGGGAAGACGTTTGTAGTGACCGGCGGAGCCTCTGGGTTAGGCGCGGCTACCGCGAAGCTACTGGTCGAACGTGGCGCTTCCGTCGTCCTTGCTGATGTAAGTGCCGATGGAGAGCAAGCGGCAAGTGCGTTGGGTGAACGAGCCCGCTTCGTCCGCACGGATGTAACGCAGGAGGCGGATGGGCAAGCCGCCGTCGACGCCGCTTGCAGTAGCTTCGGTGGGCTGCATGGACTCGTAAACTGCGCAGGCGTGGCACCGAGCGAGCGGATTGTGGGCCGGAACGGACCCCACTCCCTGGCTTCATTTACACGGGCTGTTTCCATCAATCTGGTCGGAACCTTCAACATGCTGCGACTTGCCGCAGCTGCCATGATGCCCAATGAACCGGAGGCCGATGGCGAGCGCGGCGTGATCATCAACACGGCATCGATAGCTGCCTATGAAGGACAGATCGGGCAAGCGGCCTACGCAGCTTCCAAGGCCGGGGTGGTCGGCCTGACTCTGCCCGCAGCGCGTGAGTTCGCAAGGAGCGGTATTCGGGTCGTCACCATCGCTCCGGGAATTTTTGCGACACCGATGATGGCCGGTTTTCCGCAAGACGTGCAGCATGCCCTTGCGCAGTCTGTGCCCTTCCCTCAGCGCCTTGGGCAGCCCGAGGAATTTGCGGCCCTGGTCGCGACGGTATGCGAAGTGACAATGCTCAACGGTGAGGTTATCCGGCTGGATGGGGCGTTGCGCATGGCTCCGAAGTAATGCTTAAGCCAGTGGCCATCAGCGCGCGAGCGGCGCGCGAGCGAGACTCGATGCCAAGTTCGCCGCAGATGAAAGCGCCTGCAGCCGCAAGCTTGCGAACGTCAATTCCGCTATTCCAACCCATGCCATTCAGCATATAAACCAGATCTTCCGTGGCAAGATTACCCTGCGCGCCCGGAGCGTAAGGGCAGCCACCAAGCCCGCTTACAGAAGCGTCGAAGACCCGCACCCCAGCTTCTAGGCAGGCAAACACATTCGCCAGGGCCTGCCCGTAGGTATCATGAAAATGTCCGGCAAGCGCTGTGAGCGGGACGCGCTCTGCAACAGTGTGAAACAGATCTCTTGCCTTCGCCGGGGTTCCTACGCCGATCGTGTCCCCCAGCGAAATCTCATAGCAACCTTCGTCGAGAAGACGGCCCGCCACTTCCGCTACAGCAAGGGGTGAGATCTTTCCTTCATAGGGACAGCCCAGCACACAACTGACATAACCTCGCACGCGCAAACCCGCCTGTTTTGCAGCATTGAACAGAGGGCTGAATCGCTCGAAGCTCTCCGCGATCGAACAATTAATATTTCTCATCGAGAACATTTCTGACGCCGAGGCAAAAACAGCAATCTCCGCAGCGCCTGCCTTCAGCGCTGAATGAAAACCCTGCAGATTCGGCGTGAGAGCGGAGTAAACCACACCATCACGAGGCTTGAGAGCACGCATGACCTCCTCACTGTCAGCCATCTGCGGTACCCATTTCGGTGAAACAAACGACGCCGCTTCGATCGAGCGCAAGCCCGCGTCAGCAAGCCTATTGATCAGCTCAACCTTGACCGACGCAGGTACGGGCCGCGGCTCATTCTGAAGGCCGTCACGTGGACCCACTTCGACGATGCGCACAGCCTCCGTGCCGTTCATTGGGGCAGATCTCCTGAGCTTGTGCCGGGAGTGAAGGCAAGCAGTTGTGCACCTTCCTGGACCTGATCGCCCACGCTGAAATACATCGCATCCAGCTTGCCGTCCGCAGGCGCTTCAATGCTGTACTCCATTTTCATCGCCTCCATGGTGAGAAGCGGAGTACCCTTTTTTACGACTTCACCCGCCTGCACCAGGACCGAAGTCACCATGCCGGGTAGGGGCGCAAGCAGACTACTATCATCCTCGCCGCTCCCCATGCTGTCCGCGAGTGGGTTAACCCATCTGCCGGTCCAGTGCCGCCCTGCGTGGAAGACCTCGTAGTCCTCCCCGACGATCACAACTGTTGCTTGGAGCTGCGTATCACCAATCGTTGCCACGAGTGCAGCGTCAGCGTAGTATTCGGCGCTGGCGGTCGCTTCGGTAGAGCCACGCCGCAAACGAAACCCACCGGGCAAGTACTCCACCTCGACAGTGCAGAGCTGAGTGCCGTGCTGAAATTGCAAGGTGCGTGTAGAGAAACCAGCAGAACGCCAACCGTCTTTGACAGCCCAAGGCGAGGTGGACTGGGCAGGCGACTGTGTCACAGGACGAAGAACGTGGGCGAGGCTTGCAAGAAAACAGGCCTGATTGAAATTCGCGTCGCCCTCTGTTTGCAAAAACTGTTTTTCACGCTCGATCAGCGCTGTGTCCAGCCGAGCCTGCGCGAACGATGGAGAAGCGATCAGCTTTTGCAGGAAATCAACATTGTTGCGAACGCCTACTATCTGGAACTCTCCCAACGCTCTGCGGAGTCGCTCCAGCGCGGCATCCCGGGTCTCATCCCAGACGATGAGTTTGGCGATCATCGGATCATAGAAGGCCGTGATCTCATCACCCTGCTCGACACCCGCATCCACGCGTACGTGTTCCGAGACCGTTGGCTGCCGATAGTGGATCAGCTTGCCAGTAGAAGGCAGGAAGTTATGCGCAGGATCCTCCGCATAGATGCGCGCCTCGATGGCATGACCCCGGATGCGAAGGTCCTCTTCGCGCAGCGGCAACGGTTCACCCGCCGCAACACGCAACTGCCACTCGACAAGATCGAGGCCGGTGATCATCTCTGTAACGGGATGTTCCACCTGCAGGCGAGTGTTCATCTCCATGAAGTGGAAGTTGCCCGCCTGGTCGGCGATAAACTCCACCGTACCGGCGCCCACATAGCCCACCGCGCGGGCGGCGTCGCAGGCGGCTTTGCCCATGGCAGCCCGGCGTTCCGGCAGCATCCCCGGAGCCGGCGCCTCTTCAAGCACCTTTTGGTGACGCCGTTGCACAGAACAGTCACGCTCAAACAAGCTGACAACATTTCCGTGCTCATCGGCGAACACCTGGATCTCTATATGCCGCGGTTGCAGAACGTAGCTCTCCAGCAAGACGCGATCGTCGCCGAACGCAGCGGAGGCCTCTCGCTTGCACGCAGCCAGCGCCGCGAGGAAGTCTTCGGCGGCGTCAACGCGGCGCATGCCTTTGCCTCCACCGCCGGCACTCGCCTTGATCAGTACGGGGTAGCCGATGAAGTCGGCTTGCGCCTGCAGAAGGACGGGGGCTTGGTCCTCGCCATGGTAGCCGGGCGTAAGCGGAACACCGGCTTTTTGCATCAGCGTCTTGGCTGCGGATTTCGATCCCATCGCCCGGATTGCTGCCGCGGGAGGGCCAATAAAGACAATCCCAGCTTCCTTGCAGGCCTCGGCGAAGTCGTCGTTCTCTGAAAGAAAGCCATACCCGGGATGAATCGCTTCCGCGCCGGTGCGCCTGGCTGCATTCAGGATCTTCTGAGTATCAAGGTAGCTTTGTTGCGCAGGCGCAGGCCCAATGTGAATCGCCTCTGTCGCCAAGCGCACGTGCCGACTTCCAGCATCGGCATCCGAATACACGGCGACCGTTTGCACGCCCAACCGGTCGCATGTGCGTATGATCCTGCACGCAATCTCGCCGCGATTGGCGATCAGTATCTTGCGGAACATCCTTGCGCTCACGGCGTCACCTTCCAGGAGGGCGGGCGCTTCTCAAGAAATGCAGAGAGCCCTTCGGCAGCTTCAGGGTCCGCACGCCGTCTCGCGATCCGCTGGACGGTCTCTTCAATAAGATCAGCAGATATGGGTGTATCCGCGACCGCCAGAACCAATGACTTCGCTTCAGCTTGCGCCTTGGGTGCACCTGCAAGGATCGCCTGGAGCATGCCGTCGAGCTGCTGATCCAGAACCTCCGGCTCAGCCACAGCATGCAGCAGACCGA
>CAXUDN010000018.1:29468-49789 GCA_964249715.1 uncultured Acidobacteriaceae bacterium
ATCGTGGGCTGCGAGCAATTGGCAATGGCTCGGAAAAGGTCAGCAAGCTTTCGCGCATCGGCGAGGTTCTCCTCAGGCGATGCTGCGCCTTGCTGCCGCATCCACTGCACCTGCGCACCCGCGCAAAAGCTTCGTCCTCGGGCAGCTAGAACAAGAGCGCGGACATCCGGTTCAAGCGCGACTTCAGCGAAGGCCTGCGTTAGCTCATGAATCAGTTGCGCATCGAAGGCGTTGTGCACCTCCGGACGGTTCAGCCAGATCCAGGCCACTACCCCTTTGCGCTCGATCTCGATGCCATGTTGGCTCAAGCGGAAACTCCTTACATTCGAAAAACGCCAAAACGAGTCGGTTCGGGAGGCAGCTTCGCTGCCACGGCAAGGCCCAGCGCGAGGGCACGGCGGGTTTGTGCAGGATCAAGGATGCCATCGTCCCAAAGCCGTGCTGTTGCATAGTATGGATTACCCTGCGCTTCATACTGTTCACGAATCGGCGCTCGAAACGCCTCTTCTGCTTCCGCGCTCCACGACTGCCCCTTGGCCTCCAGGCCATCGCGACGCACGCGTGCAAGTACACTCGCGGCTTGTTCCCCGCCCATCACGGAAATGCGGGAATTCGGCCAACTCCATAGAAGGCGTGGATTGTAAGCACGACCACACATGCCGTAATTGCCCGCCCCAAAACTACCGCCAATCAGCACGGTGAATTTCGGCACACGCGCGCACGCAACGGCCATCACCATCTTCGCGCCGTCCTTCGCAATGCCGCCATGCTCATACTTGCGCCCAACCATAAAGCCCGTAATATTCTGCAGAAAAAGCAGAGGCACGTTACGCTGCGTGCACAGTTCGATGAAGTGCGCGCCTTTCTGAGCGGATTCCGAAAAGAGCACACCGTTGTTGGCGACGATACCCACCGGATAGCCGTAGATGTGAGCAAATCCGGTGACTAGCGTATTTCCATAACGCTGTTTGAATTGATCCAGCCGGCTTCCGTCTACTAGCCGCGCGATCACCTCGCGCACATCGTAAGGCTTGCGGGCATCAGATGGAAGGATGCCATAAATCTCAGTACCCTCGTAGAGTGGGTCTTCGGCAGCTTGCTGCGAAGCATACTGAGCCTGCGGCAGACTCAGGTTGGCAACGATGCGCCGAACGATGGCGAGGGCGTGCGCATCGTCTTCAGCAAGATGATCGGCAACCCCGGAGACGCGCGTGTGCACGTCGCCTCCGCCAAGGTCTTCGGCGGAGATCTCTTCTCCCGTAGCAGCCTTCACCAGCGGTGGGCCACCGAGAAAGATCGTGCCCTGATTCTTCACGATAACCGTCTCGTCCGACATCGCGGGAATGTATGCACCCCCCGCCGTACAGGAACCCATGACACAGGCGATCTGCGCAATTCCTGCCGCCGAAAGATTCGCCTGATTATTGAAGATCGCTCCAAAGTGATCCTTGTCCGGAAACACTTCATCCTGTAGTGGCAGAAAGGCCCCGCCGGAATCCACCAGGTAAATGCACGGCAGCCGGTTTTCAAGCGCAATTGTCTGCGCGCGCAAATGCTTTTTGACGGTGAGCGGATAATACGTGCCGCCCTTCACTGTCGCGTCGTTGGCAACGATCATGCACTCCACACCGCTGACCCGGCCGATACCAGTGATGATTCCCGCACCCGGAACCTCGTCGCCGTACAAGCCGTTCGCAGCCAGCGGGGAGAGTTCAAGGAACGGTGCCCCTTCGTCTAGAAGGAGGTCAACCCGCTCACGCACAAGAAGCTTTCCGCGTCCTTGATACTTTGCGCGCGCGGCCTCCGATCCACCCTGCGCCGTTGTGGCGATCTTTCGCCCAAATTCAGCAAGCAGCACTTCCATGCGCGCGGCATTGGTACGAAACTCCGGGCTTCCCGTCTTCATGGAGGAAACAAGTACGCTCATACGACCGCTACTCGCTCCCGAATGGAGCGGTCTCCTTGAACAACTCCCGCCCAATCAGCATGCGCCGGATCTCCGACGTACCCGCGCCAATCTCAAACAGCTTCGCATCACGCCATAGACGACCCGTCGAATACTCGTTCATATAGCCGTTACCGCCCAATGCCTGAATCGCCTGCCCTGCCATCCATGTAGCTTTCTCGGCTGAGTAGAGAATGGCGCCCGCCGCATCCTTACGTGTTGTCTCCCCGCGGTCACATGCATTCGCCACCGCATAGACATACGCTCGGCAGGCGTTAAAGCCAACGTACATATCAGCTAGCTTACCCTGCATCAGCTGGAATTCGCCGATAGCCTTGCCGAACTGCTTGCGCTGATGCACATAAGGAATCACAACATCCAGGCAAGCGGCCATAATCCCAAGCGGTCCACCACAAAGCACAAGACGCTCGTAGTCAAGGCCAGACATCAGCACACGCGCACCGCCATTCACACGCCCGAGCACATTCTCTTCAGGTACTTCGCAGTTCTCGAACACAAGCTCGCATGTGTTGGAGCCGCGCATGCCCAACTTATCCAGCTTCGGGCTCGATTGCCATCCCGGGTAGCTCCGCTCCACCACGAACGCCGTGATGCCTCGCGATGCAGCGCTCGGGTCGGTCTTCGCATACACAATCAGCACATCGGCATCAGGTCCATTGGTGATCCACATCTTGCTTCCATTCAGAACGAACCGATCACCCCGCTTTTCTGCACGCAACCGCATGCCCACCACGTCCGAGCCCGCCTCCGTCTCTGACATCGCAAGCGCACCCACATGCTCTCCACTGACCAGCTTGGGCAGATACTTCTTCTTCTGTGCAACTGTGCCATTTTTGCGCAGCTGGTTTACGCAGAGGTTTGAGTGAGCGCCATACGAGAGCCCGATCGATGCCGAAGCACGGGAAATCTCCTCCATGGCCACAACATGCGCCAGGTACCCCAGATCGGAGCCGCCGTACTCCTCCTCCACCGTAATCCCGAGCAGCCCCATGTCCCCGAACTTGCGCCAGAGTGGGTTAGGGAACAGGTTGTCGCGATCGATCTGTGCGGCGATCGGGGCAAGCTCCTTTTCCGCAAAGCGCTTTACGCTGTCCCGCAGTAAATCAACGGACTCTCCAAGCGCGAAGTTGAAACCTGACATGACCCTCTCCCTGCTCCTGCCGGCCACCCGGCGAATGCCTTTTATGACCGAAGCTCAAGGTACAGGGCGGGCAGTGACTTCGTCCATAGCCGCCCTGTCCGGGGCTGAAGCAACGACGCGTGACAACCTGACTGATTGCAACTTCCGAGCCATGGTGCGCAATGGAGTGTTTTGGTTAGCCTGCTTGTAGAAGAGACTGCGCCTTGAGAATGGACTCCAACCACGGGAAGTCGGATCGCGATACAGGCTCCTTCGCCTCTGTTGGTTCCAACTCGGATTGCGTGAGGAGCCCTCGATGACGGCGCAAGCGGCAATTCTCGCCCTTGGCACCGTAACCCTGGCCGGGTGCGGCACGGGACTCGTACTCGTCCATGGCACAAATCCCTTGCTGAAGGGGCTGAACTGGATGGGAATAGCCCTCGTGGTAGGCGGCGTTGCAGCGGCCCTTATGCTCTTTTCCGTGAGCTTCCCGGCACTTTTGCCGGGAGTAAATCTATGTATGCTTTTCGCGTTTCTCTGCTGTTACCGGGCTGATCGCTACCTGATCGGCCTTGAAGCGCGCCAGGAAACGTTGAGCACGCTGATCCTTGCCTCTCAGGTCATTGCCAGTTGTCTTCAATGGCTGCACATCTTGGGGCTTCGTAGTTCGACCGTCGTTGTCAGCGGCCTGGTGGCCCTACAGTTGGGAATTACCGCCAACTTGATTCAGAGCAATACGCAGTCAGAAGCGCGGTCGGCTGCCAATTTCACCTCGGGGCTGATGCGCTTGCTGGCGGTGGGAAACATCGTTCGCGGCGTATGCGCAATCACGGGACTGCTCACCGACTCACGCTCGGCGGACGTCTTGAATCTGCTTACCTATGGTCTCTTTGTCGCCGCGTCGATCGCCTTGGCATTCGCCTTTTTCTGGCGAACTACCACGAAGCTCAGTCTGGAACTCGAGCACATGGCCAGCACAGACCCGCTCACCCGCGTTTACAACAGACGCGTTTTCCTGAACTGGTGTGAGACAGAACAGACACGTAGCTGCGCAAATACCGTACCCTTCTCTGTCCTCATGGTCGACTTCGACCATTTCAAGAAAATCAACGACACCTTCGGACACCATGTTGGCGATGCGGTGTTAGTCGCTGCCGTGGAGCGTATCCAGGATTCCATCCGCGGCATCGATGTCCTCTGCCGCTGGGGGGGTGAGGAGTTCGCGGTGCTGCTCCCAAATGCATCGGAAGAATCCACCATCATTGTGGCAGAGCGCATTCGCAAGAACATCCGGTCTTTGCAATCGCCGGAAAGGTTCTTTGCCAAGGCAACAATCGACCAGTTTCAACTTAGCGTAAGTATCGGAACAGCCACCTACCTCGGGCCTGACGATCATTTCGAGCACATGCTACAAAGGGCAGATTCAGCGCTCTACCAGGCAAAAAGGGCAGGACGCGACCGGGTAGTCACTTCCCCGCATACGGAACCGGGTTACAGCCTCACTTCCACGAAGCTTGCACTGGAAGCTCTCTAGCCGCTCCCTGGCCCAGGCGGTTCGGTCGCTAATGCGCAATGATCTCCCCCTCTTCCGTCTCCGGTTCCGCCTCAGTCTCCTCATCAAGGTACCTGCCTAGCTCAAAACCGGCGTCCGCCATGCGCTCACATTCGGCGCGCAGTGCGGATTCAATCGCGGCAAGCTCCGCGGCACGACCTGCCCCCACCATGTTCTCGACTGTCCTCCCTGCAACGCCTAATAATCCAGGTATCTGCAACCAGCAGAGAAGCTCTTCGAAGCTCTCCTTGTTCACATACGTGTTGCCTCCGCTATCGTTCACTCCGGCCAGCCAGCGCACATCCCCCTGCGCCCAGAACTCTTTCGTCCGCAACTCCCCAAATGCGATGGACTTTCCAAGCAGCAGCCGAACGCGTGCTGCGCTGCGCCACGCATCCTCGCCATGTACTTCCATTGCCGCAAAAGCTTCCGCAAGCCCGGCGCGCATATCCAGTTCGTCAAAAACGACCTGGATATCCGCTTCCCCAGGCAGCGCATGCAATACCGCGTAGGCTAAAAGCGGCGCCCAGGTGCGTTCCAACGCGACACCCACAGCTGCTCCAGGAACGAAATAGCGAATAGCTGCCGGCCAGGACGTCGAAAAGTCGCGGGCAACACCGGGTAAACCCACAGCAGCATCCAGCAAGGGAGAGAGGCCCTGCCGATACGCTTCCCCGCCCTTCTGAAGATCCGGCGCGATCTCCTTCAGCATCTCTGACGGAGCGACCTCCGTCAGGCGCCAGTAGAACTCATTGGCTCGCTCTAAACATTTTGCCGATGCTTCATCGAAGGGGGAAAGAGCCTTCGCGCTTTCCGCTGGAACGGGCTCCTCGCTCGATACGCAAGAGGCTTTCTTCCCGCCCGCAGCACGCTCTTCGTCCGGAGAAGGCGTACTCTCCAGTTCCGCTTCAGCCTCACTCTGCGAAGAAGTGAGCGCGTTCTCTGAGGCGGCCTGCAAAGCCTCGATACTCTCGCCACAAAGTACATTGCGCAGGGCCGCGTGGAGGGCCTGAAAGCGAAGCTTGTTCAAGGCCTCGTCGAGATTCGGGACACCTTGACCGTTCAGAGCATCGCAGAGTCGGTCCCAGGGGAGTAGCTCGCTGGAACCGAGATCGCGCCAGTTCAGCAACACAGCATATTGGTAGCCGCGCAACTCCATGAATAGCCCGCGATCGCGAAGTTCTGACGCACGGCGCAGGTACTCCAACTGCCGCGTGTGATCGCGAAAGGCCATGATCGCATCGGTCTCCCCCGGCAATGCAAGACCCTGGCCCAGGGAGCGCTGACGCAGTTCCCCTGTCGTCTTATCCATGTCGGCCGCGGAGACATGGATCGTTCCGCTCGTGCTGTTATAGGAATTGTTATAGAAGACAACCGAGCGCTCGTCACCGAAACGATTGGAATAGGCAAACACGTTTTCGTTCACCGTTCCATAGCCTGTCCAGAAGTCATACAGGACAAAATTTGTGCTCTCAGCAAAGATGTAGCGCTTCTTGAGCAAGGGCGCGATCTCACGCTGATGACGCTCGACAAGGTGCTGGTCGGGCCACTCGGTCATCCGCGGCATCTTGAACTCCATGCCGTAGCGCTCGGTATAGCCCTCAATCTGGCCATGCCCGAACATAGGCAGGCCGGGCATGGTACTCATCACCGTCGCCACGCCGAAGCACTTATCGCCGTTACCAAACTGGTCGATGGTCGTGCGCTCATCAGGGTTGGACATGAAATTGACGTAGCGTTTCAGGATGTCCGGATCAAACTCGATCGTCTTTTTCAGATAGCTGCGGTACTTGGCATTTTCTTCGTCGCGCAACATATTCATGAACGCCGAGTTATACACCCGGTGCATGCCAAGCGTCCGAACGAAATAGCCCTCCAGCATCCAGAACGCTTCAGCGAGCAACAAGGTCCCGGGCACCTCGGCTGCAACACGATCCACGACCTCACGCCAAAATTCAGCCGGCATCATCGCGTTGAATTCCTCATCGCTCATCGCGTTTTCGGCACGCGACGGGATGGATCCGCCAACACCTGGCAGAGGGAACCATAGCCGCTGCACATGACGTTTGGCCAGCACCATGGCTGCGTCAAAGCGAATGATGGGGAACATGCGCGCGACATGCAAAATCGCCTGCATCACCTGTTCGCGTACATAAGCCTTGGAATAATCCAGCTGTGCCGTGTCGTTCCAGGCGAACGTCGTTCCGTCGTTGCCGTGGTAGATGTAGCGTGTCTCACCGTTGTTGTTATAGCGAACGCGAAACGCCACAGCTGCGTCGGTCTGATCGTAATAATGGTCGTCAAGCTTGATCTCAACGCGAGAGTCTGAGCTTAGGTCAGGCCCATTAAACTGATACGCCGGATACGGGCTTTCCCAGCGAAAAACGAACCAATCCGGATGCTCAATCACCCATGGCGAGTCGATGCCCATATGGTTCGGCACCATGTCGCTGGCGAGTCGCAGGCCATAACGCGCCGCCCGGTCACGCAGGTTCCGGTACGCGTCATTTCCACCCAGATCCTCGGCAATGTTGTACTCCTTCAACGAATACGCCGACGCCACCGCATCGCTCTGCCCACGCAGGTGCTTGATGCGCTGGCTGGCGACCGAGCGCTCCCATAGCCCAATCAGCCATAACGCCGTCATACCGCGATCCGCAAGCAGCCGCAGCTCCTCATCAGGAATCATGTCCAGCTTATGGATATGGCGGCCATACTTGCGGCTCAACTGCTCCAGCCACACATAGGTGCTTTTCGCCATCATCACGACGGTGGGCATCCAGGCCTGATCCGCCGAAAACGCCTCATACTCGTCCAGCGGGGCCTGGTAGTCCGTGGAGTACTTCTTTAGCCTCCGTACGCCATCCGGGCCGATCTCGTACTGGTCCTCAAAGCCAATGTACTCATCCCCGCTAAACCCTTCGCCCCCAAACCCCGGCGCTCCATGACGATACACATCCGGCCCGGGTGGGTTGAAGCGCATCCAGATAGCGATGTCCTCTTCCTTGACCGTGTCAATCGCCAGCAGGATCTGTTTAAGATCCGCATCGATGAACTTCGCCCAGTGCTCACGGATGTAATCCAGCTGCGCTGTAAGCGAGTCCGGGCTGAGGCGCATGGGAGCCTGCAACGCATCCAGCAACGAGCCCACTTCCGGGGACATCGGCGGTCGCGTGGCAAAGTATTGCGGCAGCTCTTCCGTCATGCCGCGGTACGACGTCTTTTCTTGCAACTCCGTATCGTCAAACAACTCGCGGAACTGCTTGAAGGCTGGATTCGCATTCGCCAGATGGAGCAGCAACAGCTCCTCGAAGGCAGCCTCACGGTTCGGCAATTCCTCGCTTGTGCCTGCCAGCCACTTGGCTGCCGTGACCTTGCCGGATTGAATCTCCTGATTGGGAAAGCGCTCCGTGAAGGTGAGCAGCAAGCGGTCCACCTCCGCCTCACCGGCCTGCGCGCTGAACCACTTCAGCGCCTCCGTTAGCACGGCAGGATCCGTCTCTTTGCGGTAGCGGGCCACCATGGCATGGCTCAGTTCGTCAATGAGCCCCATTGCGAAGAGTGCACCTGCATTTACCTGGCGCTTGGGTTCGGGCACGCCGCCGTTCTCTTGCTCACGTGCCTGATTGAGAGCAAGCGCAAGCTTCCGAGCCGCCGCGACATTCGCGAACACAACGTTCCCGGTGTAACTGAACAGGAGGTCGCTGACTCCGAGCCGCTCCCGAAGCGACCGCGCGATATGAAACTCCATTGTGTTTTCCTCCCAAGCCCGGCCGATGCAGCAAGGCGCGCGAGCCCTGAAATTTGAGCGCACCCCCGCCTCGGCCCATACCGGCCTGAATCTACCCGTGTGAGGCAGATGGGAGCCGAGGGGATGCCTCAGCCAGCCTTCCGCCCATGAATCCGTACATCCTGAATTGCCGTTACTGGGCGTGAGCGCTCAGCCAGGTCTTCAAGTTCTCCTCCTGTGCCGAGCGAAACTCAATACAGTCGTTGATGGAGGCCTGAGCCCGCGTAAGCGCTCGTGCGGCAGCATGCACCGGGTGTGTGGCATAGAACTGCTTCACTTCGGCTTCCTTATCGGCTGAACAGAAGGATCCCGTAGAGCCCACAATGGCTCCCCCATTCATCTCGGTCAGCTGACTAGAGACTGCCGGCCAGTGCGTCGTGATGTAGTGCCAGGAGGCATCACGAGTCTCCGGGTTACCCAGCGTCCCCGCGAGGATGAACAGCGAAGACTGATTCTTCACCTTGCCGGAGGTCGCGTAGTCCATGGCCCGGTTCACCAGAACTGGATCTTGAAAGGACCCCAGCAAGCCCAACGCACGCTCTGAGATTTGGGGATCATTGCTGGTTTCAAACGAATGCTGCAGCCTGGTAAACAACGCGGCATCTCCGTTCTCGGCGGCGACCGACAGCGCCACCGGCCCAAGATTGGGGTCGACAGAATCCGCGTTGTCCAGGTACTGGGTCGCGATGCGCCGAGCTTCGGCAATCGTCTCCGGATCTTTGCCAATCCTACCCACGATGCTGAACAGCGTATCGCGTCGCCACGCCGTTTCCGGCGACTCCCCCGCTTGCGGCATGCCCGCTGCCTGCAGCGCCGGCTTCCAGGTGCGGCGAACCCAGCTCTCGAACGCCGTCCGCTCTTCGGGCGATGTTACCAACCGGCCGTTGACCGTTCCCAACTCCGTCTGCACCGTATCCAGAACATTGCTGTTTGTGTCGTCGCGGGTGGCGGCAGCCAGTCCCAGCGACTCGCCAATCTTGCCATGCCCGGACCGAATGGCGGCCCACGTATCGCCCAGCAAATCCACCCGCTCCGGAGCTGTCAGGCTCCCAACCGAGGCCACCAGCTTCTCCTGCACCAATGCCGGATAGCGGCTGCGGTAGTAGCCGCGCGCCCGGGCATTTGCAAAAAAATCCGAACCGCCCGGCGCCGCCAGGCTTCCCTGCGCATTGCTCAGCAGCGGGCAATCCGTGGCCGACGCGCCCTTGATGCAAACCGGCACCGTCCATGTTTGTGCGGCATCCGCGGTATGCTGGCGCATCGTCGCAGGGCTCAGGAAGAAACGTTGCTGTGTTGCGGTCACCTGTCCATCGGCAGGGACGGAAAACTCCAACACCGGCTCGCCGGGCTGGCCGATGAAACTGGCCATGATCTTATCCACAGGCTTGCCGCTGGTGCGCGTCTGTTCGTTCCAGAAGTCTTCCGCCGTGGCGTTGGCAAACATGTGCGCCTGTAGGTAGTTGTGGACACCCTTGCGGAACTGCTCCTCGCCCAGATAGCTCTCCACCATGCCCAGGACGGCGCCGCCCTTCTGGTACGTGATGCCGTCGAACATCTCGTTGATCTCATCAGGCGTGTTCGCTTCCGCGCGAATGGTGCGCGTAATTGCCTGGGCATCCAGATTCAGCGTGTTATTCAGCGATGCGGCTTCCTGCGCCGGGATATCCCACTCCGGATGCCATGCCGCCACGGGCTTGTTCTCCATCCAGGTGGCAAATCCCTCATTCAGCCAGAGGTTGTTCCACCATTGCATCGTTACCATGTCACCGAACCACTGGTGCGCCATCTCATGCGCAACCACCTGCGCGACTTCCTGCTTGGCGCCCTCTGACCCGTGCTTCTCGTCTACCAGGAAATCGGTCTCGCGGTACGTGATGCAGCCGAAGTTCTCCATGGCCCCGGCTTCGAAGTCGGGGATTGCGACCATATCGAGCTTGGGCATCGGGTACTTGATGCCGAAATACGTGTCGTAGTAATGCAGGACGAACTCAGCTGCCTTCACGGCGTAGGGCGTCAACGCCACTTTGTCCGGTGTCGAACAGGCGCGAATCGGGACACCATCGCTCTCTCCCTGGGTGCATTGGAAGTCTCCCACCAGAAACGCCACAAGATACGTCGACATCTTCGGCGTTTGCGCGAAACGCACGGTATGCTTGCCCGGAGTGGACCCGGGCTCGTCCGCCGTCATGTTGGTGTTTGAAATGGCGGTATCCGCTTTGTCGATCGTCAATGAAACCTGGTAGGTGGCCTTCATCGCCGGCTCGTCGAAGCACGGAAAAGCACGCCGCGCGTCTGTAGGCTCAAACTGCGTCACCGCGTAGTTGCGCTTGGGCGTCTTGGAAAGATAGAACCCACGCAGCATACCGTTGAGGATGCCTGCGTACCGGATCTGCAAGCGCACCGGTCCAGCCGGCAGTGCCTGCGGAAAGGTGAACGTGACCTGTTCCTTTCCCTTATCCTCGGAGACTTGCGCCTTGAGTTCCTTGCTCCCGGCGCGCGCGGAAACAGCCGCGAAGGTGATCTCTGCCGCGTTCAGCGTGATCTTGTTGGCGGGGGCGGTCAGCGTTACATCGATGGTTTCATCACCCTGGAAGGTCGCCGCACGGAGGTCCGGGGTCAGCGCAAGGGTGTAGTGTTCCGGCACCACACCTGCCGGCAGGCGCTGCGCACGCAGCAGACCGGCTGAAAAGAACGCAAAAAGCAAACCCATCCCTACAACGCCACGAACCATTTGTCTCATTCAACGTCTTCCTTCCGATACACCGCTGCCTGTGCGCATCTCCCGTGAGAAGAGAGCGGCTAATGGCCATACCTTGCAAGGCTAACAGGACGGGGAGGCGATCCCAGAACGCAGTTCCCCAAGCCTTGCCGCTACCCCGCTTTTCCCCGTGCGCCCTCCACGGCCGGTCAAGGAAGCAGTTTTCAAGGGCAACTTATCTTTCGGCGGGAGTACAATTTCCGCCCCTGGGTCCCGCTGATCTGCCGCGGCTTCAAAATTGCCGCAACACGAGCCAGGCCGGAAGAATGGAGATACGGATGCGCCGACTGATTCCGATTGCCCTTTTCGCGCTGTTGACGGCAGGCTGCCTCTTCACTGCGGGTTGCCACTACAGATCCGCCAACGACACCTACTACATGGTCGCCACCAACCTGAAACTGCCCTATTGGAAAGCCGTCACGGCGGGCTTTCATCAAGCAGCCCAGGAGTACGGCGTCAAGGGCATCGTCGTCGGACCGGAAACCTACGACGCCAAAGCCGAAAACGACGCCTTCTCGGACGCTGTCGCCCGTCACCCTGCCGGGATTCTTGTCTCTGTCGCGGCTGCCAGTGACCTGCACTCCAACATCGCCTCCGCGATCGATCAGGGCATTCCGGTCATCACGGTCGACTCCGACGCGCCGAACTCCGATCGCCTGTTCTTTATCGGCACCAATAACCTGGAGGTTGGGCACCTGGGTGGGCAGCGGATCATGCAGCGGCTACATGGGAAGGGCAACGTGGTCTTTTATTCCATTCCCGGCCAGCCGAACCAGGACGAGCGCATGAAGGGTTACGAGGAAATCTTCAGCAGCAATCCCGGGATCCGCGTTGCCGGGGTGGTGTCAACAGGTGGGGAATCCGGAAGCGCCTTTGACCAGACTGAGGAATACGTTCATCGTACCGGTGCGGAGAAGATCGATGCGTTCATTTGCCTGGAATCAGAAGCGGGCAAGGCGGTCGCTGAAGTGTTGAAGCGAAACAAGCTAACCGACCGCGAGTTGATTGCGATGGACGTGGATCCGGACACGCTGAATCTGATTGCGGATGGCACGATCGATGCGGCTGTCTCGCAGCGGCCTTTCACCATGGGCTACGTTGGCCTGAAGGCCCTGGATGATGCACACCATGCTCCGCACAGCGGCTTCAATCACGACTACAGCATCGATTTCCGCTCGCCTTTTCCCTACTTTGTCGACACGGGCAGCGCGCTCATCACCAAGGACAATGTCAGCATCTACCAGCATCCAACAGCGCAATAAGAAGGCGCGAGCATACGCTCGCGCCTTCTGCGGGAAGAACGCCTCCTAGCGGCGTCCGCCGCCGCCGCGGGCGAAACCGCCTCGGCCGGCAGAGCCGTAGCCACCGCGATAACCCCCTGCGTAGCCGCCACGATAGCCGTAGCCGTAGCCTCCGCGATAACCGTAGCCGCCACGGTAGCCGTAGTAGCCGGGATAACCGTAGCCAAAGCCAAACCCGATCCCGACGCCGTAGCCGTAATAGGGATAGTAGGGGTAGCCGTAGGCGACGGTTGGCGGATAGGCGTAGGGGACTTCCATCTGGCTGTCCGTCTGGATCTGGGCGGGTTGACCGGCCTGGGGAGCGGGGTAGCTTCCGGCGTTCGGGTCGTTAGGAGCGTAGCCGCCCTGCTGCTGTGGATAGCCCTGCTGCTGCGGATAGCCCTGCTGCGGGTAAGACTGTTGTTGCTGGGGATACTGCTGGTACTGCTGCCCCTGGCCGTCCTGCGGGTAGCCCGTGGGTGGGTTGGGAGCGTAGGTGCCCTGGGCGAGGGCGGGAAGCGTGAAGAGTCCAAGAGCAAGGGCGACTGTATGTAAGCGGGCCATGACAACCTCTAGTGAATTGGACACGCGATCCGCGCTTAAGTTGCGGGGTGGCAGCCCGCAAGGGCTTGAGTCCTCTGGATCAGGTCAGGACTGCTGGATTTGTACGAGGATCGCGTCCCAAAAGGTAAGCCGGGCGCGAATGGCGGTTTCTGCGGCATCGGCGGCTCCCTCCCAAACGACCGGATTTGCGCCGCACAGGTCGGCGACCATGCGGAGGGATAAGGGCCCGTGTTCGTCGCCGTCGACTTCGATGTGGCGTTCGAGGTACCAGACAAACTGGCTCAGGTCACCGGCCACCGTGCCGTTGAGGTCGCGGACGAGGGAGCGGAACATGGCAGGGATGGCGTCCTCGCGACCAAAAGTAAAGGCCGCGGCCTGGGCCGCGATGGATCCGTTGCGGATCACGTCGAAGGTGCTCGCGACGAACTGTCGCGCTGCGGGAGGTGCGACGTCAAGAGCAGTGTCGAAGGTTGCGGAGTGGGTCGGTTGCGCGGCCAGAACAAGGGTGCGGATGGCGCTGGTGTCGGCTCCGGCGCGCTCCATGGCTTCGAGGTAAATCTCGAAGTGGCTTACCGGCCGGCCTTCGTAGAGGTCGGATTCCTCGCCCAAGACAATCTCGTTGATGAAGCGGCGGCTGGCGGGAAAGCGGGTGGGAGTCCAGGGAACTTCGGTGCAGGTGAGAGCGCGCTGCAGGCTCTTGAGCAGGCTCATGAAATCCCATACGGCAAAGACGTGGGATTCCATGAAGATCCGGAGGTGCTCGACGGTACGGATGCTGGCGTAGAGGGGATGCCCGGCGAGGCGGTCGCGGAGGGGGCTGAGGCGGGACTGGATGGCCTCGATGGAGCTGGGTGCGAGGGTGGTGATCACTTCTTTATTATCTGCCGGGTCCGTGCGGGTGAGGCACCCCCGCCCACGCGCCATTTGATGTGGTGGGCGGGCAGGTTACGGTCAGGAGCGCTCAGCGACCGCGGTGCAAACGAAGGCGATGGGCAGGGGGGAGCTGCCCTGGAGTTTGGGGGTGAAGGCCACCGCGTTGGACACCGCGGCGGAGACGGCGTGCTCGGCATCGGGGCTGTCTACGGGCAGGACGAAAGTTTCGCTGCTCGCGAGGCCCTGTTCGGGGTGGAAGCGCTGTACGGTGACGTTGAACTTCTTGAGTTCCATCGATTTCTCCTTGGGAAGATGAGATGAGGATTGGCTGCGTGGGCCGGCAAAGACCCAACTTCGAGAAGCAAACGCAGGGGCAAACGGTATTTTTGAAGGCTTTGAGGTTCTGGCGGCGTCTTATTGAAGATGGAGTTGCAAGGAGGATTGGCGATGTTCAAGGCTGGTACGCGTGGGGCAGTGGCGGTGGCGGTGGTGCTCCTGGGATTGTCGTCTGGGTGCCGGGCGGCGGGCCCGATGGTGCCAGGACCGAAGACAGATGACGCGCTGGCCCCCAACCCCGGGCGGGAGACGGCCGTGTTTGCGGGTGGATGCTTCTGGGGGACGCAGACGGTGTTTGAGCACGTGAAAGGCGTGTTGAAGACGACAGCAGGCTACGACGGCGGGACAAAAGGGACGGCAACGTACGGCCAGGTGACAACGGAGACGACCAAACATGCGGAGTCGGTCGAGGTCGTGTTTGATCCCTCCAAGATTACCTATGGAGAGTTGCTGCAGGTGTTCTTTGCGATTCACGACCCAACGACGCTGAACCGTCAGGGCCCGGACCGGGGTACATCCTACCGGTCGGTAATTTTCACAGAGAGCGCGAATCAGGAGCGCATCGCCAGGGCGTACCTCGCGCAGCTGACCGCCGAGAAAGTCTTTCCTCAACCGATCGTGACCGAGGTGACGGCCTCACCCGGATTTTACCCAGCCGAGGCCTATCACCAGGATTACGCGCTCAACAACCCCGATGATCCATACATCATGGTTTGCGACAGGCCGAAGTTACAGACACTAAGGTCAGAGTTTCCGCAGCTTTATGTGAGCTATAAGGGACATTGAGGCTCGCGGCGGGCGAGCTTCAGATTGTTTTGGTGGGGTGGAGAGCTGCCCGGATCTTGTCGACGTGGGTGCCATGGCTACGAATGGCTTCATGGAGGGCGTCGCCCGTGACGCCGAATTGTTTCGACCAGTAAGCGATGTCAGAGGCCAGCTTGGGATTGATGATCTTAGGGTCGTGAGGGCCTTTGGTGGGCTCTTCGTGGGGGGCGTGGGGGGTGTGCTCTTTGGAGGCTTGTTTGTGCTCGTGTTCGGACAAAGTTTTCTTCCTCTTTTGTGGTCTTGTCCGGTAGATGAGGAAGTTGGGGCGGGGGTGGTCTTGGTTTTGTCCCCGGGTGGTGATGGCTCCGCGAAGGCCTTTGTTAGCGACGATACGCCGCTAACTCCGTTTAGAAGTTATAGAAAGGCCTCTTGTTCCCTAACCCTTCGCACCGCGCTCCAGTGCGCCGGTACGCGGGATGCTGTGGACGATTTGTGTTGAGGGGTGGGAATGGGGTGCTAGGCTGAGGGCTTATGAACGGCCAGAACGTTGCAGAACGCATGTTGTTTACTTTTCAGTCGAATGGTGAAGCCCACGGACAGAGAACGGTGGAAGCCGTTGCGGAGCACCTCCTGGTGCATGAGGCGCCGGTGGGGCCGGAGGCCGAGAAGCGGAGCTGGTTTGGCACGGAGGAAGACCTGCCGGGCGTATTTGCCAAGGTTGGCTTTTCCGAGATGGATATTCGGGGTGTGCTGGCGGGGTTGAGGGTGAACCGGGTCGAGACGCGCGAGGTCGAGGCGGATTCGGCCGAGTTGGATGAGCTGGGGTTCAGGCCCAAGACGGATGTTGTGTCCGGTATAAGCAGTAAGGTTTAAGCGACCGCGTGATCCCTATCAGCGATCAAAGACCGCAGTTGTGGACTAAGTAGGCGAACGCCGCGGGCGTCCGTTGGCGCTGATCGGGGTCCGCGGCGTTGTCTCCGGCTTCTAGGTAGCGGGTCAGGGTTTGAGCTGGCCGGCGTAGTGAACGGCAACGATATTGCTTTGAACGGCATTCATGGCCTGGGCGGTGGGGGCTCCCTGGGTCATGACGCCTTCAAAGAAGTAGCCTGTGGCGGAGTTGCTGTTATCCCCGCCGATGCCGAGAATGATGGCGCCTTCCTGGAGCATAGGCGTGTAGCCGCCCGGGGGCAGGGGGATGGTGCCGGTGGAGGTAAGGGCACCGGACTGGGCGTTGCCCTGGTAGATGGCGTAGGTGTGTTGGCCATCGCAGGCGCCCATGACGTTGACGAAGGGAGTTTTGGGGGCGACGGCGAGGTGGCCGTAGATGCCGTCTTCCATGTCCAGGCCGGCATCGGGGTGGCAGGGGGTGCCATGGCACATGATGTTGATGGCGTCCATGTGGCCGGGTTTGTTGTCGTTGTTGTCGGTTTCGGCATTGCCGAAGTCGAAGCAGCAACGGTCGCCGTTGAGGTTGAGTGCGGAGGTGACCATGTAGACGCCTTCGGGCTGGCCGTGGGCGGCGATGTTTTTGGTGGTGTCGTTGCGGTAGCCGGTGCCGGAGCTGACGGCGATGCCGTACACCTTGTGACCGGCGACGGTAGCGGGGAGGGCATTGGCGACGGCGGGGACGTCGTAACCGTTGGGGCCGGGGCCGTGGGCAGCGCCGCCGGGGGGTGCGGGGGTGAGGTCGTTGCCGTTGGGGGACTGGTCGTAGATTTTTGTGATGGTACAGGCCGTGTTGGCGCAAAAGGTGTCCTGGGCGGCGGCGTTGGCGATGCCGTCGGGGAGCAGGGAGATATCATGGGTGGTTTTGTCGGATTGGCGGGTGACCTGGTAGAGCGGGCCGGTGTAGGCGCGGTAAAGGGCGCGCGTGGTGCTGATGGCGGCGACGCAGGGGGTAGCGGGGGCGAGGAGATCGCAGGGGCGCTGTTTGGAGGATTGGGCAGAAGCGGTAAGGAAGGCTGTTGCGGAGAAGATCAGGAGGAGGGCTGCCGGGAATGGGCTTCTTCTGAGGGCTGAGGGGATGCGCATGTTTCGGCTTGAGCTCCTTGGCTGAGGTTTCTTCGTGCCGCCGGAATTTTAGCTCTGTTGCTGGGTGTAGGGCCAGGTAAAAGGCAGCCTTATCTTTGCGTGCAGGTTGGGGTCGGGGTAGGCGCCCTGTGATTTTGCCTCGATTATGCCGGGCTTGGGATCGCATTACGGGGGCAATCTGATGGATGCGCTCTATGGCGCTACGTGCCCCTTACAACACTGCAACCTCACCCAACCCCGGAGACGCGGATAGAGCGGGCATCCCTTGCGGGATGGGTGGACGAGGTGCCTTTGCAGGCTGAGTCTGCTGAGCTAATTACCGTTTGTAGCCGCAAATCCCCTAGATCTCGATGCGAAGCAGTTACCTGCAGGACGCCAGCACCACCATCGTTATTAACGCCGAAGGGTGCGGAGCTTTTTGCATGTCGATATTGCCCTTGTGGAGCACGCTGAAGACGGGTGGTGACGAATTGGAAGTGGTTTCCGCTGCCTTCATGAGCTGGAGAATGGGCCGGCAATGAAGCTGGGGAACTTCTGGACGGAATCGATGGGGCGTTGCCGACGACAGCGCCGAAATTGCCTGTCTCAGGTCTGGTCACTACCGAGGATCTTCCGGCCGTGGGACTGTCGGACCCAACCTTTCCAGGGCCGCAGAGAACGGGCCACCCAGCTTAGAGGGTGCCAGATCTACCTTAAGGATAGTGGGTGGTTGGCAGAGGTGCCAGGGGGTGTGGGGTGGGGTGGTGCAGTGCCAACTGAGAGAGAAATCGCCGGGGGTAGGGTTGCCGCCTTCTTCGGCGAAGGGATTTTGGTAGGGCTTGATGGCGTCGTTCTGGATGATGGCGAAGCCTACTTGGCTAAGGAGAGTGTGTGCGCGGTCTTCGTTGAACATGAGGGCGTCGCCATACTGGGGGGCCTGGTTGAAAAAGGTGGGGTCGAGGAGAGTGGAGGTGCGGGGGCGGATGGGAATGAGGGGTTCGCCAAGCCAGGCGGTGTTGTAGAGGAGGAGGTTGTGCCAACGGAAATAGTGGGCGGGAGCCCAATTGTAGGGATCGAAATTGAGGTAAGGCGGGAAGGCAGCGCCGACAGGGCGCATGAGGAGGCCCGGGCGCTGGTGCGCAGAGGGGGTGACGGATAGGTTGCGGAGAGAGGCTACCGTGCGGGCGGCTGGGGTGATGTAGTGGATGGCGAGGCCGAGGGTGAGCAGGGAAAGGACAGTGGAGAAGGAAGCGGCGGCGATCGCAGCGCGGGGAAAGCAGACAAGGGCGGGTGCGACGGCGGCGACGCAGGTGAGATAGAGGAGAATCTGCATGCGGGTCGTGAAGTAGTAGCCGCCCACGCTGCTGTCTGGGACGAGAATGATGACGGCGGTGAAAAGGAGGGAGTAAAGCAGGAAGGTCTGTTGGAGACTTTGGGTGGGGGTCGTGGGAGCAAAAAGCGGGGTCGGGGAGAAGAAGGTCCAGAGGGCGAGGAGCAGCGAGGCGTCGAGAAAGAAGGCAATGCCGAGTCGGTAGGCGTGGGGAAGGCCGTGGCCAAGGAAGAGGACGATGCCCTGGGTGTGGAGAAGGCTGAAGGCCTGGTCATGGACGCGGTGGGTGAAGGTGGGTTGGAGGATGAGGCGCCAGGCGTGGAGGTGCTGGAGGTAGACGCGGCGGGTGATGAATTGGGTGGGGCTGCGGAAGTGTCGAAAGTAGAGGTAGGGCAAGCAGGCGGCAATGAGGGTGAGGAGGTTCTGGCGGAAGGCGCTTGAGGCGGCGAGGGTTCTGGGGCGCAGAATTTGGGGTAAGGCGAGGAGAGTCAGGTCGAGGGCGGCGAAGCTGATGGCGAAGAGCCAGGGTACAGGGTGGGTGAAGGTCATGAGAAGGACGAGGGCGAGGAAGGCGGCGCGGGAAAGAAGGCCAGGCCGGGTGCGGGTGCGGCACCAGCAGGTGAGGGCGAGGCAGGCCAGGTCGACCGAGAGCATGAAGTTGGCGAAGCCCATGAAGGTTGGCCAGTTGAGGAGGATGGGGAGGAGGAAGAAGGGGGACCAGTGGGAGGCGGGGGCGACAGCGCGAAGGAGGAGATAGCCGCTGAGGGCGAAAAGAGCGACAGTGGCGGCGACGAAGAGTTTGTCTGCGGTTTCGAGCGGGACGAGGAGGTTGAGGGCGAGAAGGCTGTAGTAGTAGGCGGCGTAGGGCGGGAGGAGGTGGCGAATGGTGTAGGCGTGGGTGTAGGCCGTGTTCTGGTGGGTAAGGAGTTGGTGGAAGATGTTGACGTAGTAAAGGTGGAGGGGTTCGTCCTGGGTGGGGAGGATGGGGAGGGAGAGAATCCAGAGGCAGGTGAGCAGGACGATGCCGGCGTAGAGGAGGACCGAGGGATGGAGGGCGAGCTTTGGCGGCGGGCGGACAGCGAGGCGGTCGGCAGTGACGCGGGGAAGTGGGACGGCTTGCGTGGAGGCCATGCTCGTTTGGGTTCCGGCCCACGTGAGGGTGGGTTAGGTGCGCGGGGCAGCAAACGGGAAGGTCGCGGTGTGCGGGTGCGCACCGTGCGGCGGTCCTGGTTGGCTGGCTCGTGCTGTGGGGAGCGGACCGCGCTGTCGGCTTGATGCCGATCGGTGCGAGGAAGGCTCTTGGGTCTGGAGTTCCTGCGCCTGTTCGAGCGGGGCGCACGAAGTGGGTCTCCGGTGACCGTCAGTCAGGGGCGTTCACTTGCGCCGACGGGGCTGCTGAGGGTCGGTCGGCCCCGGAAGCTGTGTGGTGCTCTAGGTCGTAGGGTCGACACTCCTTGTGATGCGTGGAGTGGGGGTAGCGGTTGGGGCGCACGGTTCGGCCCCCCCCCGGGGGTACTTCTGGTCTAAAGTACGTTTGATATTGAACTTGAGGGGGTACTTGGGCGCAGGTGCTAGTGCTTAGTGGTTAGTGCTTAGTGCTTGGTGCTTAGTGCTTAGTGCTTAGTGCTTAGTGCTGTTGATGTCTGGAGCTATGGTAGCGGAGCGGGGGATAATTCTGCGCAAGTGTTGGGCGAGATTCGGCGTAGGGTGTATAGCTGCCTATGCTCGGGGAGGGTTCAGCGAGTACCTGAAGCCCGCGGGCGTGCCGGCAGGGTCTCGTCGGGTGCGCTCGATCCCGGAATATTCCGTTGAGTAGCCCTGAGGAGCAAAGCGTGGGCTTTCACTGATGAACAGTACGGGGGTGAGGCTGCGATGGTTGCCGGTTGGGGCGGAAGGCAATTTGGACGTTGCGGCTTGACCTCCGGCAGAGCGAAGCTCACCCATCATGCAATCCAGCTTTGTGACGGGATAGGGCCC
>CAXUDN010000019.1:0-49122 GCA_964249715.1 uncultured Acidobacteriaceae bacterium
CTCATCAAGGACCTCAACCAGGTCGCCAGGTACGACTGGGCCGGCTTCTTTCACGATAAAGTCGACATGATCAACCCCCATGCCGACCTCGATGGCATCACGCACGGCGGCTGGAAGCTCGTCTACCAGGACAAGCCCTCAGACTCAGAGAAAACCCTCTCCCAAGGCAGCCGTAACCGTGGCGGCGCCGTAGACGTCTGGTACTCCCTGGGTCTGCGCATCACAGGCGAAGGCGTCATCTCTGATGTGCGCTGGGGCGGTCCCGCCGATCAGGCCAAACTTGCGCCCGGCCAGAAGATCATCGGCATCAACAACCGCACTCCGACCACCGACATGCTGCTCGAAACCATCGACAAAGCCAAAGGCAACACCGAGCCCATCCACCTGCTCCTTCAGACCGAAACCTACATCAAGTCGGTCGACATCAATTACCACGACGGCCAGCGCTACCCCAACCTCGTCCGCGACGATAGCCAGAAAGACTACCTGGACGAGATCCTCAAACCCATGGTCCCCATGGTCTCCGCTAACCCCGTAACCAACCCCGACCGCTAACCAACCCAGCCATCGATTGGGGTGGCATAACCCAGCCATGAACTGGGGTGGCATACCCAGCCATGGAGTGGGGTGGCATACCCAGCCATGGAGTGGGGTGGCATACCCAGCCATGAACTGGGGTGGCATGACCCAGCCATGGAGTTGGGTGGCCCATCCTTTCGCGAGCGAAAGGGTGGGTTCTGCTCCTGCCGGACTTCCCTGAGCCAAGTAGACCTTATGAATCGCACATTCGCCCTCGGAATTTTCCTCCTCACCCTTACCCTCTCCACCACTCTCGCCCAGCAAAAGTCCTCCACCCCCACGCCAAACCAACCAGCCAGCCCCTACACGGGTCAACCCGGCAACATCGACCTGCCCAACTTCCACTTCAACACCGGTGAAACCCTCCCCTCCCTCCACCTCCACTACCTCACCCTCGGCACCCCGCATCGGGACGCAGCCGGCCACACCGACAACGCCGTCCTTCTCCTTCACGGCACCGGCGGCAGCGCCCACTCCCTCTTCAGTCCCGTCTTCGCCAATGTCCTCTTCGGCCCCGGCCAACCCCTCGACATCGCAAAATACTTCCTCATCTTTCCCGACGACATCGGCCACGGCGAAAGCTCCAAGCCCTCCGACGGCCTCCGCATGCGCTTCCCCAAATACACCTACGACGACATGGTCCGCTCCCAGCGCGCCATGCTCGAGCAAATGCATGTTGACCACCTCCGCCTCATCCTCGGCACCTCCATGGGCTGCATGCAAAGCTTCGTGTGGGGCGAAGCCTACCCCGGCTTCTCTGACGCCCTCATGCCCCTGGCCTGCCTGCCCACCGCCCTCGCCGGCCGCAACCGCATGATGCGCTACATGGCCATCGAAAACATCGAGCGCGACCCCGCCTGGCAAGGGGGCAACTACACTACGGAACCCAAAGAAGGCCTCCGCTCCGCCTCCGAACTCCTCTTCATCATGGGCTCCGCTCCACTCGTACAACAGAAAGCCGCCCCCACCCGCGCCGCCGCTGAACACTTCATCGACAACTATCTCGACCGCGTCGTCACGACCGAAGACGCGGACGACTTCATCTACCAGTTCGACGCCAGCCGCGACTACAACCCCGAACCTGGCCTGAGCAAGATCACTGTCCCGGTCATGTACATCAACTCCGCCGACGACTTCATCAACCCCCCCGAACTAGGCATCGCCGAACGCCTCGCGAAACAGATGCCCCACGCCCGATTCGTCCTCCTTCCCATCACCGACCAGACCCGGGGTCACGGCACCCACACCCAGGCCGCCATCTGGAGGGACTATCTGGTTCAACTCCTCAACGAGTCCGGGACACAAAGGTAGGACCTTCAAGTCGTAGGTACATGGGCTGACGTTGGGGACCACCCCTACTCACACCCCGTTTTGTTCCGGAAGTCCACCTACCACTTTCGTTGTAAAGTCCAAAGTCAAAGTCTTTATTTTGAAGACTTTGCAAAAAGCACCCCGGGGGGAGGGCTTCTTCCCACAACTCTCTTCGCAACACCCCGGACAACCACGGCGTCCAACCCATTGTGAAGCCCTCGCACGCCCTCGTCTGCCTTCTCACCCTGCTCGCGCCCGCATCAACTGTCCGCGCCGACAATGCCCGCTTCGACCTCACCGGTCCCAGGATCGAAGTCAAAGTCACCCGCGGCGACAAGACCCTTCCCATCGCCCAGGTCCCCAACCTCCAGCCCGGCGACAAACTCTGGGTCAAAGCCGACCTGCCCGACGATCAGACCAACCACCTTCTGCTGATCGTCGCCTTTCTCCGCGGCACCACCAACGAGCCACCCGACAGCTGGTTCACCGAGATCGACACCTGGGACAAGAAGCACACTTCCGAAGGCACCTTCGTCGTCGTTCCCGCCGACGCCCAGCAGGCTCTCCTGTTCGTCGCCCCGGAGACCGGCGGTGACTTCAAGACCCTTCGCTCTGCTGTTAAAGGCCGCCCAGGCCTGTTCATCCGCGCCGACTCCGACCTCAACGAAGCCTCTTTCGAGCAACAGCGTATCGAGCGCTATCTCGCCGCCATGAAGACCGTCCCCGCAGACGATCCCAAAGCCATCCAGGACCACTCCGCGAAACTCGCCGCCACGCTCGCCCTCAAGCCCAACGCCGACTGCTTCAAGCAGCCCGTCGAGAACCAGGTCAACTGCCTGACCCAGTCCAGCGCCCCCGTCCTGCTCGACGACGGCCACGGCTCCACCGTCGCCGAAGCTTTCTCCACTGGCGCCTCCTCCGATTTCATCAACGCCGCGTCCTACACCAGCGCCGCCGGCGGAGGCCTCTACTCCGCCTATGTCGGCGCCATCGTCGACCTCGTCCACCTCGTCAGCACACTCCACACGGCCAAGTACCAATACATTCCCGGCCTGAGCTTCCCGCAGGATGCCACCCTCAACCTGAAGCTCAACGCCCCGGTCTCCTTCAACAACCCCAAATCCGTCATCGTCATCGGCCTGCCTGCCATCCAGAAGGCCAACCTTCCCCCCCTCCGTCCGCAGCACCCTGACGAGGTAGCCTGCCTCCTACAGCCCAGGATGCCCCTTCCCCTCCAGGGTGCGCCCCTGGTGTTCGCCACCAGCTTCGCTCACGATCTCGTCCTGCACCTGAACCGCCCCGGCAGCCCAACTGACATTCCTCTAACTCCCGACGCTTTTGAGGGTGGCCTTGTGGTCACCAAAGCCGATCCGCACCAGCCCCTCAAGGACGAGAAGCCCGGCGATACACCTACCCCATCAGGCGAAAAAGCAGGCCACCCAGCCGATCTCACCGTCACCGGCACAGTCAAGGGCTACTGGGGCTTCGATCCCTTCGACGGCCCCACACTCACCCTGCAACAGACGAACGGCAAGGACTGGAAGATTGTCGGCGATACGCAGCTTCTCGCCGGTCAGGACAACAAGCTCACCCTCAAAGGCGACGGCACCGCCTGCGTCGAGAAGATCGAGCTGACCAACACCAAAGATAAGAATGAAAACGTCGGCTTCAAGCCGGCTGGCACTGACGCAAAGGACAGTCCCGTCACCAGGGACACCCTTGCTCTCGCCATCTCCCTGAAGCAGGTCCAACCGGGCGGGTATGCTCTCGCGATCCAGCAGTATGGCGATCCGAAAAAGGACAATGTCGCGCTCACTGCCTACACCAGCGACATTCACCTCGACGCCGTCAAGCTCCACGCCGGGGACGACACCGCCATCCTCACCGGTCACGGTCTCGGCAATGTTGCGCAGGTCCAGATCGCCGGCCAGATCTTCACCCCCGCGCCCGACGGCAGCGACGACACCACGCTGCATCTCGGCTCCAAAGCCGCCGTGTCTCCGGGCAACGGCATGGAAGCCTCGGTCAAGCTGAAAGACGGCCGCACGATGCCGGTCGAGATCGAAACCGAAGCGCCTCGCCCAGGCCTCGAACTTGTCTCTTTCAACGCCGTTCCCGCCCAGGGCAACAATTTTCTTCCCGTGACTCTAACCGGCAAGGATGAGATCCCGCTGAACGGCAAACTCACCTTCGTCGTGAAAACCACGGACGATTTTCCTCGCAACCAGACCATTGAGGTCGCTACGGAGGACAACTCCGTGCAAACAACCTTGTCCCTGGCGAAAAGCAGCCTCATCCTGCAGGACCCGCACACCGCGATTGCTACCCTCGACCCCTTGAAAGCCTTTGGTGAATCCGCCTTCGGCAAACTCCAGATGCGCCCCGTAGCCGCCGATGGCACCGCCGGCAATTGGACGCCCCTAGGTACCCTCGTCCGCACCCCGCAGGTCACCGCCGTGAACTGCGCCACGCCCGACGCCTCCACCTGCACCCTGGAAGGGCAAAACCTCTTTCTGGTGCAGGCTTTTGCCCCTGCCAAAGAATTCACCAACTCAGCTGAAGTGCCGTCCGGCTACGCCGGGAACACCTTTCCCGTCCCCGTCCCCACTGACGGCGCCACCCTTTACCTCAAACTCCGCGATGATCCCGAAGCCCTTGCCTCGCTCACCCTCCCGCACCCTCTGCCTAAACCGTCATCCCTATCCCCCACAGACCACGCTTCGCCAGGCTCTGCCCCACAGTCCGCTTCCCCGGCAACGCCGTCGCCCCAGGCCGTTGTTCCCGCGTCGCAGCCTTCCCCAGCTTCACCGCGCTAGCTCTGCACCAGATGCCCCCGCTCTCAGAATTTTCGCGGCAGACCTGGTCTAGTCTAAGCAAGGCTCGGCATCCGAAATGACCGGCGCAACAAGCCCGGGCTTCTCCATAAGGCGCTCCATAGCCCTTCCAGCCAGGACCAGCAGCGGTGCCGGCCCGCACACCAAAGTTCCCAAATCGACGATTCGTCCCGCCACATAGCTTTGCCGGCTGGTTGCCGCGTTGGATACCGCTACCACGGGAACGTCGCCTTCAACGCCCGCGTCCATCAACTCTCGCCCGAGACGGCCCAAATTCGGCCCCGGCATGTACACCGCCAGTGTCGCATCCGTCGGCAGAATCCCCTCCCAAACCGGTTTGCCGTCACCCTTGCCGGCCGCATGATGCCCCGTGATCAACACGAGCTTGGACGCACTCGTCCGGTCCGTCAAGGGTAGAGCCAGCGCGGCTCCCGCTGCTATCGCGGCCGTCACCCCGGGTACGACCAAAAACGGGATCCCCGCCCGCTGCAGCGCCTCGATCTCTTCCCCCGCTCTCCCAAAAACCATCGGGTCGCCTGACTTCAATCGCAGCACCGAACGCCCCCCCCTTGCCGCCCCGATCATCAAGTCATGAATACCGGTTTGCGTAATCCGCGCCTGACCACATCGCTTACCCACGCTCACTATCTCTGCCGATGCCGCTGCGAGGCGCAGCACTTCCTCCGGGACAAGGTCATCATGCAGCACCAGGTCGGCGCTCGCCAGCAAGCGGACCGCTCGCACCGTCAGCAGTTCAGGATCGCCGGGGCCTGCTCCGACCAGATAAACCGTGCCAGGGAGGGCGCGCGAGGGTGTCAGGTTATCGGCCTCTTCTTGAGACTTCGCATTCAAAGCACGGATTCCTCAGGCGCCTCCAAATCCCACGTCTCGCCTTCGACTGTCGCCTCCTGCGGCGCACGGCTCCCCGCCCCCGTGCCCTGCCCTTCAACGGCCGCAGTACCCGGAGCGAAACCCCACTCCCGCGCGTGCTGCCGCGCCCGCATCCTCGCCGGACATCCATCGAAACCGCAAACTTCACGCTGCGCCAACTCATGCAGAAGCGCCTTGCGAGGCTCTCCGATGGGTTCCACCGCCACAACTTCCCGCCGCAGCCGCCCCAACTCCATCACCCACTCGCTGAGTTCCAGCGGCAAGGCCGCGTTGATCTCCTTGCGCAAGCGTTGCGCCAATGCCGGACTCTCTCCCGCAGTAGAAATTGCAATCTGCAACTCCCCCCGCCGCACGATGGACGGAAAATAAAAGTCACAGAACGGCGGATCATCCACTGCATTGCACAGCACACCGCGGGCAGTCGCCTCGGCAAATACAGCCCGGTTCACCTCTGCGGTTGCCGTCCCAGCGACGGCCAGAAATGAACCTTCCAGATCGCCGTCGCGATACTCCCGCGCGATCCATTCAATCTCGCCCGCCTCCGCCCACGCTTGCACGCGCGGCAGGGCCTCCGGCGCAATGACCCGCACGCGCGCCTCTGCCTGCAGGAGGCTCTCGATCTTGCCTTCAGCAATAGATCCGGCTCCCACCACCAGACAGGGCCGGCCCGTAAGCTTCAAAAACATCGGAAACAAGCTCATGGTTGTGCCGCCTCGTCCCTCTACTTGCTGCTGCCGCGCCAGAAACCATAGCCGCCGCCCGAGACGGCAAAAGCAAACAGCCCCGAAGCCCCAGCTTACATATCGATGTTCGGCGCGGCATGCCGCCCTGGTGCTGGGTCCCGGTCCACCGGACTCACCACCGCACCGGCAATCAAATTCCGCAAATCCTCATCACCCGTTCGGTTGAAGTACCCGCGCAGGTTTTCACCCTCGTACCGGTGCTGTAGATAGCCGCGCAACAGCCTCTCAATCGCCTCCGGGCAGTCCTCTGCCGCCGCACGATAGCCAATGGGTCGGGCCGCCCGCGCATGCTCACCCACGGCACCGCCTACACAGAAATAGAACGCATCCACCAACGCTCCATCCTTCTTGATCTTCTTGCCCTCAAGCCCAATATCCGCAATCCAGTGCTGCCCGCAACTGTTCGTACACCCAGTCACATGCAGCTTGATCTGCTGATCGAAACCAGGCAGCCGCTCTTCCATCTCATCGACCAGCCACTTGGCAAATCCCTTCGTCTCCGCGATGGCCAGCTTGCAGAACTCCGTACCCGTACAGGCGACCGCACCTCGGAAAAACACCGAAGGTTCAACCTGCAGACCCAGCGCGCCAAGCCCCGCCACGAGCTCCTGCACATGTTCGTTCCGCACATTGACCATCACCACGTTCTGCATAATCGTCGTGCGCAGATGCCCGTCACCATACTTATCGGCAAGATCGGCCAAAGCTTTAACGATGTCCGCATTTAAGCGGCCCCGCAGCACAGTAGCCCCTACTGAACTCAACCCTTCCTGCTTCTGCCGCCGCACGCCCCCATGATCGCGATACACGTCGTCAGCAATGGCTCCCTCCTCGCACGGATCGAAATGGAACCCGAGTTTTTCCTCCACCGCCGCCAGCATTCGCTCCGCCGTCCACCCATGCCGCATGAACAGGTACTTCAATCGGGCCCGCGTCCGGTTCTCGCGCAGATCCTGCTGCTCGCGAAAGACCTCGCACACCGCCGTTACTGTCGCCAACGCCTTGTTCTGGGGCACGAATGCGTTCAAACGCACCGCCATATGCGGCTCGGTCGAGAGCCCGCCGCCAACCCGCAGGCTGTACCCGACCTCTTCACGCCCATCCTTCACCCGCTTCACCGCGGTGAGGCCCACGTCATTAATCTCCGGGTACGAGCACCAGATCGGACACCCGGTCACGGAAATCTTGAACTTCCGCGGCAAATTCACGAAATCAGGATTGCCCGTCAGCGCATGCGTGATCTCCACAGCCAGCGGCGATGCATCCAGCAGTTCCTCATGATCCAGCCCCGCCAGCGGGCATCCCGTCACATTCCGAACCACATCCCCGCAAGCACCCTTCGGGCTAAGCCCGATCGCGGTCAGCCGGTCAACAATCTCGGGCAACGCCTCGATCGTCAGCCAGTGCAGCTGGATATTCTGTCTCGTCGTGACATCCGCCAACCCGCGCCCATGCTCAGCCGCAATCGCCGCAATCTCGCGCGCCTGGTGCGACGTCAGCAGCCCGTTCGGAATGCCAATCCGCAACATGAAGTATTCGGTTGCCTTGCCCTCACCACCCACGCCCCCCGTGGCGCCCACACCATCGCCTTGCGTGTAGATACCCCACCACTTGAAGTAGGTCCCCGCCCACTCTGGCAGGACCGCCTCGCGGCCCTCACGAGCGTACCGCCGCACCTCTTCCCAGGCTTCCCACGGGTTCTTTTCCAGCTTCAGGCGTTCGACCTTCTGGGCCTTGGTCTCTTTGACGGGTTTTACGGATGTGTCCCCTGATTGGGCGGGCAGGGTTGTTTCAGTGCTCAAGCTGATCTCCGGGATTTCTGAAGGGAGCGCAATCGGGGAAGACACCGACGCTGGCTAAGAGAAAAGATTCGCAACCAGGCGGCAACGCCGCGACCAAAGTGGACGTCGACAACGGTCGGCAACAAAACGGTGGCTCACAGGCATAAGGTTATCGGGATCGCCAAGCGCACGCAAACGCGTTCTCCTGGGTTTGGATGTACTCAAGCCTTCGAAGGTGCCTGAAGGTCAGCACCTTTGGCCTCTCGCCCCAGCATCGCAACGACGGCAACAAAAATTCCGACCCCCACCACCGTCCAGGCCATCACCGGAGCCAGGCTCCCGGCCGCGTACCGCTGCGCCAGTTTGGCCTGCAGCACGCCGTTCCGTGACGAAATCAGATTTCCGAGTTGGTACGCGAGTCCCGGCATGAGCGCGCGCAACGATGCCGGGGAAAGCTCGTTCAGGTGCGCCGGCACAACTCCCCAGGCTCCCTGCACCATGAACTGCATCAGAAAACCGCCCAGCCCCAGCAAAATCAGCGAGTGACTTCCCATCCACAACGGCACGACAGGCAGGGCCAGCAGCGCCGAAGCCGCTAAAGCCCTACGCCGTCCCCACCTCTCCGAGACCGCTCCCCAGGCCGGCCCCCCGAATAGCGCGCCGGCAGTCGCGACGATTGCGATGACCGACGTCTCCCGCGCGGACAAATGGTGCACCGTCTTCAGAAACGTCGGGTACAGATCCTGTGTGCCATGGCTAAAGGAATTCAGCCCCGTCATCAACAGCACCAGCACCGCAAAGGTGCCCAGATGCCGCCCAAGCTCTGCAAACGGGGATGCCCCATCGCCCTTCTCACGCCTTTCCCGCCCCTTCCAGGCCGGCGACTCCTGCACATGCATCCGCACATACACCACCAGCAACGACGGCAGCGCGCCGATGACAAACAACAAGCGCCACTGCGCGAACGCATGGCCGTGGCGGTACGTGGTTGCCACCACGCCGTAGACCGCAGCGGCCAGCAGATTTCCTGCCGCGTACCCTTCCTGCAGCAATCCCGCGAAAAAGCCCCGATTCTCGGCCGGTAGACTCTCCAGCGCCAGGGCTGCGCCCACGCCCCACTCGCCACCCATGGCAATGCCGAACAGCGCACGGCTCAACAGAAACAGGTGAAAACTTGGGGCAAAAGCAGAACAGAGCTCCAACACGGAAAAACATACGATGTTGGCCATCAGCGTCGGCCGCCGCCCATACCGTTCGGCCAACCACCCAAACAGCAGCGCCCCCACGGGCCGCATGCACAGCGTCCAGAAGATCGCCGTCGTCACCGCCGGCAGACCGACGTGGAACGTCGCCGCCACAGAATCCAGGCAGAACGTCAGAAGGAAAAAGTCAAAGGCATCCAGCGTCCAGCCAAGAAAGCAAGCCGTAAAGACGCGGCGCTGAGCCGGTGCAATTCCGCGAAAAGGTCCGAAAAAGGAGGGCATGCCTGAAGCGCAGTGTACAGGCTCAGCCCACCCCTCTACATCTTCGCCCGCAACGGCATTCCCGGGTCAACGAAGGCCATCTCCGCTCCGTTGGTCTCATTCTTCAGGATCTGATGATGGAGACAATAGAGCGCAAGTTCCAGACGATCGGAAACGCCCAGCTTGTCATACACCTTACGCAGGTAGTTCTTGATCACCTGCTCGGTCGTCCCAATCTGGTAGGCAATCTCTTTGTTGCGCATACCGCGGGTGATGCAGCCAATGATCGCCAGTTCCTTTTCAGACAACCGCGGCTGCATACGGGGGTTCGTGAGTGCCTGTGCCTGCGCCCGGTATGCCTCAATGACCCAACTGATCGATTGGTTATCGATCCAGGTCTCGCCCAGCGCAATCTTTCGCACACACTTTACCAGGAGGTCAGGCGAAATGGATCGTGGCACGACACCACGAACGCCACGACGGTACAGCTCCACCGTGTTGCTCTCGTCCGCCTCGGTCACCTGCACAATCAACTTCGCTTCGGGGGCCCGACGAACAAACTCAGGGATCGCATCGATCGTTCCGGTGATCAGAGCGCCTTCCAGCAGCACCACATCCGTCGGGAACCGCGCCAAAGCCGCAAAAAGATTGTCCAGCGTCTCGGCCTGGGCCACAACCCGGATGTCGTCTTCCAGCGCAAAGATCTTTCGCATGCCCACGCGGTAAATCGCCTGGGAATCAGCAAGCAGAACGCGTATCTGATTCGCGGTGCCATCACCGTTCGTCGTCAAATCGCCGTTTGCCTGTTTAGGTCCGTCTATAGTCATACCTGCTCAGCCTTCAACACGTATTCGTCGATCACCGCGGCAGCCATTCTCTTGGCCCCGTTCGCTGCGTGGCGAACGATTCGGCCTACACAATGCAAGGTCACATCCTCAGCCCCGCCCATTACCTTCGCGGGCATAATCAGCTGAAATTCAACAGAACTCCCCAAAGGCGGAACCTCGTCCGCCGCGAAAAGCACGCCGCTGGCCGAGACGTCCTCCGTCACGGCGTGGTACTCACGCTGGTCTGCGAACAGCACCAACTCCAGGTGTAGGGGGAACCGCACGGCAGTCCGCACAGGTTCGGTTTTGGTTACCTCTTCTGCGGGCATATCGTTCTTCACCGGACGGTATTGTCTCCTGCTTTCAACTGATTCTATCCGAAGGGTTACCGAAGACTATACCCAAAGTGTGTGACGAACGGCACATAATCCTCACCCGCCCGTGGGAAGGAAGAGACCTGCCGTTCCGCCCACCCAGGTTTGATCGCGGTTATGGTCCACGCCCATCATCATTCCCCTCCCCATGCGCACCAGGCTCGTCATGGGCGTCATCTCTCCCTCTTCCGGCCAGACATAGAGGATCCGAATCTCCGCCTGGGTCATGCCCACTGGCGTTTGGATCACCGGCTCGAAGCGGACCCGCTCCTGCAAAAGGTAGTTTGGCCGCTCCACTTGGGGGATCGCCGCGATCTCCGCATCGGTCGGCGCAAACTGGATCCCCTTGCCTGCGAACGAATACAACGGCTTCAAAACCCAGCGTTCCCGGTCCGCCGGCAAACGCTCCCGGCCTTCACCCCGGTCCCACGCATCCAGAAACACGGCCGGGGGAACCGTCCAGTGCTGCAGGGAAGGGATCGAAAACTTGCTGATCTGGAAATACCAGTTCGGGTGTCCCGCCCATTCCACATCCAACTCGTCACGGTAATCAAAGGGCAGCCGGATCTGCTTGCGAACCAGTTCATCCACAATGGCACGGTTATAAATCCGCTCGATCCGCGTCAGTGCACTGCCGCGCCGCGTGTCGCGATAGAACAAATCTCTGCCCTGTTTCACAACACCGCCGATATCCACAATCTGAATGCCCAAATGCTTTTCGTGCATCCGGAAATCCGGCAGCGTCTTCTGGTGCTCGGGATCCACCTCCAGCAGCACGACGTTTTCGGGATCGTGGCCGTCCAGAATGACTTTGCCCAGCAGCTTCCAGTACGCATCTTCCGTCAAACCGCCGAAGAGGCACTCGAGCCGCTCATCCAGCCCAAAAATCTCCTTGAACGCTCGTCCAAATGCCGGCTGAAATCCAAAGATGGACGGAAAAGCCTGCATTTCCACGAGCCGCGGCTCCAACTCGCCGGCCTCATTCCGCACCAGCCCAAAATCCACGGTCATGAAATGGGGATGCTTGCCCCGCCCAGGCACATCCCACTCCGCCGGGATGGCATCGCGCGACCGGCTCATATAGTCAGGGTCATCCAGCAACTTGTGCGTTAGCTCGATCCCGGCGCGCACCATCCTGTTGAGAAACGCCTCATGGAAGAAGCAGGGCGTCTCCGCGATACGAAACTCGATGCGCGTTCGAGACTCGCGATTGAGACGGTCGAGCAGCGCCGCATAGTTCGCTTCAGTGAATCGCGCATTGAAGTCGCTGCGAAACGGATCGATCACCCGCTCTCCTCACCCCTGGCCTTCAATCAGAAACTCGCCACGGCTCATAATCTGCAACTCGCCGGCATCGGCGCCCAGCCAGATATCGAACCCCAATCCAACCACGTCGATATGCGTCGTCGACTTCCACGGCGCGCCGGTATGCGCTCCGTACGGGTCGCCAAACGCGATATGAATACCCGGGAATTTCTCATCCTGAAGAATATTTCCGATTACCTCGCGTACCCCGATGTTGGTTCCAATCGCAAACTCGCCCACCCGGTCCGAGTTGGCATCGGTATGCGTGTAATCCCAGAACTCCTGTTCCAACTGCTTATTCGCGCACTCCACCGTCGTAATCCGGTTGCGGCTGATATGGATCGTCAACGGGGTCTCGCGCAGAATGCCGTAACGCGCGCATAGAAAGTCTCCCACGACACCATCGACAACAAATACGCCGTTCACCTCACCCGGCGCCGTGAAAACCTCACCCCCCGGCAGGTTCCCCCACTTCTCCGGGCTGATAATTCCTGAGGTCTTGAACCAGCGGTACGCCGGATCCAACTCGGCGAAGATGTTCGTTCCGGCAGCAGTTGTCGCTCGCACGTACTTCGCCTCGCGCACCCGGTCCAGCACCGCCTGGCTCAGCCGATCGACAGCATTAAAGTCCGCCCGCATCCCCCCCAGCATAATTTCCGGCGTGATGTTCACCATGTGTGCGTGGCGCATGCGCCGGCGATTCACCACATCCGTCATCTGCATGCGGCTGCGCAGCTCGTTCGGCTGCACCTGCACCGCGAAGATGCTCACCTGCGCGTGCTCCATGTCCGCCAGTACCGCCTCCGGCATACCGCTGAGCGGACGAGGTGCGATGTCTTCCAGCACAAACCCATTCCACGCGCACCCAATCCGATCCAGCTCCGCCGCAATCGATGCCGCAACGGGGGCCGTAGCCTCATCTGTAATTAACGTGACGCGCTCCGTCAATTCGATGCGCAGGCAGGTCGTCGCCGCGTTATGTGCTCCTTCACGAAACTCCTCGGGGAAGGGAACCGCCCGCAGATCGGTGTGGGCGGGGGCGTCGGGTTGCTGGGCAATGGTCATCGGGTCATTCTGGATACTTGTCAAAGGCTTCGTTCATCCTTGGGCTTCATCTTTCTTATCTGTTCGATGCCGAAAGCTCAATCTAAAGCCCGGCCCGCGTTTCCCCAGCCATATAGTCCACAACCTTCTTCAGGTCGCCCGTCTCGCGGAAGACCTTCAATTGCCGGTCGGCCCCTGATCCCTCCCGGATCATGGTCCGGATGTACTCAATGGCCGGGCGGCTTTCCAACTCGTCCACCACGTCGTCAACAAACGCAAGGTACTCCTGAATCAGATCGCATTCAGGAACTTCCTCCTGTTTGCCGAAGTCAATCAGCTTCCCGGAAAGTCCGTAGCGCACAGCCCGGAACTTGTTCTCCATCAGCAACGCCCGCGAGTACTGCCGGTAATCCTGGTTGCACGCGTGCAACTTGTAGAGCTTGGCCGCCGTCGCCTGGATCAACGCCGCAATCGCCACCGTCTCCTCAGCCCGCATCGGGATATCGCACACCCGCACTTCAATCGTGTTGAAGTACGGATGCGGCCGGATGTCCCACCAGATTTTCTTGGCATTATCGATGCAATTCGTCTTTACCAGCAGGTTCACGTACTCCTCAAACTCGGAGTAGCTCGCAAAGGTGTCCGGTAGATTGGTTCGCGGAAAATGCTCGAAAACCTTCGCCCGGTAACTTTTGTAGCCCGTCTCCATGCCCATCCAGAACGGCGAATTCGTGCTCAGCGCCAGAATGTGAGGCAGGAAATACCGCAGCGAATTCATCACCCGGATCGCCGCATCCCGGTCCTCGATCCCCACATGGACGTGCAGCCCAAAGATCAGGTTGGACCGCGCCACCAGCTGCAGATCTTCGACAACCTTGTCATAGCGTGGGTCCGGATAGATTTGCTGATCGCGCCAGTCCGCAAAGGGATGCGTCGCCCCCGCCACCAGAACCAGCCCGTTCTCTTCCGCAAGCCGGATCAGGTTGCGCCGGAGGTCATACAGATCCTCGCGCGCCTCGTCTATGTTGTTGCAAACGCGCGTTCCGACCTCAATGACCGACTGATGCAGCTCAGCCTTGACCCGTTCTTCAAGCCGGATTTGCCCCTGCGCCAGCATGTCCGTGGAGATATGCGACCGCAGATCGCGTGTCTCCGGATCAACGGTTTGATACTCCTCTTCAATCCCAAGCGTGAACGACGGTCGCATCGGTCAGGGCCCTTTTCCGTTCATTTCGTATTTGCCGGTGAAGCTGTTTATACAGCCTTTACACGCCGGAGCGCGAACTCACCCGTTTTTCGCGCCACTCTTCTTCCCTGGCGCCTTCTTCGCCGACGCGCCCACGGCCTTTTTCACGGCTGCCTTTTTCATAAGAGCCTCCCGTGTCGGGTCGTCGCCGTTCTGGGCAGCGCGGACGCCGTCTTTCTCCGCCGTCCCACCCGACAGAAACCGCGCCCAGTTCAACCCGGCATTCTGCGGTACACCGCCCTGCGCTTTCTTCATGCACAGGTCCGCCACCTTCTGCACAATCCATGTAAAATTCGTTCCGCCCACCGAGTTGTAGTCCGCATCCGGCGCCGGATTCATAAAGTCGATCGCATACGGAACGCCGTCTTCCACCGCAAACTCCACAGTATTGAGGTCATACCCGAGCGCCCGGCAAAGCGTCAGGGCATCGCGCTCCACCCGCTGCAACAGCTCCGGCGCATACTCCGGGGGGTCCTGCAGATAGCGCCGGTGATGCGGCTCTCGAGGGTCATACGGCATGATGTGCACAAGCTCCTGCCCCACCACATAACACCGGAAATACTCGTTGAAATTCACCGCCGCCTGCAGCGTCATCGCCAGATCACGGCTCTGGTCATATGCATGGAAGAACTCACCGGGGTTGTGAACGTGGTATACGTCCTTCCATCCACCGCCATCATGCGGCTTCAGAAACGCCGGGAACTTCACATAATCGAAGATTGCTTCCCAGTTCAACGGAAACTCGAGATTCCGGAACGAGCGACCATCCGTATTCGGCGGGTACAGCTTGTGCGGCAAAATCACCGTCCGCGGCACCGCCACACCCAGCTTCGACGCCAGCGCATAGTTGAAAAACTTGTCATCCGCCGACCACCAGAACGGATTGTTGATCACCTGCGTTCCGGTGAGCACCGCATTCTTCAGGTATGCCCGGTAAAACGGCACCTCATGTGAGATACGGTCCACAATCACCGCGTACGGGCAGGGCTCAGCCATCACGACGCCACCCACCTGCACAAACTCCGCCCGGATCCCATCGATCTCGCGCCGGTTGATCTCCTCCACCAACGCCCCAGGAAACGTATTCTCCTGCCCAAACAACACGCCAATCAACTTGTTCGCCATCATCCGCCCTCACTTACGTCTGCCACCAGCCACTAGAGATACACCTTCACCATCTCACGCCACCACGGCCAGTCATGCCGCGCGCCGTTGCCCCAAACATCCAGCTGCACCGGAACACCCTTGGCCCGCATAGCTGCCGCCATCCGCTCATTATCGTTCCAGCACTGATCATGTTCCCCTGTTGCCAGCACATACTTCCGCCCGCGCATGCGGTCCAGAAACCACGGGTCGCTCAGCCCCGGGAGGTAATCCAGGGGCAGGTTGTAAAACGTATTCGCATCGTAGAACCCAGGCAGAAACCCCAACGCCTTCATGTCGAACGCTCCGCTCATCGACAGGAACCCGGTAAACACATCAGGATGCTTCAAACTGCAATTCACTGCATGGAACCCGCCAAAACTGCACCCCAGCGCTATCAGGTGCGGCGACGGATTCCGCCAGCGCACAAATGGCACCACCTCCCGCACGATGTAGTTGTCATACTGCACCTGCCGCGCAATGCGCCAATCCGCGCCGACGCCACGGTTATACCAAGACTCTGAATCGACCGAGTCGACACAAAACAACTGCAACCGCCCGCCGTCGATCTTGTCCGCCACGGCCCCGACCATGCCGTTGTCTTGAAACTCAAAGAACCTCGCCTGCGACGTCGGAAACACGATCGCCGGCAGGCCCCCATGGCCAAACACCAGCATCTCCATGTCTCGGTCCAACTCTTGCGACCGCCAGCGGTGGTACTCCCGGTTCATGCATCCCACCTTTGGTAGCCTGAACCCTTGCGCCCGCCCCCGCTTGACATCTGATTGCTGAGAACTGACAACTTTCCTTGCCTGCAGACCAAGAACAATCCGCCTTCCGTGCCGCCACACCGACCTCTTCCGCGCAGCATTTGCCCTTCGACGGCCCTCAGCCCGAAATGGATGCCGCCGGCCACTGGCGTTGGGATCACGACGACGATCTCGACGGCAACCCCCGCCTTCGCCGCCTTCGTGACTTCCAATCCACCTACCTGCCCAACGACCGCGACATCTCGGTCTGGCTCCCCCCCACCTATGGCATCGAGCCCGACCGCCGCTATCCCGTCCTCTACCTTCAAGACGGCCAAAACCTCATCGACCCACGCACCTCCTACGTCCCCGGCCGTACATGGTGCGCCCACGCCACCGCTGACCGCCTCACCCGCGAGCAGCTCATCGAACCCATTGTCCTCGTCGGGATCAACAACACCGGCCACCATCGCATGGAGGAGTACACCCCCAGCCGCGACTGGCGCCATGGCGGCGGCAAAGGTCCCCTCTACGCCCGTCTCCTCGTCGACGAGCTCAAGCCCCTGATCGACAGCTGCCTCCGCACCGAAACCGGCCCTTCAGCCACAGGTCTCGCCGGCAGCAGCCTGGGCGGCCTGATTTCGCTCGCCATCGGGCTCGACTACCCCCAGGTCTTCGGCAAACTCGGTGTCCTTTCCCCCAGCGTCTGGTGGAACCGCCGCGATATCCTCACCCGCATCGGCCCGGAAGACTCACCGCGTCCCCGCATCCTGCCACCCTTCCGCCGCTTCACTCCCGCGCCTCCCCCGGATTCCGTGTTCAACGCAAACCGCCCCAGACCCCGCATCTGGCTGGACATGGGCATGAACGAGGGCCTGCGCCACCTGCGCGATTGCGACCTTCTCCACGATCGCCTGCTTACCCGGGGATGGCAGGACGACGTTGATCTCAAGTACCTTCGCGTTCCGGGCGGCGTTCACGACGAAGACGCCTGGGCTCGCCGCTTCGACCGCGTCCTCATGTGGCTTTTCCCGCCTCTCTAGGGGCAATGCTGCTGGTTCGCGGCAAAGCATGCCCGGTCGTAGTACCGCACGCCGTCCATCTCCTGGTATTCCATCACGGTGCCCCTGCCGCCTGCACTCGGGGGCGAAACCATCACCTTGCCCTCCTCGGGTTTCACCGTGGTTCCACCCTTGAGTGCCTCACCCGCAATTCGCCCCCGCAGACTGCCCACTGCCGGAATCTCCAGCCCCAACACCTTCGCCAACGTCGGAACAATGTCAATGTTGCCCACCGGCGCCTCATCAACATAGCGCGCCTTGAAGTCCGGCCCGATCGCCGCCATGTTGTTCCACGTTGAATCCCGTCCAAAACCTCCGTGCATCCCCTGCCCTTCCTGCAGGCTTGTATCCGAGATCTGCAACGCGCTCTGCAAGTCACCCGGTCTGGCATAAAAAACCTTGAACGCCACAGTGATCGCCGGCCGCGGCAGTTTGCTCGACCCCACCAACCCTACAGCGCTCAACGGCAGCGCCCCCGGACACGCCGTCATTGCCTGACCACCGCAAAAGCTCTCGTCCGCAAAGATGCCACCCACATAATCCAACTGCCCCAGCACCTCGACCGTGCGCCGCACCAACGTCGCATCCTTCCCAGGCGCATAGATCAGGTCCGATCCTCCATTGGCCGCCACAATCAACTGCGCATCCGCCCCGTCCAGCCGCTGTACCGGTGCGCTCGACAGCAGCGCACTGCCCATCTCCGGATGCTGCGACCGCTCCCCCCCAACCGCCAGCTCCCGGTATACCGACGAACCCGCCTCCGCGCGCCGCCCCGCGTCGAACACGCGCAAATGCTCCCGGATGCCCAGGTCGATCGCCAGAAAACCCGTGGGCAGCGTGCCCTTCGGCTCCGGCCTCTCACGCGGACCAACCTCGTATTCCAGCTGCGCCGAAGGCTCCGTGGTGACCTTCCCATCCGCGGCGATCTCACGCCGCGTAATCGTCGCAAAGCCGTGATCCGAGGTCACCACCACGTCCGTGACGGCCTTCACTGCCGGATGCGCATTCAGCCAATCCAGCAACTCCTTCAAGTCATGGTCCGCGTTCCGTAAGGCCAGCTTTGACGTCGCCCCGTTGATCCCGGGCGTCATCCGCTGCAGGCTGTCGCCCTGGTTGTGCTGCGTGCCGTCCGGGTCCCGCGACCAGAACAGCAGGGCAAATGGCTTACCCGCCGCCGCAAACTCAGGCAGCAACACCTTGGTCGTGACATCCGCAAACCACTGCTGCTGCACACGGTTTGCCGCCAGCGTCCCCGGAGCCGCCGCATCTCCAAAAAAGCCGTTGCTGCCCTGATCCGTCTCGCTGTAGCCATTGGATCGTTGCGGCGCCGCGGGCAGCAAATGCTGCTCTTCCATCCCTTGCAGCACCTCCGCGGGAACGGGCAGTCCCACAGGCTGCCCCTGCGCATTGCGCAAGCCGGTGGAATCATCCACGATCACCGTGCCTCCAGTCGATAAGCCGTCCGCCTGACTCCAGGCCACCGTCCCAATCTGTTGAATCGCGGTAGGACCAAGCTTGCCCACCGACGCCACACTGAAGCCCGCTTCCCGCGCCGCCGTCAACAGAGTCACTTCGCCGAGGTAATTTCCTCCGAAGGCGCTGTTCATATTCGCCAGTACCTCGTCATTCTCCAGAAACGGCGCAAGATAACCGCCGGCCATGGGCGGCACACCCGGTTGCGTCAGGGAATCCGGTCGCGTCAGCCAGGTGCCCGGCCAGATCACATTGCTGAAATCTCCCGTATCCCCCAGACCGTGCCCGGTCGCAATCGCCGAGGCATTCGCCGTCGTGAATGTCGGAAAGACAGAGTGGCTGTTCCGGAAGTCGACACCCTGGGTCCGCAAGGCAAAGAGAGTTGGGGTGGTCTCCGCGTCCACCGATCCCCGCCGGAGTCCGTCGGCAACAAAGAGGATCACGTTATGTCTTGGCGCTTCCTGCGCTTTCTTCTGTCCCTGCACACCATTCCCCGCCACAAGGCACACGCACCCGGTCACCGCGGCAACCCGCCTGAAAACTGTCCACATGCCCCACAGCATACCGCCCTCGTCTTTTACGCTTCGCAAAATCGGCTTTCCCGCTTTACACGGCCCCGGCTCATCCGTGATACTTAGGTGTTCGGTCTCCACACGCGTCCGTGTGTCGCATCCGCGGTGCGCTCTCCTGTGGTCCAACCCCCAGCTTGAAGTAAGAGGAAGGTCACTCCAGTGTTGATGATTCGTTTGGCGCGCGTTGGCGCCCGCAAGCAGCCGCAATACCGCGTTGTTGTTATTGAGAAGGATCGTGCTCGCAATGGCCGCTCCATCGAGGTTGTGGGCACCTACAATCCCCGCACCAACCCGGCTACCGTTCTTTTTAAACGCGACCGCATCGAGTACTGGCGCTCCAAGGGTGCGCAGATGTCAGAAACCGTAGGACGCCTCCTCGCCAAGCTCCCCACGGAGGAACCCGTCGCTCTCGCAAGTGCCTAAAGTAACCAGGCGCAGTAGAATCAGGTAAGCTGAACCGTGCCTAAAGAGTTGGCTCAAGCGCGGGTCTCTCGCCGTAGACTCGCAGCATTGCCGGATTCAAGTTTCTCTCGATTTTGCCGATAAGAAGCTCAACGAGAAAGCCTGAGCCGCCCGATGCCCGAGCTACTCCTTTTACACGGAGAACTCTGTATGCGAAGGCTCTCGCGGCGACGTCTCTAGAGGTGTGCGAGTGACTGAAACTATTGAAATTGAGGCGCAACAGCGCGCCGTAACCGACATGAGGACCCTGATGCTGGAGATCACCCGGGCCCTTGTCGACGAACCCGACGCCGTTGTTGTAGATGTCTACCAGGACACCGGCTCTACCGTGCTTCGCCTTCGCGTCTCCGCACGCGATCTCGGCAAAGTCATCGGCAAACAGGGTAGAACCGCTCGCTCGCTGCGCACCATCCTTGGCGCCGCCAGCATGAAGCTTAGGCACCGCTTCGCGCTCGACATCGTCGAAGTGCAAGAGGACTAGCCTGGGTCATGCAGGCTCGTCCTTGGTTCTCATCGAGCCTGCAAGGAGCCGTTAACCCATGCCCGGGCCCGATACGCAATCCGACCCGCGCTGGTTTCCTGTAGCCCGTCTGCTCCGGCCACAAGGTCGCCGGGGCGAGATGCTCGCCGAACCTCTCACCGACCTTCCGGAGATCTTCACGGCAGGCAACTCATTCCGCTGCGCTGTGAATGTCGATAGCACCGCAACACCCGTAATCCTCGAAAACTGCTGGCGCCCCCAGGGCCGCAATGCCGGGCGTCTCGTTCTCAAGATCACAGGCGTTGACTCCATCACAGCAGCGGAAGCCCTGAACGGCAAGCAGCTGTTTGTTCGGGAAGCGGCCCTCCCTGCCATGGAAGCCGGTACCTATCTCGTCCGCGATCTCCTCGGTTGCGGCCTCTACGACGGCCGTATCCTCCTCGGCACCATCGTCGACCTCCAGTTCCCCGTCGCGCCCGACGGCCGCACACGCCTACCTGACGCCGCCGACCTCCTCGTTGTCGATCCCCCCGAAGCTGTCGCCGACACCGAACCGTTCCTCGTCCCTTTCGTGAAAGCCTGGCTCGACCAAGCAGACCTTCCCAACAAACGCATCGTCATGCACCTTCCGCCCGGCCTCCTCGACGCAACTTGGCAAACCGAAGAACAGGGCTGACTCGTCGCTTTGTTGCAAAACCCGGCCTTTCCTGTTGTTATCCCCGAAGGAAATCCGCGTTCTGCTCGTGAGTCGATAGAGTTCTCGGCCACGCTCTAACTCGCCATGCGCTTCGACATCGTTACCCTCTTCCCCGACTTCTTCCGCGGCCCGTTCGACTACGGCGTTCTCAGCCGAGCTCTCCGCGATGGCAAAATCGCCGTGGACATCCACGACCTCCGCCAGTTCACCCATGACCGCCACCGCACCGTAGATGACCGCCCCTTCGGCGGCGGCGAGGGCATGGTCCTCAAGCCCGAGCCCCTTTTCGAGTGCGTCGAATCCCTGGGCATCACCCCAAAACCCAGCCGCGATCTCACCCGCGAGTCCGTCATCCTGCTCTCCGCCGCTGGCACCCGCTTTACCCAATCAACGGCTCGCGATCTCGCCGCCCTGGACCGCATCGTCCTGATCTGTGGCCGCTACGAAGGCGTCGATGAGCGCGTCGCCCAACTCCTTTGCGACCGTGAACTTTCCGTCGGCGATTTCGTCCTCTCCGGTGGCGAACTCCCTGCTGCCCTCATCATTGACGTGGTCGCCCGTCTCCTCCCCGGTGTCCTCGGCCACGCTGACTCGGCCCTCCACGAGAGCTTTGGGGAACCCGATAATCCCACCCAATTCACCGCTCCCGACGGCTCACCCCGTACAACCCACGGCGCCGGTGGTCTCCTCGACTACCCCCACTACACCCGGCCTGCCATGTTTCGCGGAGAGCCCATTCCGGAAGTGCTCCAGAGCGGCGATCATAGCGAGATTCGCGCCTGGCGCCGTCGAACGAGCCTCGAACGAACTCTCCTGCACCGCCCTGAACTCCTGGAAACAGCCCAGCTTGACGTCGACGATCAGAAGTATCTGAAAAATTTAAAAGATCTGCAGGATACGCCTCCTATCCAGGCAAAAAGCTGAGTGAGCAAGCACGGCCAGGGGCACCTTTGCGGTATACTGACCCCTGCGACTCTACGCAAGGATCTCGTCATGTCTATTCATCCCATAATGCAAAAGCTCGCGGCCAAGCTCGAGCGTACCGATCTCCCCGACTTCGCCCCTGGCGACCAGATTCGCGTGCAGGTCAAGATCAAAGAGGGCGACAAAGAGCGCCTCCAGGCCTTCGAGGGTATGGTCATCGCCTGCCGCAAGGGCCCTCAAGGCTCCTTCACCGTGCGCAAAATGAGCTTCGGTCAGGGCGTCGAGCGTATTTTCCCCTACAACTCCAAAGTCGTCGACAAGGTCGAAAAGATTCGCTCCTACCAGGTCCGCCGCGCCAAGCTCTTCTATCTTCGCGGCCTGCGCGGCAAAGCTGCCCGCCTTCGCGAAGTCGAGCGCGCCAAATAATTCCTATAAAGCACAAAAAGGGCGACCAAGCGGTCGCCCTTTTCTGCGTGGATGCCTCAAGAATCTAGTCGCGCGCCGGTACCTCGCGCACAATCGCGCACTTCTCCGGCCCTTTCCGTGACGGCCGGCACAGCTTCGCCTCCCGCAATCGCCGCCCCATGCTGACATTGACCCTGCGCCGCCTCTGCGCCGCGACCCCGCCAGCGTCCTGCACCCACGTCACGCGCGACATCGCCGCGCTGCCATAGCCGATCTCCGGAACCCGCGACCCCGACCGCGATACCCGGTCCAGCCTCACATACACTGATCCGTTCCCATGCACCTTGCGGGCCGCCGACAGCTGAACCCGGCTCTCTCCCGCAACCACCGTCAACATCCCACCGCGAAACGCACTCTTCTGCTCCCGCGCTCCCGCAAATGGACGATCCGAAATCACCGCTGTGCCCGCCCCAGGCACATCCACAAACAGATACCGCAGATCGGCCACGCGGAAGTTCAGCCCCGTTTTCACGGTCATGCCATTCACCGTCAACACGCCCCGGTCCACTACCAACGGATGCGCCCGCTGCCACAATCCATGCCGCACCGGTTCCGGCTCTTGGGCCTGTAGCACCGCAGGAACGCAGGCCAGCGCCAGTACTATCACTCCCATCACTTTCCCTATGGATCTCATCTCGACGCTCCTCCTAGAGCAGGCTGCAGTTCACCACAGCAACCCGAGCGTAGTGCACCCCCTCCCGCAAACAACTCCCACCTTGTACGGAGAAATCGCCCCGGTAATGCACACTGCGGCACCCGCCCCGTCGGTGCTATTCCGCTACACTTGTGGGGTTAGAACCATGGCCAAGCTCTTCCAGATCCCACCCGTACAAGGCGTCACCAAGGCAACCGCCAAGCAGCAGATGCTGAAGCAGCTCATCTGTTCCGACGCCCCCGAACAGGCCCTACGCTACCGCGGCGTCAAGTGCATCGCCGGCGTCGACGAAGTCGGCCGCGGCGCCCTCTTCGGCCCCGTCGTCGCCGCCGCCGTCATTCTGCCGCCCAAAAATGCCATCCTGATGCGCATGGGCCTCAAAGACTCCAAACAACTCACCCGCGAGGAACGCGAAAAACTCGACCGCCGCATCCGGAAAACCGCCCTCGCCATCGGCCTCGCCGCTATCGACGCCGAGACCATCGACCGCATCAACATCTATCACGCCACCCGCCTCGCCATGCTCCGCGCCGTCGAAGCCCTCCATCTCACCCCCGACCACGTCCTCATCGACGCCATGCTCATCGACCACGCCTGCCCCCAAACCAAGCTCTTCTACGGCGACGCCCTCTGCCTTTCCATCGCCGCCGCCTCCGTCATCGCCAAGGTTCACCGCGACGGCCTCATGCGCGAGCTCGATCGCCAATACCCGCAATACGGCCTGGCCCAGCACAAGGGCTACGCCACCCCCGAGCACCGCAAAGCCCTCGCCGCGAACGGTCCCACCCCGCTCCATCGCCGCAGCTTCAATTTCGTCGCCGAAGCCGACCCCGACGCTCTCCTCGAAGACACCCTTTGCGAAGCCGATCTTTACCTCGACAATTCTTCAGCCGCCGAGCCCTCCGATGAACCGGGTGTCCCAGGCCCCCTTTCGCACTCACGAGAGCCGGGTGCCCCTGGTCCCGAGTCAGGGACCTGGGTTTCCAATCAGCCGGGTACTTTCGTGTTAGCCGCATCCGCCGATGCCGCCAACCATATGCACAAAACCGCCCAGGACGAACCAGCCGCATGAGCCTCCGCCTCCTCTGCGTCGTCGCTCACCCCGACGACGAATGCTTCGCCTTCGGCGGAGCCCTCGCCCTGGCCGCCGACCGCGGCGTCGAAAGCTTCGTCCTCTGCCTCACCGACGGTCAGGCCGCCACCCACCGCGGCAAGGCCCAGAGCGGCGAAGAACTCGGCGCCATGCGTCGCCGCGAGTTCGCCGCCTCCTGCAAAATTCTCGGCGCTCAGCGCTACGAACTCCTCGACTACGGGGACGCCCAGCTCGAGTTCCACTCCCTCCATGAGCTCGCAGGCCGCCTCCTCCCTCATTTCCGCACCTTCCAACCTCACGTCGTCCTCACCTTCGGCGGCGAAGGCGCTCTCAACAATCATCCCGACCACACCTCTGTCTCCGCCGCCACCACCGCCGCCTTCCACTGGTCCGGCAACCCCAAACGCTTCCCGGGTGAAGGCCAGCCCTGGCGTCCGCAACGCCTCTTTTACCTCACCACCAACTTCTTCCTCCCTGACCGCCCGTCCCCACTCCCCGCCCCCTGGACTACCGTCCTCGACATTCGCTCCGTCCGCACCCGCAAACAGGCAGCCTTCGAAGCCCACACCTCCCAATCCCCCCTCCTCCCCACCGCGAACCTCGTCTTCCAGGACCACGGTGATGAAGAACGCTACATCCTCGCCTACACCACCCAACCCCAACCCGCCACCCCAACCACCGATCTCTTTGCCGGTGTTACCGGAGTTTCCTCGCCCGACGTCTGAGTTCCACGTAGACTGACCGCACTATGCGGCGTCTAGTCCCGGCGGCTCTAGTATTAAGCCTGCTCCCTCGAATCGCAACGGCTCAAGAGGCGGCACCCTCCTCCGCATCTCAGACTGGCGTCACAGCCCAGCCCGCCGCAACACCCCTCCAGACCGGCCGCCTCACCGGTCACGTTCTGTGCGACGACACCCACCGCCCAGCCCGCGGCGCCCTCGTCAGCGTCGTTCGCGCCGAAGACGCCAATGGGGGCTTTGCCGGGTTCGCGAACATGTCGCTGACGCACGTCCGTACCGACGGCACTTACCTCGTCGAGCATCTCCCTCCCGGTAAATACAGCGTCTTCTCGAGCCTCGCGGGCTACCTCTCCCAAATGGACGACGCCCTGGCCACGGATCCGCACCTCGGTGCCACCCCCAAGATGCAGCAATTGCTCGACCAGCTCGGCACAGTCGCGGTAACTCCCGGTGCAACCGCCTCGATGGACGTTACCCTGCAGCGAGGCGCCGCTGTAAGTGGACGCATCCTCTTTGCCGACGGTTCCCCTGCTGGCTCAGTCGACCTCATCGTGGAAGACGCAAAGAGCACCCCTGAAAGCCGGAATATGAGTCCTGACGAGCAGATGGGACTTGCCATTGCGGGTTCAATGTTCAAACGGCAAAACACCACTACAGATGACCAGGGCCACTTTCGGCTAGCTGGCCTTCGTCCGGGCTCCTACCGGATAGCCGCGACGCAACCTCAATGGAACACAAGCCCGGGCAATGAACATCGTGAGGAACTCGGCTTGATGATGTTCGGTATTGCAGACCCTAGTGCCCTGCGCGTGTACGCCGGCAACACAGTCCACCGGCTTAATGCCAAAGTCTTCGACCTTCGTTCCAGCGACGAGGTCACAGGCGTCGACATCATCCTCCCGGTGAACGTCTTTCATGATCTTCGCGGCACTGTCACAGCGAAAGACGGACGGGCGATCAACATGGGTCAGGTCACGTTGCAGGACACCGCGGACGACCAGTTCACCTTCCACACCAACCTGGCGTCCGACGGAACTTTCGTCTTTCAACAGGTCCCAGCCGGAACCTACACGCTGAACGCCAGCAATCCCGCGATCGGCGAACCCATAGACGTGCCAGCCGGTGTACCGGAGGGAGACCGTCCACTCAAGCCAATCGCGGCCTTCTCCGGCGGCACCCTCAGCATCATCGTGAAAGACAGCGACGTCGAAGGCCTCAACCTCACACTCACAGAGGTTCCAATGCCCAAACAGGATCCCGCCCAAGCCAATGACGAAAACTGACTCCTACACCTCGGCAGCCACAGCCACCTTCGTCCGCTGCACCCGCTTTCCCACCGCCAGCACCACACGCCATCCCAGCAACACAAACAATACCGCCGTGTCCTTCCACGGCGCCCGCACCCCCGCCTTCACGAGCCACCAGTAGTGCACAACCGCAGCAAACCCTGCCAGATAAATCAGCCGGTGCAGCCGCCCCCAGTTCTTCCCACCCATCCATCGCAACACCCGCTGCGGACTCGTCACCGCCAGTGCCAGCAGAATCACCCAGGCCAGCAAGCCCACCTGAATGAACCGCCGTTTCTTCAAGTCATCCAGCATCGTCGGCCAGATTGCCACCAACTGCCGCCAGGGCTCCGCCAGATGCCCCGCCCGCAAACCCGCCCACGCCGTCGGCACGTCATACCCTGAAAACAGGAACACATACGTCGCCAGGTGCAGCGTCGCATAGAAGAACGCATACAGCCCCACCATCCGCCGCAACCGCACCAGCCAACTCAGCGCAGGTGAGAAACGCCGGACCGGCGTGATCGCCAGATCCGCCAGCAAAATCCACAACGCCCAGTTCCCCGTGAAATGCGTGATCCAGTTCACCGGATCGGACTGCGCAGCCAAGGCCCCACTCCGGTAAGCCTGGGCAAGGTACAAAAAGGGCAACAAACACAGGAGGTGTACCACTCCTTTGGCAAACGGAATAGCGCGGCTAGGCATGCGTGCCTTAGAGTAAATGCGCCTGGAGACCTGATGCCATCCCACTTGCGAACCAGCCTCACCCTGCTAGCCTTTACTTTTGCCCTCGCCGAAAACCCCCGCATACCCGCGCAGGCCCCCACCGCGGCCGGAACCGCCGCATCCGGGTCTGTCCATCCCACATCCAGTGCCGCACAGGAGGCCTTCCAGGCCGAGCAAGCCCGCATCCAGGCCGGCAACCGCGCTGACTACGACGACATGCTCCACCAACTCAGCCTCACCCGCGACGCAATCCGGCCCGGCGCCGACGGCAACGGCAAAGGCCCCCATCCCGTTATCTACGACGAGTCCAAAGTTCCACCCTTCACCCTGCCCGACCCCCTCGTACTAGCCAACGGCCAGCCCGTCCGCACCCCCGGGCAGTGGTGGACCCAGCGCCGCCCCGAACTTCTCCACCTCCTTGAAACCTTCATGTACGGCCGCATCCCCGACGGCACCCCTAAAGTCACCTGGACGGTCAAGGACACCAACGACTCCACCGAAAATGGCGCCGACGCCACCACACAGAAACTCCGCGGCCACGTCGATAACACTGCCGATCCCGCTATCACCGTCGATATCGACGTCGAACTCTCGCTCCCAACCCACCCCCACGGCAAAGTCCCCGTCATGATTGCCTTCGATTGGCCTCCCTCCTTCTGGGCCGACATTGCCAAACGCACCGGCCGCACCATCACCCCGCCCCCAGGCCCCACTGCCAGGCAACAACTCCTCGCCAAAGGCTGGGGCTACGCCCTCCTCATCCCCACCACCGTGCAGGCCGACAACGGCGCCGGCCTCACCGCCGGCATTATCGGGCTTACCAACCACGGCACCCACCGCACCCGCGAGCAATGGGGCGCTCTCCGCGCCTGGGGCTGGGGAGCCAGCCGTCTCCTGGATTATTTCGAAACGCAACCTAACATCGACGCCCACCGCGTCGGCGTCTTCGGTCACTCCCGCTATGGCAAAGCCGCCCTTGTTACGATGGCCTTCGACCCCCGCTTCGCCATCGGCTATATCAGCTCCTCCGGTGAGGCCGGCGCCAAACTCAGCCGTCGCCAGTGGGGCGAACTCCTCGAAAACGTCGCCGCCGACGGTGAATACCACTGGATGGCCGGAAACTTCCTGCGCTACGCCAGCACCCAGACCGTCAACGACCTACCCGTAGACGCCCACGACCTCATCGCCGTCTGCGCTCCCCGCGCCGTCTTCCTCTCCGCGGGCACCCAACCCGCGGGCGATGGCTGGGTCGACGCTAAAGGAACCTTCCTTGCTGGCGCAGCTGCCGGTCCCGTCTACAAACTCCTTGGCGAACCCGATCTCGGCACCACCACCATGCCCCCGGTTCTCACCCAAGTCGGCACAGGCCCCCTCGCCTTCCGCCAACACGCCGAAGGCCACACCCCAGCCCCTAACTGGCCCTTCTTCCTCGATTTTGCACAGAAAGAACTCTACGGACCTGACTTTCCGGCTAACTTGCACGCCCAGTAACGTAAACCTTCCGTTGCACGAGGGCTGAATATGTGCCTCGAAGGCGGGCAAATCGACCTGCCAGTGCCCATCCGCAACTCTTCGTGATGCAATAGGCGCATTCACACATGGCAGGGCGCAGGAGCAAGATCTCTGCAGTGCTGCTCCAGCCCGTTCCACGACTGAGCCTGCTGCACGGATGCTCTGTCTCGCGAAAGGCTTAACATGCTCCCCCTCAAACACTTTCCAGTTCGGAGCCGCTGTCCTGCTCTTTGCCTCAGTCCCCAGCGCAGTCTTCGCCTTGCTGGCTTGCTTACCGCTCCTAACAAGGTAGGGTTTGGCGAAACCGCCTATTGGTTAGAAATTCTTTTTCAAATCCATCCCGGCATACATACCGGCCACCTGATCCCCATAGCCGTTGAACATCGACGTAGGGACCACCTTAGGGAAAAAGCTGTTGCCATTCAACAATCGCTCGTGCGCCTGCGACCACCGCGGGTGATCCACGCCCGGATTCACATTCGAATAGAACCCGTACTCATTCGAAGCCATCTCGTTCCATGTCGTCGGCGGCTGCTTATCCGTGAACCGAACCGTCACAATTGACTTGGCTGACTTAAACCCGTACTTCCATGGAACAATCACCCGGATCGGCGCGCCCTGCTGATTCGCCAGCGCCTCGCCATACGACCCGAACGTCAGCAGCGTCAGCGGATTCATAGCCTCATCCATCCGCAGCCCCTCGCTGTAGGGCCATGAAAATCCACCGGGCAACTGCTCTGTCTTTCTGTCCGCTAACGACAAAAATTGCACATACTTCGCACTCGGCAGTGGATCCATCGCCTTGATGAACTCACTCAGCGAGTACCCATCCCATGGAATGACCATCGACCACGCTTCCACGCACCGGAACCGGTAAACCCTGTTCTCCAGGGGCTTGAAGCCGATCAGCTTATCGATGTCAACGGTCCCTGCCTTTTTCACCAGTCCTTCAACCCTGATCGTCCACGGCCGGGTCTGCAACGTATGCGCATTCTGCGCCGGATCGCCCTTGTCCGTCCCAAACTCATAAAAGTTGTTGTAGCTCTGCGCCTTCGCCTCCGGTGTCACCGCCCGGTCCGTCACGTTATAGGGCGAATTCACCACAGTCAGCTTGGTCAATGCCTCCGCCACCCCGGGAAAGGCCGCCCCTACCGCCGCCGCCGCACCAACCGCGCCCACCCCCTTCAACACCTGCCGCCGCTCCATCTGAAACGCCCGCCACGTCTCCTTCGGCGTAATCTCCGATGACGCAATCTCTTTTCCAGTCCGCAAAATCATTCGACGTGCCTCTTTCAGAACAACGTTCCCCACACTTCATCAGATGGCCCGCAGCCCCCGCCGGCACCAAAGCCGCTCCATTCCGTCTTACGCGGTCCGCCCGACCCGCGCCACAATAAAGCTCCGCACACACAAAGCCGTAAACACCGCGCAGATCACGGCCATCACAACCTCCTCCTGCGCAGCCGTCCGCTGAACCGGCGTCAGATACGTGCTCCGTGCCAACGCCATCCCGCCCCGGACCGCTGGAAACAAGAAGCCCACCAACCCCACCGACACGGCAACATGCATCCACAACATCCGCCGCCCCGCATCCTCGGTGTTCGCCAGCACGCCACAAAGAAACAGCACAAATCCAAATGCCGCCGGAATCAGCGCCGTCGGGTGCGACGATCCCGTCGCAAAGAAATACACTGCACCCAGCACCACCAAAATCACTCCAAAAACCCGCGTAAGTCTAGCCACTTCGAACCCTCCTCCAACCTCTTCTACGACACCGCGGCGCGAATCACCTGCAGCGCCTGGTCCACCGTCCACTCGTTCGTAGGATAGAACGCCAACACCTTCCCATTCGCACCCACAATCGCCGTCGCCAGCGAGTGCTGTAACGGCCCGGCAGCAGGCGCCACCGGTCCTCCTGCAGATGTAGCCGATGGGGTTGGTGTCACCCCCACATCGAACCACTGCTCCATCTTCGGCAACTCCGCCTCACTCGGCGCCGCAAAATCCCAATGCCCAAACGTCTCCTGCGAATACCGCCCGGTATACGCCCCACCGTAGCTCCGCAACACCTTGGGCGTGTCGTTCGCCGGATCGAAACTCACGGTCAGCAGATGTGTCTTGTCATAAAGCTCCGGATCCGCCCCCAGTCGCTTATCGATTTCCGCAAAGTTCCGGCTCATCCGGATGCAATACTCCGGCAGCGGACACCGCGTGTACACAAACGTCAGCAGCAACACCTTGCCCCGGAACTGCCCCAGGCTGATCTTCTTGGCGGACTGGTTCAGCAGCGTAAAATCCGGAAGCGCATCCCCCACCGTCGGCACATGGTACTGCACCGAGGGTTTCGCATCCGGCCGCGCCTGCGCGATCACGTCCACATTCTCCAGGCGCAGGTTCGTCGGCCCCTGGGGACCCTTGTCATCCAGTAAATCCGCCGTAATCCGGTCTCCCCGCTGCACTTCTCCCAGCACGGCCGGATCCGCGACTTTATAGTCCATCGTCATCGCCGGCATAAACCCCGCAACCGCCTCATGCGCCAGCAGCACCGTCCCTGCCGCCTTATCGACGCCCATCACATTACCCCGCAAAAAATGCCGCTCCGGCCCCGGCCCGGGCGAACCCACATGAGCCGACCTGCAGCCCCCGGAAGTCAAGCAACTCGCCAGCACTATCGCAAAGGCCAGGTCCCAACCCCGCTGCTCCAGCCCAGCCATATGCAAACTAACCATCACCTTCACCTCTTCATCATAGGGTCGTTCATCCACCATCCGCCCCTTCCGTCCCTCTAGTCGCTCTGCTCTCGCGATTCCACGTGCCATTCCTCTGGCCCGATCCCCTGTCCAGTCTTCCCTCACGATGCAGCCGCTGCTCGCCTCGTCCTAATTCGTGATCGAAAGACTCGGAGTGTGTTCTTCCACTTTCGGGCGCCTGTTCCCGTATGCCGCAATGATCGCTGCGAGACCGCATATCGGTCCCAGCACGACACCGATCCACGGACCAAACCAGTCAGCGCTTACACTGTCATGAAATCCCGCACGTGGTCCGGTCAAAGCCCGGAATCCAAGCGCACGCGGATAGGTCCCGATTACCTTCTCATCCAGGTATATGACGGAAACAACATCGCGGCCACCCTGAGCGAAAAACGGAGGAGTAGAACAGGCTCGAAATGGAAGGGTCACTCCCGAAGGGATCCTAAGCCCGACCGTGTAGCTTTTTGCTTTGCCGCTGCCGTGACTCGCGATCCACGCTATGTTGCCTTCGACTTGGCGTCGGGGTGCGGACGAGGGCACCGTGCTATGCCAAGCGCATACCGCGGTGAGAATTCCGAAGCCCCACATGGCGAAATACAGGGCAAAACCTCGAGGTGTGTAGGCACTCCACGCGCCGTGAACAATGAAGCCCAGGACGACAGATAGAAACACTCCAAAACACACCAGAAAGAACACTTGCTCTCCAAGCTGACAGTACCCTGCGTTCGCGGGATAGCAGATGATCCCACACGCTCCACCGCGATCCAGTCATTTGGTCCAAAGCTCTCCAGCACTCACCCTGCATGCTACCCTTCCCACGAGCACCCGCATGCCTAAACCGACAGGGTCGACCTTCCACGGCGACCACTGGTCCACCGCCGGCCCACCCACGCCCATTCTCGCCACCAGCTTTCTGCTCGCCGGCCTCGGCACCGTCGTTCTCGGCCCCCTCCTCCCCCAACTCCTCCACGATTGGCGCCTCACCGACCAGCGCGGCGGCCTCCTTCTGCTCGCCAAGTTCGTTGGGGCCTTCTGCGGCGGCGTCGCCATTCCTCGCCGTCTCCGCCTCGGCATCCTCGCCGGTCACGCCCTCGCCGCCGTCGGTTTCGCCACCTTCGCCCTCGCCCACGGCCTCATCCTGGCCCTCCCGGCCCTCTTCCTGACCGGCCTCGGCCTCGGGGAAATCATCGCCTCCACCAACATTCTCGCTGGCCGCCTCTGGCCCACCCACGCCGGCTCCGCCCTCAGCCTGCTCAACTTCTTCTGGAGCCTCGGCGCCGTCTCCACCGGACTACTCCTCGCCGCCCTCCTCCCTCGCGTCGGCTGGCAACGCCCCATCCTCGCCCTCGCCCTCCTCTACGCTCTCACCGGCGCACTCACCCTCCTATCAACCAAGCCACCCTCCTCAACGTCTGTCATCTCGACCGAAGCGGCGCAGCCGCGCGGTGGAGAGACCCGCGCTTTCGATGTCGCGGGGACCGAAGGCACGAGCCCGCCAACGACCCCCGTAGCAATCACCTTCCCCACGCGCCTTTCTCTCACCTATGCCACCCTCCTCTTTCTCTACGGAGGCTTGGAAACCTGTCTCACCGCCTGGCTCACCACCTTCTCCCTCCGTTTCGCCGGTGGACATCTCCTTGGCGGCCAATCCGGCTTCGTCGTCCTCTGGGCCGCGCTCACCCTGGGTCGCGTCCTCGCCTCCGCCCTCATGCGTCGCTTCCCCGAACGCCTCGTCCAACGCCTTAGCCTGGCGCTCTGCCTGCTCCTAATCGTCTTCCTCGCCACAACCCACACCGCCGCAAGCCTCTCCCTTGCCTGCATCCTCCTCGGCTTGGCCCTTGCCCCGGTCTTTCCTTCCACCTTCGCCCTTCTTCTGCGCCACGCGCCTCAACCCCGCGTTGCCGGCACCCTCCTCGCCGTCTCCGGCCTCGGCGCGGCTCTGTTCCCCTCGCTGATGGGCGTGGTTTCCACCCACACCGGCTCCCTCCGCCTCGCCATGGCCGTCCCTGCCCTTCTTGTACCGCTCATGCTCCTCGCTACCATGGTGGATTCCCAAAACGGGACAACTTTTCCACCTCGGGCCTGAGTAAAAGGCGAACATACGGCAAATCCCGCGCTATAAAAGAAGCAGTGTCCTCAGCGCTCACCCAATCCGAGCTCTTCGCGCTGCTCTCCGCCGGTGGGACAGTCGTCCTCCCTCAGGCAGACGCCGCCCGCACCCTCCGTGCCCGTTTTCATGCGCACCTCCGCCACCTTCCAGCACCCGCCAACGACCCCGGCCAAATCTTCGCCTGGCACGAGTGGACCGCTTCGCTCTGGTCCACCCTCCTCCTGGAAGGCCGCGAAGAACGCCTCCTCCTGAATCACCTGCAGGAGCACCACCTCTGGGCCGACACCATCGCTGCCCATCCGAGCAGTCGCATCCTTTCGCTCCAGTCACCCGAGGATCTCGCCACCCTCGCCCGTTCCGCCCTGCGTCTCGCCGCTTCCTACAACATCGTCGACCGCCTCCGCCCCGCCGCCGACACCCCTGACACCCGCATCTTCGCCGCTTGGCTGGATAGCTTTCGTGACCATTGTCACCGCCAACGCCTGCTTCCCACCGCGCTTCTCGACCACGCCCTCCTTCAACACCTGCGCAGCAGAGCCCTCCGCGCCCCCGGCCCCCTCTGCCTCGCCGGCTTCGAAGACCAGACTCCCTCCCAGCGCGACCTCCTCGCCGCCCTGCAAACAAGCGGCACGCAGATCCAAATCCACAGCCTCCTTCACTCCCAGAGCACTATCCGCACCCTCGCGACCATCACCCATGACCCCGAAGACGAGCTCCGCCTGGCCGTGCGCCTGATCGCAGACAAAGGCCGCCAAGCCCCAGAAGCCACCTTCGCCATTCTTCTCCCCAACCCCGCCGACCGTCGGCCCGACCTCGACCGCCTGCTCCGCGAACTCCTCGCCCCCGAACTCGAGCCCGTTACGGCAGACCTCTCCTCTGCCCCCTGGCACTTCGCCACACAACCCTCCCTCCTCACCTCCACCCCCATCACCCACGCCTTCGACCTTCTCCGCTGGTTATACGAACCCCTCTCCACCACCCGCATCGGCACCCTCCTCCTCTCCCCTTTCCTCCACTTCGCCGATTCCCTCGAAAGCCGCGCGCGCTTCGAAACCCGCATCCTCCACGACCACCGCCTTCTACGCCCCGAGTTCACCCTCACCGCTTTTCTTCACCACGCCTCCCAATCCAGCCGCCCCCAGGCCAAATTTCCCGAACTCCACGCTCTCCAAAAACAAGCCGACCGCGACAAACTCAACCATGGCTCCCGCCCGCACGCCGACTGGGCCGACCGTACGCGCACCCTGCTTCGCACCGCAGGCTGGCCCGGCCCTCGCGCCCTGTCCCCCTCCGAATTCGCCGCCACCGAATCGTGGGAATCCCTACTCGACCTCCTCTCCACCCTCAACGCCACCGCCCGTCGCGTTCCCTTCGCCACCTTTCTCCAGCAACTCGAGCGCGAAGCTCAAACCGCCACCCTCCCCGCCCTCAACCCCCAGGCTCCCGTCCAGGTCCTCACCCTCGGGCAAGCAGAAGGCACAACCTTCGACTACACCCTCCTCCTCAACGCCACCGACACCGCTCTCCCAGCCCTCGAACGCCTTCATTCGCTCATTCCCCGCCGCCTGCAAGCCGATTTCGGTATGCCTGGTGCCGACCCCGCACAAACCTACGCCCGCACGCGTGCCCACCTGCAGAGCCTCGCCAGGCGCACCGGAACTCTCCACCTTCTTGCCCCCAGAGCGAACGACACCGGCTCTCTCCGCCTTACCCCCTTCGCCCAGGACCTCAACGCCGTGCTCACCTCGGCGGAGCAGCTTCTTCCTCCACACCTCGCCACGCAACCCATCCCCCTCGAAGACATACTCGACTCCACCCCACTCCAACCCTTGCCCTCCAACCACGTCAGGGGCGGCGCTCGCGTCCTTGAACTCCAGGCCGCCTGCGGCTTCCGTGCCTTTGCCACCTTTCGCCTCAGTGCCGGCGAAATCTCCCCCCTCAATCTCGGCATCGACCCCCGCGAAGCCGGCAGTCTCCTCCACAAAGCCCTCGAACTTCTCTGGTCCGACCTGAAGGATCAAGCCACCCTGCGCGCCCTCTCCACCATCGACCGCAAAGCCCGCGTCGCAACCGCCGTCCGCGCTGCCCTTCAGCCTCTCCATCCCAGCCCCGCGATCCAAACAACCTGGACTAGCGCCTTTATCCATATACTCCACGAGCGCTACACCCGCCTCCTGGTCCGCTGGCTTGACTGCGAACTCGAACGCAGCCCCTTCACCATCCTCGCCACCGAAGAGGAACGCACCCTCAGCATCGGCCCCCTTGAACTCTCCATCCGCATTGATCGAATTGATCGAATTCATCGGATAGATCGTGTCGATCAGGTCAAAGGCGGCCAGATCTTCATCGACTACAAAACGACCTACACCCTTAACCCCGAACAATGGCTGGGCACCCGCCCCGATGCTCCCCAGCTCCCCCTCTATGCCCTTCTCGCCGACCCCGAACAGCTCCGCGGCATCGCATTCGGCCGCGTCCGCTGGGACAAGGACATCGGGTTCGTCAGCCTCTCCGACCAGCCCAATCTTTTCTCAAAATCCAGCAAAAAGCCCTCCCACGACCTCACGGCTCAACGTGAAGAATGGCAATCCGAGCTCAGCGCCCTTGCCGAAGCCTTCGCCGATGGCGACACCAGCGTAGACCCCAAAACTTACCCCAACACCTGCGAATATTGCGCCCACCGCCTGCTCTGCCGCCTGGACCCCACCACCCTCCTCGCTCAGGCCACCGACGAAGACCTCCCCGAGGACGACGTCAATGGCTGAACTCCTCCTCTTCCCACCTCCCACCCGCACGCCGGACCCCGCGACCACACTCCGGGACACCCTCCACCTCTCCGACCCCGAAGCCCGCGCCGCCGCCCTCGACATCCGTCGCTCCTGGATCGTCGAAGCCCCCGCGGGCTCCGGCAAGACCGGTCTCCTCATCCAGCGCTACCTCAAAATCCTCGCCCACGGCCACGTCAGCCGCCCCGCCGACGTTCTCGTCCTCACCTTTACCCGCAAAGCCGACGGCGAACTCCGCGAACGCGTCCTCCACCAACTATCCCAAGCTGAGTCCAACACGCCCCTGCCGCCGACGGCCGATTCCTTCGACCAGGAAACCCGCACCCTCGCCCAAGCCGTACTTGTCCGCGACCGAGCCGCCAACTGGCGCATCCTCGACTCCCCCACCCAGCTCAACATCCGCACTATCGACAGCTTCTGCGCTGAACTGGCCGCCTCTGCGCCTCTGCTCGCCGGCGGCAGCGCCCGCCGCCCTCCCACTGAGGACGCCTTTCCGCTCTACCGTGCCGCCGCCGAACGCACCATCGCCGCTCTTGGCGGTTCCGACCCCGCTCTGCACCACGCCCTCGGGCACCTGCTCCTCCATCGCGACGCCCAGGTCAGCGACTGCCTCACCCTCATCGCCACCATGCTCGCCCAACGCGAGCAATGGGGCGAGCTCATCCCCCTCCGCCCCGAAGAGCTCGACGACCATCACCTCGACACCGTTGTCCGCCCCCGACTGGAGCGCACCCTCGCCCGCATCGTCAGTGCGGGCCTAACTCGAGCCGCCGAAGCCCTCGGGCCCGATAACCTCTCTCAGCTCGCCCATTTTGCCGCCCGCCTCAGCACCGAACCGGGCTACAAGGGGCAAGCTAACCCCCTCGCTATCTGCAGCACTCTGCCCGGCACCTTGCCTGTCACCTCCGACTCTCTCCCGCGCTGGATCGCAGCCCTCAACCTGCTGCTTACACAGGGTTGCGAGTGGCGTAAACGGCCTAACCAATCCCACCTTTGTATAGAGATCTCCAAAATTGATCTCCAATGGCTACAGGAGCTCATCGAGATTCTGAAGCACCGCGAGAACACCCACCCCCACCTCCGCAATACCCTGGCCGCCGTTCGCAGCCTACCCCCAGCCCGTTACCCCGACGCGCAGTGGCCCACCGTCAAAGCCCTCAGCCGTATCCTCGCCCACGCCCTTATCGAGCTTCAGGGGGTCTTTGCCCAACGCGGCCAGACCGATTTCACCGAAATCGCCCTCTCCGCCCGCAACCTCCTCCGCCCGGACAACACCCAATCCCTTACTCATACCGGTCCCTACGCCCACGATCCCCTTGATTCTCCGGCAACCCGCCTCACCCACCTCCTCGTGGACGAGATGCAGGACACCTCCGCCGGCCAATACGAACTGCTCGAATCCATCACCGAAACCTGGGACGGCGCCTCCCAAACCGTCTTCCTTGTCGGCGACCCCAAGCAATCCATCTACGCGTTCCGCCAGGCGCGTGTTGAGCGTTTCCTCCGCACGATGGACACTGGCCGCCTTCGCGATCTTCCCCTCGGCGCCCTGCGCCTAACCGCAAACTTCCGCTCTCAGGCCGCCCTGGTAGAAGCCTTCAACGAAACCTTCTCGCAAATCCTTCCCACCCCCGCCGACCTCGCCGCCAACACCCAGTTTTTCAAAGATCACACCTCCACCGTCCCCTTCGTCGCCGCTATCCCCTCCCGCCCCCCCGCGCAAAGCCCAGCTTTCCACTGGCACGGTGATCTCAAGCCCGACCCGGACCAAGGTCCTCGCCCAACATCCCCCGCCCAGGACCAGGCCCTTCAGATCCGCGATCACATCGAAACCTTTCTCCAGAGCTGGCCAGCCCGCTCGCTCTCATCCAGCGAAAAACCCCGACCCCCTAAAGTCGCCGTTCTCGCCCGCAACCGCGCCCACCTCGCCCCCATCCTCGCCGAACTCCGCGGCGGCAACGGCCGCGTTCCCATTCCCTTTCGCGCCGTCGACGTCGAAGCTCTCCATGAGCGCCCTGAAGTCCTCGACCTTCTCGCCCTCACTCGCGCCCTGCTCCACCCTTCCGACCGAATCGCCTGGCTCGCCGTCCTGCGCTCCCCAATGTGCGGCCTCACCCGCGCCGACCTGCTTGCCCTCACCGGCGAGGGGACCGAGGCCAGCCAGGACGCCACAGTCGCCCTCTTAATCCAGACCCGCACCCCACACCTGAGCCCGGAAAGCCAGACCCTTCTCCACCGCGTCTGGCCTATCCTTCTCCAAGCTCAAAGTACCCTCGGCCGCACCCTTCTCAGCACCCACGTTGAGCGCACCTGGCGCTCGCTCGGCGGCGACGCCCCCTTGACCCCCGATCAACACACCAACGCCCTCCGCTTCCTCGGCCTCCTCGCCAAACTGGAAGCCGGTCACGAGCCGCTGAGCCTCAACCTCCTCGAGCAGAACCTCAAGAGGCTTTACGCCCAACCCCTCGCCGGCGACGCTTCCGTCGACCTCATGACCATCCACAAAGCCAAGGGCCTCGAATGGGACCTCGTTCTCGTTCCCTCCCTTGAACGAGGCTCCGGCCGCAATCCTCACGCACTCTTGAAATGGCTTGAACTCGATACCCCGGACAGCGAAGCCGATTTTCTTCTTGCCCCCATCCAGGCCAAGGGCGAGGAAGCCTCGGCCCTCTCCTCCTGGCTCACGGCGAACGAGATCGATCGCGCCAAATCTGAAGCCCAACGCCTCTTCTACGTGGCCTGCACCCGCGCCCGCGAAGAACTCCACCTCTTCGGTACCGTCTCACGCAAAGGTGACGGCTCCCTCAGCAAACCAACCGACGACAGCCTTCTCCGCGCCGCCTGGCCCGTCGCCGAAGCCATACTCGCCCAGCAACTCCTACCCCCTCAGACCGGTGCCGGCAACCTCGTCGCGTTCCCCACGCCCGCCAACCCACCTCTCAGCCTCGCAGCTGCAGCCGACGAAGCCCACGTCTCCTCCACACCCATTCTCCAGCGCCTCCCGCCCGATTTCGATCCTCAATCCCGCTTCCTCCGCGAAAACGGCCCGATTTTCTCCTATCCAGCAGCCTCGGATCTCGTCCGCTCCGCAGTCTTTACCCGCCCAGAAGGCTCTTTCGCCGCCCGCGCTTTCGGCAATGCCGTCCACCGTTTTCTCCAACTCCTGGCCACCCGCCTCGCCGTCCAGCAAACAAGGGAATCCCTCGAATCTGAACTTCCTACGTGGCTTCCCCGCCTCATTGCAACCCTCCGCAACGAAGGTCTTGCACCCAACCTCGCCGCCACCGAAGCCCAGCGAGCCCTCGCCACGCTCACCGGGACCCTCGGTCACTCCGAAGGCGCCTGGCTTCTCAGTCCCCATCAAAACGCCCGCACAGAAGCCCCGATCGGCTCGTCCGTAAGCGCTCTGCGAGCGGATCGCACCTTCGTAGCCGGCCCCCATGCCTTCGACGACACCATTCGAACCCACCTCTGGATCGTCGATTACAAAACTGCAGATCCCGGCGGCCGCTCACCCGCCGTCTTTCTCGCCGACCAGAAATCCAAATACCAGCCCCAAATGCAGGCCTACGCTCAGGCCGCCGCAGCCTCGGGCACTGATCCCTCCCACATTGTTCTCGCCCTCTACTTTCCTCTGCTCCCCGCCCTCCTTCACTGGCCTGCGATGGAGGTTCCAGCGCTGAAATAACGTTACTTATGTGCCACTTGGCTACCACCTTTGTTTGCTGGCAAGGTGACCTATGGATGGTATTCTCAGGGAAAGTTGTGAGTTTCCTGAGGAGTCCCATGGAGCAAACAGGCCATCTCGTCTTATGTGTCGACGACGAGCAAGTCGGCCTGGAGGTGCGCCGTCTGCTCCTGGAGCGCTCTGGTTATCAGGTCATCACGGCCCCTGACGGTCCCACCGGCCTCTCCCTCTTTCGTTCCAGACCCGTCGAGGCAGTCGTCCTCGATTACTCCATACCCGGCATGCACGGAGGGGAGATCGCCGCGGTCATGCGCGCCGAGAAACCCGAGATCCCCATCCTTCTTCTTTCCGCCTATGTCGGCCTTCCAGCCGACATAACCGGCCTCGTCAACATCTACATGACCAAGGGTGAAGGCGCACCTGCGCTTCTCGCCAAGTTGGACAGCCTTTTCGAGCCATAATCTCTGGGTAGCCTGTGAATCTCACTCAGCTCAAACGCGTCCTCCGCCAGACCCTTCTGCTGCCTATCCTTGCCCTCGCCCTGGTCGCCTCAGCGCTCGCCTGGCAAATTCTGGACGCCCAGCATGCCGTTAGCCGCATGCAACTCGCCGACGCCAACATCGAGACCGCCACCCTCCTGAAAGCGGAAATCGTTGACGAAGAAACCGGCCTTCGCGCGTACCAGACCACCGGAAATGAGATTTTCCTTCAACCCTACGAGTATGCCGCGGAACCCCTGCGCGATAGCATTCGCAAACTTCATGATGGCCTGCAACGACAGGGAGCCGATGTAGCTCCCCTCGATGCCCTTCGGACCCAGCACATGCAATGGGTCCGGACCATCGCCGAACCCATCATCTCCTCCGTCCAGGCCGGCAGCGACACGCGGGATCCGGGCCTCAATCTCCGCGCCAAAGGCCGGATGGACAGCATGCTTCGCCTGATCGACCGCATCACCAACGATCAGGCCCGCCGACGCCTCAATGCGGTCGACACCTGGCACCGCCAACTCCGTGAAACCCTGATTGCTCTCGTCGCCCTCACCCTGATCGCCGGTCTATTTATCGGCATCTTCGCCCGTAATCAGCTTCGTCTTGTCAGCGACGCCTTCCAGGGAACGCTCAGCGCCCTCCGCAAACACGCCCAGGCGACCTTCGACTCGGAACAACGCCTGCGCGCCATCCTTATTCATCTCAGCGAAGCCGTCGTGGTCTGCGATCTCGACGGCCGCATCGAGCTGATGAACCCCGCTGCGGAACGCCTCGTTGGCATAACGCAAAAGGAAGCCCGCGGGCGCCTCTTCGATGATCTCTTCCCCTTGGAAGGCGAAGTCAGCCACACCTCCGCCGAGTCGCCCGTTGCCGCCGTTCGTCGCGAACTTCGCACCGTCACCCCCAACGAATCCTTCGTCCTGCGGCGCACCGACGGCGCCGAACTCACCATCGACGAATCCGGGGCCCCTGTCTACGAACGCAACGGCGATCTCGCCGGTATCGTCCTCGTCCTCCGTGACAGCACCCAGCAGCGTCAGGCCCAGGCCGCGCTCCTCGCCTCTGAAAAGCTGGCCGTCGCCGGTCGCCTCGCCGCCACCATCGCCCACGAGATCCATAACCCCCTCGATTCCGTCTCCAACCTCCTCTACCTCATGCGCACCGGCTCCAACGCCGAGGAAAATGCACGCTTCCTGGAAATGGCCCAGGGCGAACTTAGCCGCGCTACCCAAATCAGCCGCGCCCTCCTCGGCATGTACCGTGAGTCCCGCACCGCCGTCGCTCTGGACATCTCCAGCCTCCTCAACAGCGTGCTCGTTCTGCTGGACGGTCGCTTCCGCGAGATCGGCGTCCGCGTCAAAGCCGACCTCGAACAGCCCTCCGTCGTCTCCGGCTTTCCCGCCGAACTGCGCCAGGTCTTCACCAACCTCCTCGTCAACGCCGCCGAAGCCTCACCCCGCGGCGAAACGGTCGAGGTCCGCACCCGTCCCAGCGCCGGCGTCACGCCCTCTGACCCCGCCGCCACTCGTCGCCCGGGCGTTCTCATCACCGTCGAGGACCGCGGGTCCGGCATCGATCCCGATACCCAGCGCAAGCTCTTCCAACCCTTCTTCAGCACGAAGGGGGAGGCCGGCACTGGCCTCGGTCTCTGGGTTTCCCGCGGCATCGTCGAAAAGCACGGCGGCACCATCGAGCTCGCCTCCTCAACCGACCCCGAACATCACGGCACCATCGTCTCCGTTTTTCTCCCTCGCGGCCAGGCAGAATGGTCTGAAGCCGACGATCGATTCCAGAATGTTCAGCCGGAATCCTTCGACCGTACCACCCCCCGGAATACCGCTCCCACCCACGCCTGAGTGCCTTCACAAAACGCTCCGAGAACGAGCATTCACAGCCTGCGACTCATCAAAACAGCATCCTCGACGGGTCTTTCGTAATACTTTAGTCGCCGTCCCTGCTCCAGGAATCCTCGTTGGTGGTACAGCCGCAAAGCCCCGGCATTCGACACCCTGACCTCGAGTTCCATCTCCAGAACTCCCTGCGCACGCGCCCAGTCGATCCAGCCATCCAACAGCCTGCCTGCTATACCCTGCCCACGACGCGCCGGGGCCACCAGCACATACTCCAATTCACTCCGCTCCCATACCCGCGAAGCCGCCAGCCAGCCCCAAAGCTCCCCATCTTCTCCCCGGGCCAGCAGCAAGAGACGAACCAGTCCCTCATCGACGCGCGGCGCAAACATCTCCCGCCAAGCTGCCTCCGGCCAAAAAGGTCCCACACCGCAAGCCGCTACCAGCGCCTGCACCTCGGCCAGCCCCTCAACTGACGCTGTTTCGATCCTCAAACCTCACCCGCTATCCGGTTAAGCTTTCGTAAGCTGCCGGGCGTAGATCGTATCCTCGTTCCGCACATAGTTTGCATCTACCCGCGCCCCATCGCTCCCACCTTCCGCAAGACATTGCTGCACTAACCCAAGCGACAGCCCCGCACGCATCTCCACGTGGTGCGCCCGCGAACCATCTCCAAGCCAGGGTAAGAGCGCCTCCTCCGCAAAGGCGATCTCACACGCCCTATATTTCGCCGCGAGTTCCCCCGCGCCCATAAGCCGCTCGGCACCGCCACTCTCCCGCACATAGACCTGCTCCCGCCCCGCCCACAGGATCGCAATCCCTTCCTCGATCCCGCTCGCATCCGCCAGTACAGCCAGACGTGAGACTGCCGCCAACTTCACGCCAGTCGCTTCGCACAGCCCCTTCGCCATCGCCAATCCCACGCGTAACCCGGTAAACGAACCCGGCCCGTTCACCACTCCAATCCCACACAGATCCGCCACCCCCACCTCCATCTCACGGAGCATTTCCTTAATCGCACCCAGCAGAGCCCCGGAAGCCGTCCGCTCCATCAAAATTCGTTCCACCTCAATCCGCCCATCCCGCGCCACCGCCAACGACGCACGCTCCCCGCACGTATCCAGCAGCAACATCGTCTCGCCCCGCATTCCCATACGGACCAGCATAGCGACTTCCAACTCCCGCATCTCATGCGATGTGTCGAGCCATCTCCGAATCGAAGTCGACTCCATTCCCGTCCGCCTCTTCGCCCAGGAACCCGAACCCGCGCCGGACGGTAAAACCTATCCAGCCATCGTCCTCCTGCACGGCGCCGGCGGGAATCTCGATTTCTGGACGTCTCGCCTTGCCCCCTACCTTCACCAGGCAAACGTCGCCCTTTACGCCCCTCACTACTTCGACCGCACAAACACCACCTACGCGGACCTTGCCACCATCCAGAATGGCATCCACACCGCTCCCTGGTTGGGCGTCGCCGACGAAGCCGTCCGCTTCGCCTCCACCCGCCCCGGCGTTAACCCCCAGCAAATCATCCTCGCCGGCGTCTCCCTGGGCGCTTTCCTCGCCCTGGCTCTTGCCGCCCAGTTCTCCGCCGCACCCGATTCCACCCAAAGAACACGCCTCCGCGCCCTCATCGACGTCTCTGGAGGCCTCGTTGAACCCTACGCCTCCCAGGCCACCTCCCACTTCCCCCCCACTCTCATCCTCCACGGCGCCACCGACACCATCGTTCCCGCCACCTATGCCCACAAAATCGACCAGCGCCTCACCGACCTCGACGTGGCCCACCGCACCGAGATTCTCTCCAACGAAGGCCACTGGTTCTCCTCCAGTGTCGTCCCCCGCATCCTTCTCGCCGTGGCCAACTTCCTCGGAGACCATCTCCAGAACCCCTCTACCCCCGAGCGAGCCATGTAACCCAACGGGTCTGCGCCGCTCGGCCCCGAGGCATCCGCTCGGCGACGCCGAGCATGTCGCAGCAGCGCGGGCGGAACGAACGGAGATGCCCCTCACACAACACTGAACTGGATTTGGCCGCAGCCAAACGGGAAAGGCCGGAGCAGATGCTCCGGCCTTATTCCTGATGATCAGGATGATCAAAGAGTCGCTGACAAAGCCGCTTACGCAACCTCCGCCAGCACCTCTTCCCGAACTTCCTCATCCAGCACAGCCTCCCGCGGCGTCTTCGGCAGCGCCACGTTCAGCACGTCCTCAATCCGCGAAGCATAGTGAATCGTCACGCCCTCGACCTGGTCAGGCTGAAGATCCTCTTCCACATTCGACTTCACGTCGATCGGAAGAATCACATCCCGCACCCCAGCTCGCTTGGCCGCCAGGAACTTCTCCTTGATCCCGCCTACCGGCAATACGTTGCCGCTCAGCGTGATCTCGCCCGTCATGGCCAGCAACGGCCGAACCGGTGTATCCGTCAGCAGACTCACAATCGCCGTAGCCATCGTCACACCTGCGCTCGGTCCATCCTTCGGGATCGCCCCAGCCGGCACGTGAATGTGAAGATCGATGTCCTTCAACACATCCTCATCCAGCCCCAGGCTTACCGCATTCGACCGCACCCACGTCAGCGCCGCCTGCGTAGACTCCTTCATTACGTCGCCCAATTGTCCGGTGATCGAGAAATTGCCCTTGCCCTTCATCCGGTTGGCTTCGATGAACAACACATCGCCACCCACCGGCGTCCAGGCCAACCCCACAGCCACACCCGGCCGCTTCGTCCGCTCCGCAATCTCTGTATCGACCCGCACCTTGATCCCACCAAGAAACTCCTTGATGACCTCCGGCGTGACTACCAGCTTGTCGCCATTCTCCGGGTGCATCGAACCTTCCGCCACGCGCCGCGCTGTTTTGCGCGCCACCGTGCCGATCAGTTGCTCCAGCTTCCGCACGCCGGCTTCGCGCGTGTGATGCCGGGCGATAAAGCCAACACTCTCCGTCGGAATCTCAAGGACGCCGGTTTCAAGACCATTCTCCTTGATCTGTCGCGGAATCAGGTACCGCTCTGCAATGGCGGTCTTTTCGCCTTCCGTATAACCCGTCAACTCAATGATCTCCATACGATCCAGCAGCGGTCCGGGGATCGTATCCAACTGATTCGCCGTGCAGATAAACAGCACCTTGCTCAAGTCGAACGGCTGATCCAGGTAGTTATCGCGGAACGTGTTGTTTTGCTCCGGATCGAGAGTCTCCAGCAAAGCCGATGCCGGATCGCCCCGGAAATCACGTCCCAGCTTATCGATCTCATCCAACATGAACACCGGGTCATTCACCTCCACCCGCTTCAGGTGCTGAATAATCTGCCCCGGCAACGCGCCGATGTAGGTCCGCCGATGCCCGCGGATCTCCGCCTCATCATGCATGCCGCCCAGCGAAATGCGGCTGAACTTTCTTCCCAGCGCCTTCGCGATCGATCGCCCCAGTGAGGTCTTACCCACACCCGGAGGCCCGACGAAGCAGAGGATGGGCCCCTTCATATCCGGCTTCAACCGCCGGACGCTCAGGTAATCCAGAATGCGATCCTTCACCTTCGTCAAGCCATAGTGATCCGCATCCAGCACCTCTTTGGCCTTGTTGATGTCTACGGCCTCTGAAGAACCCTTCGACCATGGCAGAACAGCCAGCCACTCCACATAATTCCGCGTCAACGAATAATCCGCCGCTGCAGGGTTCATCCTGCTCAGCCGTCCCAACTCTTTCAGCGCATCCTTCTTCGTTTCCTCAGGCATCCCCGCGCCCTCGATCTTGTCGCGCAGATCCTGAATATCCTTCTGGGTCTCGTCCTGGTCGCCAAGCTCCTTCTGGATCGCCTTCATCTGCTCGCGCAGGTAGTAATCTCGCTGCGACTGCTGCACCGAATCCTGCACCTCGCTCTGGATCTTGTTGCGCAATTGCTGCACCTCAAGCTCCTTCGCCAACTGCGACGTCAGCCGCTCCAGCCGTGCCTTTGTATCCGGCATCTCCAGCAGCTCCTGCTTCTCGCCCGTCGTCAAAAAAGGCAGGTTTGACGCAACAAAGTCCGCCAGACGCGCCGGATCGTCGATGTTCAGAGCAATCGTCTGCAGGTCGTCCGACAGGGTCGACGACGAAGTCACCACTTCCTGGAATTGGCTCAGCACATTGCGCTGCAGCGCCTCCATCTCGGGCGAGGGCTCCGGCGTACTCTCGGCAATCGTCTCCGCCTCAGCAGACAAAAACGGCTGCGCCTGTGTAAACGCACCCAAACGCACCCGTTCGGTACCCTCGGTAAACACAAAAAGGCTCTGGTTGGGCATCTTCACAACCTTGTGCACGGTCGCGCGCGTCCCCACCCCGTAAAGGTCGCCGCCTTCCGGTGCGTCCTGCCGCGCATCCCGCTGCGCAACCACCAGAATCGTTTTATCCTCGCCCAGCGACTGGATCAGCTGGATGGAACTCTCGCGGCCCACCGTCAGCGGCAGCACCTGGTGCGGAAACAGGACGGTCTCCCGTACCGGCAGAACCGGATACGAATGTCCCTTCCCCTCACCTGCAGGCCGCCCGACAGTCGGCTTGATTACACTCACAAATTCATTTGCCATTGGTTGAGCGCCTTTCTATCAACTTACATGCATAGGATGCACTACAGTCCCGGAGGTCGCAATCTCCCCTCCACGTGCCGCGCGGAACTCCTACCGCTTTGATGTCCCTACGAAAACCAGCAGTTCTCCACCGAGCCACACCACGCTTGCCGGCATTCTCTTCCTCTTCCCTTCCTGCCGCCTGCGTCCTCCATTGCCCGCTTTGCGCCTTCCGGCTACCCTAGAGAAGCGCGGAAGTGGTGAAATGGCAGACACGCAGGTCTTAGAAGCCTGTGCCTTACGGCGTGAGGGTTCGAGTCCCTCCTTCCGCACCATCAAAACGGCGTCATCTCCTGGTCGCGAAGTCCCATTGCAGAGCGCGCTGACTCCACCGCCGCAGCAACGGCCTCCTTCTGCTCCGCATTCATCGAGACAAAGACCAATCCTGTGTATTGATCTACGGCACGCGCCACGCGAGCCCTGATCCCCAGCACGCCTTCGCCGAACTGCACCGTCAGTTCCCCGGTCGTCCATAGGTCCAATTCCCGGGCGAAGACACCCAGCAGGCCCGATTGGCTTATGTTCACGCAGTATCCCCGGATCTCTCCAGCTTCCCCTTGGAATACCAAGCCAAAATCTGCGGCAACCCGCGGCGCTCTTTGGACCAACTCAGCCATGCCGTCTGTGACTCTCTTTTGGACGTACATGTCGCCTCTACCCTGCACGAAGGCTTGGGAAAGCCCATCCAGGAAGCCACGCCGGTTCGCGCGAGTCGCTGGAAACCATCAACGCTGTTTCTGGACAACGCCCTAAGCCCCCTTTACCCTTGAAACCTGGATCCTTGCTCCACACCCAGGTCCGCCCGCATTGTTCCCTGCCGAACCGATCGATGTGGGTGACAGAAACGGTTCCGGACCATCACCCTTCCGCGCGGGCCGTCAAAACGAACCGCACAAGCCCCTCCCGGGTTACGCCCGGCGCAAACAGGATCTTGAATGACCGAAGCTACACAGCCCCGCCCCGAACCCCGCATCACCCTCTCCAAGACTCCTGACTACCGCACTGGTTACGCCAACAGCGTCCAGGTCCGGCCCTCTGTCTGGGATTTCGCCCTCATCTTCGGCACCCTGAACCAGACCGCCGCCGATGCCATCGAAGTCGAAAACTTTCAGGGCATCTATCTCAGTCCTCAGCAGGCCAAAGCCCTCTATTCCCTCCTCGGCCAAAATCTCGCCCAATATGAGGCCAACTTCGGCACCATCTCCCTCGATGCCCCTAAGCCCAACACGATACCCTCCACCACCCCGGGTCCTCGTCCCGTTCAATAAACGGTGATCCCTCAGAATTCCACTCGGAATACACGTACAAGTCCCAGCCATAGCTCCTCGCCGACGGAGTCGAGGAAGCGGCTCGGCAGCTTTTCGTTGCCGCTTTTCCTTGCATCGGCCTTCGTTTTCGTCTCCCTCACGCATTTCACCCTCCTCCATCTTCCCTACTACTGGGACGAAGGCGGCTACTACGTCCCTGCCGCCCTCGATTTTTATCGCTCCGGCACCCTCATCCCCGTTTTCACCAACGCCCATCCGCCGCTGCCCAACGTCGTCCTCGGCGCCCTCTGGCATCTTTTCGGCGTTCACATCCTCGTCACACGCCTCACCGCCTGTGCCTTTGCCGCCGCCGCCCTCACGTCCGTGTGTGCCCTCGGCAATCGCCTTCTCGGCCCGGCTCCCGCGCTCGTTGTAGCCCTTCTCACAGCGATTTACCCCATCTGGTTCGCCCAAAGCAGCCTCGCCCACGCCGACATCTTCGCCGCCGCCTTCACCCTCGCCGCCCTCGCCCTTTTTTTCACCTCCCCAGAACTTATCGGCATGTCGCCGGAAAACGTTAGCTCACCCAAACGCCTCGCCTGGACTTCCGCCCTCTTTTCCCTTTCCGTCCTCGCCAAAGAAACAGCCATCCTCCAACCCGCCGCCCTCCTGGCCTTCCTTCTCCTCACCTCCCGCCGACAACGCGCTCATCCCACCCTCACCCGCGCCCATCTCCGCTGGGCCGCCGCCCTTGCCCTCCCCCTCCCCGTTCTCGCCGCCTGGTACGCCTTCCACTACACCAAAACCGGCTATATCTTCGGCAACCCCGTGTTTCTCCGCTATAACGCCACTGCCAATTTCACCCTCGCGCACTTTCTTTACGCCCTGCGCATCCGCTTCGTCCACCTCTTCTGGCAACGCAACATCTGGCTCCCCCTCACCCTCGCCGCCGCCTGCCTTCTCCTGCCCCCCCGCATCCCGAACACCCAACGACCGAACCTCCTGGGCCTCCCCGCACCTGTCACGCGCGCCATCGCCGGTCTTGTTGCCGCGAACCTTCTCGCCTTTTCCATTCTCGGCGGCGCCCTCCTCACGCGCTATCTCCTCCCGATCTATCCCCTTCTCCTCCTTGTCTGTGTTGCCCTCTGGCGCG